>NZ_JAMYMA010000013.1:0-196687 GCF_040318275.1 Mesorhizobium sp. M1217 | reverse complement strand
ACCCAGTTTCCGCGTCACAGAGGCCCGTGTCGCATCAAAATGGAAAACCAAAAGTCCCTGTTTCCGGACGTTTGAAGAAGAGGTGCAGTATGAATCGGTCGTTTCGATTGGCAGACGTTGTCGGTCGTGCAGATTGTTGTCTCGAGCGACGGCCGGGCGCAGCCGCTGCGCCGTAGGTTCACCGCCGCTAATCCGAAGGGGAGCGAGATGAGCGATCCCGTCCCAGCGCAGGCAACGGGCACATTTCAGCAACGTCCAGTGTCGGCGCGGCTTCGCGGGACCTTCGCTTCGGTGTGGGTGCATCGAATGGACCCGGCGGGCCCACCGCCAATCGTCGTCATGCCCGACGCAACGATCGATCTGCAATGGATCGGAGGCAGCTTCCGAATTGCCGGACCTGACAAGGAGCCGCAGACCGAGGTTCTAGCGGCGGACGAGGTCGTGATCGGCTTGCGCTTCCATCCTGCCACGGCGGCGGCATGGCTCGGCGTGCCGCAAATCGAGCTGGTCGGTCAGCGGCTGTCGCTCGACGATTTGTGGGGAGCGCGAGCTCGGCGCCTCGCCAGCCGCGTGCGCGCCAGCGACAATCTCGAAGATCTGGCCTGCTCGCTCCAACAGGTCGTCGCCGAGGAGATGGCCTCCGACGCCCCAGACGTTCCCATGCAGGCGGCATATCGCTTGATCGAGCGCGCTCCGCCACCCGACGCGCCTCTCGTCCCTTGGTTGATGCGCGCCCTCGAGATGAGCGAAAGGACGTTGCGCCGGCGCTTCGACGAGAGCTTCGGCTATGGCCCCAAGACGCTTGAACGTATCCTCCGCTACCAGCGCTTTCTGCGGCTTTCGAACCAATCGAACAGCACTACGGCCATCCTGGCAGCCGAGGCGGGCTATTCCGACCAGGCGCATCTTGTTCGCGAGAGCCGACGCCTGACAGGAAGCACCCCGCGACAGATTCATCACCTGCTGCACGGCGAGTGAAACCTCGGCGCGTTCTTCGACTTGGCGGCACGCTTTTGGCCGTTTTGTTCAAGTCTTCACTGTCGCCCGACTTTATCCTGGTGTCTCCGACAACCAGAGGAGACTGCCATGAAACCGCGCATTTCGGTTTTGACGATCGCTGTCGCCAACCTCGAGAGTTGCCTCGTGTTCTACCGCGACGGCCTCGGCTTGCCGACGGAAGGGATCATCGGCCGCGAATTCGAGCATGGCGCCGTCGCGTTCTTCACGCTGTCCGGCGGGTTGAAGCTCGCGATCTGGGCTCAGGACGACCTCGCCTACGACACCGGCCTGCCCAAAGCGCCGATCAGTTCGACCTCGTTCACAATCGGCCACAACGTTGTGCGCCGCGAGGAAGTCGATCAAGTGATGGATGAGGCCGCCCGTGCCGGAGCCGAGATCATCAGGCCTGCCCGGGACACGTTCTTTGGCGGGTATGCCGGATACTTCCGCGACCCGAACGGACACCTGTGGGAGGTCGTCTGGAACCCCGCCAACATACCGAGTGAGGATTCTCTTTAGGGCGGCGCGGACCTGCAGTATCGAACGGCGTTAGTCATCCCCAGTGCTGGCAAATTCTGTCGGCATCGGGGCGGGCGGCCATGCTTTCCCTGGCAAACGAAGCCAGCTCGACGGCAGTCCACCAGTCTTAAGGGGCTGATTGTGTAGCTTTATCCAGATTCGCCTCGCCTGCATGGCGCATCATGCGGCGGAAGCTCATTGAGATATGCGCCCGCCTTATGTGCCCTATGGACTCCCAGTCGCCGATCTCGGCGGCGGCAAGGACCTCTTCCATTTCGCGGCGGAACGCGGTGAATTCCTCGACAAGGCCCAATTGCGGCATCAGCTTCAGGACGACGCGCGCAACCTGAAAATACAGGCGCTCGCTGATCTCGCGCAGTGGCTGGTTGCCGGTCATCGCCGTGAGCTCGTAAAAGAAGTCCATGTTGAGGCGCAGGAAAGCGCGCTGGTCGGGATTGAGTATATCGGCATCGCAGCGCGCGATGAGCGCCCGTATCCGGTCGAGGTCGTCCGCCGTGCGCGGGATCGGTGAAAGCTTGCCGACGAGGAGCGCCAGCTCCAGGCGCAAATGATAGACCTGCTGCAATTCCTCGATATCGACGTCGGTGACGATCGTGCCGACGCCGTGGACGGATTGAACCAGACCCTCGGATTCAAGGCGCGCCAGGACACGCCGGACCGGCGTGCGGCTGATCTCGAATTCCTGGGCAAGTTCTTCCTCGGACAGACGGCTTCCCGGCGCATAGACGAGCAGACAGATGCGGTCGCGCAATATCCGGTAGATGCGCTCGAACCGCTCTCGCGCGGAGAGCGGGCGCGGCGGCGCGGCGGTCACCGTCGTGGGCGGCTTGGCCTTTGTCTCGATCGTCACCCAGCCTCCAGGACAGCGTGCAGGAATTGCCGTGTCCGCTCGTTCTTGGGAGCACCAAACAGTTCGCTTGGCGGCCCCTGCTCGCAGATCTTGCCTTGATAGAAGAAGCAAACGCGGTCGGAAAACTCCTTGGCGAAGCCCATCTGGTGGGTGACCATCAGCATGGTTAGATCATGCTCGCGGCCGATCTGCCTTATCACCTGCAGCACTTCGCCGACAAGCTCCGGGTCGAGCGCAGACGTCACCTCGTCGAACAGCATGATCTTGGGCCGCATGGCAAGCGCCCTGGCGATGGCGACACGCTGCTGCTGGCCGCCGGAAAGCTGTGACGGATAGTGGTCCTTCTTCTGGGCCAGACCGACCAGCTCCAGCAGCTCCGCCGCTCTTGCCTCGGCGTCCGCCCGCTTCATGCCGAGCACCGTTATCGGCGCCTCGATGCAGTTCTGCATCGCCGTCATATGCGGAAACAGGTTGAACGACTGGAACACCATGCCGATCTTGGCGCGGATTTTACGGATATGGGCGAGATCGGCGGGAACAAGCTTGCCGTTCCTCTCCATATGGGTCAGCGGCTCGCCTTCGACCCAGATGACACCGTCATTGATCGTTTCCAGCGTCATCAGCATGCGCAACACCGTCGTCTTGCCCGAACCCGACGGACCGATGACGGAGACTTTTTCGCCGCGCGCTATTTCGAGATTGAGCCCGTCGAGAACGGTTAACGTGCCGTAGCGTTTCGATACATTGTCGAAGCGGACCATCGGTTGTTCCGTCATCGCGTGGTCCTCCGGTTGAGCAGCCCTTCGAGGGAGCGGATGAGCGCCGCCGAAACCAGGCTCATGGCAAGGAAAAACAGGCCGACCAGCGTGATCGGCTCGGTGTAGCGGAACGTTTCGGAGCCGATGATCTTGGCAGTCTGCATCAGTTCCATCACGGCGATTGCGGAAAGCAACGGCGTCTCCTTGAACAAGGCCACCAGATAATTGCCGAGCGCCGGAACGATCGGCGGGATCGCCTGCGGGATGATGATGTCGCGAAACGTCGTCCAGGACGAGAGATTGAGCGCGATCGAGGCTTCCCACTGGCCGCGATGGATGTTGTCGAAACCGGCGCGATAAACCTCGGAGCAATAGGCGGCGTAGTGGATACCGATGGCCAGCACCCCGGCGGTGAAGGCGTCGAGCACGACACCGAATTTCGGAAAGACGAAATAGAGAAAGAATATCTGGATGAGCAGCGGGGTCGAGCGGATCAGCTCGACCAGCACCGAAATCGTCCAGCTGGTCCATGGCACGGCGATGCGGACGACCGCCAGCACCAGGCCGAGCGAGGCCGCAAGCGCAAAACCGATCAGCGTCGCCTCGATGGAAATGATGGCGGCGCGGGCGAGCACCGGCAGGATTTCCAGGGCAAATCCCCAATCCCAGATCATGCCGCCTTCCCCCGCGCCAGTCCGAGCGACGCCCGCCTTTCGAGAAGCCGCATGCCGATGGTCACAACCAGCGACATTGCCAGGTACATCAAAAGGACGAGGGTGAAGATCGGAATAGTCTTGAACGTGTTCTGGTTCATTTGCTGCGCCTTGAAGGCGAGGTCCGAAAGCGTGATCAGCGAAACCAGCGCTGTCGATTTCAGAAGCTCGATGAACAGATTGCCCCAGGGCGGGATCATCGCGACAAAGGCCTGCGGCAGGATGATCCGGCGCAACATCTGTGGGCGGCTCATGTTCAATGCCGTACACGCTTCCCACTGCCCGCGGGCGACGGACTGGATCGCGCCGCGCACGCACTCCGATCCGTAGGCGCCGACATTCAGGCCGAGTGCGAGCACTGCCACCACGAACGCGTTGATCGTGACGCCGAATTGCGGGAGGACGAAAAACAGCCAGAACAATTGCACCAGCGCCGACGTTCCGCGAAAGATCTCGACATAAACCGTGGCCAGCCATCTGAGCGGCGTTGGACCGTACATCCTTGCAAGTGCTGCAAGCACGCCCATGATAATTGCGAGCAGGCTGCCGAGGACGGCGATCTCGACTGTCAGGACCGCGCCTTGCAGCAGCCCCGGCATGAACACTCGGTAGCTTTCCTGTGTTGCCAAGGCGCCGATCACGACGAGCGCGATGACCAGCATGGCAACGAGCGTACGGATACCCATGCGATTCCCCCGGGGAAAAAGGGCGGCGCTTTCGCGCCGCCAGCAGTTGGGAACCTATTTGCCAGCACAGAGCTCTGCGGTCGTCTTGTTGGGGAGATAGTCCTTGCCGAAGCCGAGTGGCTCGACCAGCGCGATATGCTCCGGCGAACCGAGGAACTTCTTCAGCTCGGCGTTGAACGCCTCCTGCAGGTCGGTGTCTTCCTTGCGGAAGCCGAAGCCGCCATGACCTTTCACCGACTTGCCGGCGACCTCGCCGAAGGGCTTGGTCGATTCGACGCCGTCGGCTTTCTTGGCCATGTCCGCGATCGAAAGAGCGGTCAGTGCGGCAGCGTCGGCGCGGCCCGACTGGACGGCGGCGACCAGGCTGGACTGGTCGGGCAAGGAGACGATCTGCCCACCGGCAACGCCCGCTTCCTTGGCGAAGCCGCCTTCGACGGCGCCGGCCATCACGGCAAGCTTGAGATCCGGATTGTCCTTGATGCTGGAAAAATCCTTGATGCCTTTCGGATTGCCTTTTGCCACCAGCATAGCCTCGCCGATGCCGTAGGACGGCTCGGAGTAGTTGATCTCAGCGCAGCGCTTCGGAGTGATGAACATGCCGGCGGCGATGATGTCGAAGCGGCCGGCCTTGAGACCCGGAATGAGCGAGCCGAATTCGGTCAAAACACCGTCGACCTGCGGTATGCCCATCTTGGCGAGCACCGCCTTGGCGACTTCCGGCGCTTCGCCGGTCAGCTTGCCGTCTGGCGTGGCGTAACCGAACGGCGCCTCGTTGGCGAAACCGACGCGGATGTAGCCGTCCTTCTTGGCCCGTTCGAGGGTGGTTTCCGCGTGAGCGGACAGCGACGTCAATGACGTCGCGGCGAGCGCGATGCAGGCAGCCGCTTTCACGACCATGCGGCGCGATATCGATGATTTGAGCATGCTTTTCTCCCATTGAACAACTGTGGATGGTTCCCAGGGCGCGGCCTTCTTCGAGGTCGACGCCTGCTTGATCAGACGTATACAACTGCCCTAGACATTTCGCAAGCAGAGATATAGACACCATGTAAATTCGGCGCTAATTCGTAGTTATCCAACAAACTTGACGTCGAGTTGTGCACAATTTCGCCTGGTTTGCCCATTTACAAGAGGGCCACAGCGTACCCAGAAGGCAGGACTTCGGTGGCGACCGCGAACGAGTTCGGGACATTCACGCAAGCGGAGTATGGGCAGCGCCTGGCCGGCGTGAAGACACGCATGCAAAAAGCCGGCTTCGATCTCGTCGTCTGTCAGGATCCAGCCAACATGTGCTGGCTGACCGGCTATGACGGATGGTCGTTCTACGTTCCGCAGTGCGTGCTCGTCCATCTGGAGGAGGACCGGCCGATCTGGTTCGGCAGGGCGCAGGATGCCAAGAGCGCACGCCTAACCACCGGCCTGCCCGAGACAAACATCGTGCCGTTCTCGGAACGGCTGGTGCAGCAGCCGGTCGAACACCCTTATGACGAACTCGCGCAACTGATCCGGTCGCGCGGCTGGGGAAAGGCCCGCATCGGCGTCGAGATGGACGCGCATTATTACACTGCGCGCTGCCACGCCCACCTTGTCGAGGGGCTGCCCGACGCGCACTTCGCCAACAACCACGATCTCGTCAATTGGGCGCGGCTGGTGAAATCCGAAGCCGAGCTGGTGCTGATCCGCGAGGCGGGTGCGATCTGCACGCATGCAATGAACCGCGCCATCGAGAAAATGCGACGCGGTGTGCCTCAGAACCATGTCATTGCGGAAATCTATCACGCACAGATCATGGGCGTGCCCGGAGCTGGCGGCGACTATGCCGCGATCTGTCCGCTGATGCCCGTTGGCGAAGGCACCAGCACGCCGCATCTGACGTGGTCCGACGCGCCGCTGCCGGACAGCGGCCTCGCCATTCTGGAGATCGCCGGCGTGCGCCGCCGCTATCATGCAGCCCTGACCCGGACGGTACATTTCGGCAAGCCGCGGCAAGCCATCCTCGACATGGCCAAGGCGATCGTCGAGGGCGTCGACGCTGGCCTCGAGAAGGCGCGCCCCGGCAACACCGCCGAAGAGGTGGAAGCCGTCTGGCAGGCAGTCCTGCGGAGGAACGGACTGAAGAAGGAAAGCCGCGTCGGCTATCCGGTCGGGCTCGCATACCCGCCCGATTGGGGTGAACGCACCGCAAGCCTTCGTCCCGGCGACACCACCGAGATGCAGCCTGGGATGTGCTTCCATTTCATGGCCGGCGTTTGGCTCGACGATTTCGGCATCGCCATCTCGGAATCGTTCGTCGTCACGGAACGCGGCGGCGAACGCCTCTGCGATGTGGCGCGCGAACTCATCGTTATCGATTGACATGGCGGCCGGGAAGCCGGCTGCCGAAAAGACCATGCCTGCCACCAAGCCGGCAACAAGCACGAGGACGCCCGATGGACCGTAATCCCTTTTCCGAAGCCGAAATCGCCGGCCGCCTTGCCAAGGTCCGTACTACACTGGCCGAGCGTGAGCTCGACGCGGCGGTCTTCGCCTCGCCGGAGAACGTCTTCTATCTCACCGGGCTCGATCACTGGGGGTATTTTGCCCCTCACCTGCTGATCGTCCCGCTCCAGGGAAAACCTGTCCTGGTCACCCGCTCGATGGAAAAGGTGACCATCGAGAAGCGGGTGAAGGCAGCGGAATTCCGTGGCCACTCCGACAGCGAAACGGCGGCCGACCTTGCCGCGCGGGTGCTTGCGGAGCTCGGCCTGTCCAGCAAGCGGATCGGCCTCGAATACTGGACGGCCGGCCTTAGCCATGGACTTGCCGTAGCACTCCAGATGCAAGCGGATGCCAAGTGGAGCGACGTCTCCGGTCTGATCGACAAGATGCGGCGGGTGAAGAGCGCCGAGGAACAGGTGCTGATGCGGCGCGCCGCAAAGGTGACGGACGCCGCCGCCGGTGCCGCGATCGCCGCGATCTCGGATGGCGCTTCCGAACAGGAGGTCGCCGCCCAATGTGTTGCGGCAATGATCCGCGCCGGCGGTCATGCGCCGGGCTTCGGACCGTTCATCCGCCCGGCCGCGCGCCTGGGTGAAGAGCACACGACCTGGGGCGACGGGATCTACCGCAGGGGCGAGCCGGTCTTCGTCGAACTGTCCGGCTGCATCTCACGCTACCACGCGCCGCTCGGCCGGCTCATTCGCATCGGCCACATAAGCGACGAAGACGCCACAATGGCGGCGGTGACCGCCAAGGCGTTCAACGCTGTCGTCGAGGCGCTGCGGCCGGGCGCCAAGGCGCGCGATGTCTACGCCGCCTGGCAGGCCGTCGCCGACGAGGCCGGTCTTTCCCACTATCGCCGCCATCACTGCGGTTACCTGGTTGGCGCTGGCCAGCCGCCATCATGGACCGGCGGCAATTCGGTGACCGGCTTGAGGCACGATTCCGACCTTGAGATCGAGACCGGGATGAGCTTCCACATCCTGTCGTGGCTGATGGGAACCGGTCGCGGCGATGACTTCGTCTCCAACACGGTGCTTTTGACCGACGCGGGTGCTGAAGTGCTCACCCGCACGCCGGCCGGCCCGATCGTTCGATAGGCCCGCACGTATGGCGCGCTACTCGGCACTCTCGATTTTCCGCAACGCGCTGTCTGGCCAGAAGAATTGGCAGCGCGCCTGGCGGGCGGCGGAGCCAAAACCGTCCTATGACGTGATCGTCATCGGCGGCGGTGGACACGGCCTCGCCACCGCCTTCTACCTTGCCGATAACCACGGTATCCGCAACGTCGCGGTGCTCGAAAAGGGCTATGTCGGCGGCGGCAATGTCGGCCGCAACACCACCGTCATCCGCTCCAACTACCTGCTCGACGGCAACACCCAGTTCTACGAATTCTCGATGAAGCTCTGGGAGACCATGTCGCGGGTGCTGAATTTCAACGTCATGTTCTCCCAGCGCGGCCAGCTCGTCACAGCGCATTCGGCCGATCAGCTCGACGGTTTCAGCCACCGCGCCAACGTCATGCGGCTGAACGGCATCGATGCCGATATCCTCGACCGCGAAGAGGTGCGCCGGCTGGTGCCCTATCTCGATTTTTCCGACACTGCCCGCTTCCCGATCCATGGCGCCATCTTCCAGGGCCGGGCGGGCACGGCACGCCACGACGCCGTCGCCTGGGGCTATGCGCGCGCCGCCGATAGCCATGGCGTCGACATCATCCAGAACTGCGAGGTGACAGGCTTCCTCCGCGACGGCGACAGTATCGTCGGCGTCGAAACGACGAAAGGCCGGATCGGCGCCGGCAAGGTCGGCCTCGCTGTTGCCGGGCATACATCCGTGCTCGGTGCCAAGGCCGGCCTTGAACTGCCGATCGAAAGCCACGTCCTGCAAGCCTTTGTCACCGAACCACTGAAGCCGCTGGTAGATCACGTCGTCGCCTATGGCGCCGACCACTTCTATGTCAGCCAGTCCGACAAGGGCGGGTTGGTCTTCGGCGGCAATCTCGACGGCTACAATTCCTACGCCCAGCGCGGCAATCTCGGCGTCGTGCGCGAGGTGGCGGAGGCGGCGATTGCATTGATGCCGTGTATTTCGCGCGTCCGCCTGCTGCGCCACTGGGGCGGCGTCATGGACATGACCCCCGATGCCAGCCCGATCATCTGCCCGACGCCGATCGACGGCCTCTATCTCAACGGCGGCTGGTGCTATGGCGGCTTCAAGGCAACGCCAGCTTCCGGCTGGTGCTTCGCCCACACGATCGCCACCGGCAAGCCGCATCCCTTGATCGCGGCCTACGGGCTCGATCGTTTCCGCACCGGCCACACGCTCGATGAGGCCGGCGTCGGCCCTTCCGCTTGGCTGCAATAGGAGGCGGAACAAAATGCTGCGCATCGAATGCCCCTGCTGCGGCCCGCGCGACCATGACGAGTTCCGCTACGGCGGCGATGCCTCGGTCACGCGTCCGGCCCATGACGATCCCGATCCGGAGGCCTGGTACCGTTACGTCTATATCAGGACAAACCCGGCCGGCCCGCACCGTGAATACTGGCAGCACGTGACCGGTTGCCGGCAATGGCTGGTGGTCGAACGCGACACCCGCAACCATGCCGTCGCATCAGTCGACTTCGCCAGGAAATCAACTCTCAGGAAATCACCGGCATGAGTTCGAACCGCAAACGCCTGCCGGTGGGTGGCCGTATCAGTCGCGAGGTGCCGCTCGATTTCACCTTCGACGGCCGCAAGCTGATTGGATATCGCGGCGACACCCTTGCCTCCGCGCTGCTCGCCAACGGCGTCACTCTCGTCGGGCGCAGCTTCAAATATCATCGCCCGCGCGGCATCTTTTCCGCCGGGCCGGAGGAACCGAATGCGCTGGTTACGCTCGGGATCGCAGGCAGGCGCGAGCCGAACCTGCCGGCGACGACACTGGAACTCGCCAACAGCATGGACGTGGAAAGCCAGAATCGCTGGCCTTCGCTGGCCTTCGACGTACAAAGCGTCAACGGGCTGTTGGCGCCGTTTCTGTCCGCCGGCTTCTACTACAAGACCTTCATGGGCCCGACGCGCCGCGCCTGGATGTTCTACGAGCACTTTATCCGCAAGGCGGCCGGTCTGGGCAGAGCCGGCACCGGCCCGGATCCCGACCGCTACGAGGTTCGTCATGCTTTCGCCGATGTCGCAATTGTCGGCGGCGGCCCGGCGGGATTGTCAGCAGCGCGGGCAGCCGCCGCGGCCGGGGCGCGGGTCGCGCTGATCGAGCAGGATTTCCTGCTTGGCGGCCAGCTTCTGGCGGAACCGTCCGACAGCGCAGCGGCCGCATGGTTGAGGCAGGCCGAGGCCGAGTTGAAGGGCTTCGAAACCGTCGTGCTGATGAAGCGGACAACCGCTTTCGGCAGCTATGACGGCAATGTCATCGGGCTGGTCGAACAGCGCGATCCAACCGGTCCGAAGCCGAACGGCGAGGCGCGGCAAACGGTCACCATGCTGCGCGCCCGCTCGATCGTTTTCGCCACTGGCGCCATCGAGCGACCGATGGTGTTCTCGAACAATGACCGGCCCGGCGTCCTGCTTGCCTCAGCCGCCCGGACCTATCTCAACCGTTTCGCTGTCCTGCCGGGCAAGAAAATCATTGTCGCCACCACCAATGACGGTGCCTGGCGCACCGCCTTCGACTATGCCGCAGCCGGCGCGGAGGTGACGGTTGCGGATCTGCGCGCAGTCCCGCCCGCAGCACTTGCCGCGGAAGCCGCACGGCTCGGCGTAATGATACGGGCCGGGACGCGGATCGTCGACCTGCACGGCGGCCATGCCGTCAGGCACGTAACGCTCAACGGGCCGGAGGGCCAGTCCTCGGCCGCCTGCGACCTGGTCTGCGTGTCCGGCGGCTGGTCGCCAACCGTGCATCTCACCTCGCACCTCGGTGTCAAACCTGTCTATCGCGACGATATCGGCGGCTTCGTGCCGGGCGCGTTTCCGGCCGGCCGGCTAGGTGCCGGCGCGATGATTGGGGCCTATGCAACTGCCGATGCCATCGAGGACGGTCATCGCGCCGGCATCGACGCGGCAGCCTCCGGCGGCAAGTCGGCGCCGGTTCCCGCTCCGGCCAAACTCGATCTCGGCGACACCGCCACGACGCTACTTCGCGAAGCGCCTTCCGTCGGACATGGAAAAGCCTTCGTCGATTTTCAGATGGATGTGACGACGAGGGATATCGAACTCGCCCATCGCGAGGGCTATGAATCGGTCGAGCATCTGAAGCGCTACACCACGCTCGGCATGGGTACCGATCAAGGCAAGACCAGCAATTTTCCGGCGCTTGCCGCGATGGCGGCGCTGCGCAACGCAACGATTCCCGAGACCGGCGTCACGACCTTCCGCCCGCCCTATACGCCGGTTGCCATCGGGGCGCTTGCCGGGCGCGCCATCGGCCATCATTTCAAGCCGATCCGCCGCACGCCAATGCACGACTGGCACATGGCCAACGGCGCCGAGATGCTCGAGGTGGGGCTCTGGATGCGGCCCTATTTCTACCGGCAGTCCGGACATGACGTGAATGAAGCCTATGTCGCCGAAATGCGGAATGTACGTCAGGCCGCGGGGCTGATGGACATCTCCACGCTCGGCAAGATCGACGTCCAAGGCCCGGATGCGGCAATCTTCCTCGACCGCGTCTACGCCAACGGCTTTGCCAAGCTGGCGGTCGGCCGCGCCCGCTACGGCGTCATGCTGCGCGACGACGGCATCGTCTTCGACGACGGCACCACGACGCGGCTGGCGGAAAACCGGTTCTTCATGACCACTTCGACCGCCAAGGCCGCCGATGTGCTGTCGCGTCTCGAATTCCTGCTCGACACGGCCTGGCCGGATTTGCGCGTGGCCGTCACTTCGGTCAGCGACGAATGGGCGGCGATGTCGGTTGCCGGGCCTAACAGCCGCGCGATCCTGAATGCAGCGTTTCCCGCTCTCGACGTTTCCGACGCGGCGCTTTCGCATATGGGACTACTCGAAAGCGGATGGGGGGGCCGTGCGCTCCGCATCCTACGTCTCAGTTATTCCGGCGAGCGCGCTTACGAAGTCTATACCGGCGCCACTGCCGGTGAACAGCTCTGGAGCCGTCTGCTCGAAGCCGGCAGACCATTCGACCTGAAGCCTTACGGCGTCGAGGCGCTAGGTGCGCTGCGCGTCGAAAAGAGCCATGTCGCCGGACCTGAAATCGATGGACGCACGACGCTCGACGATCTCGGCCTCGGCCGCATGGCCGGCAAGCGCAGCGGCTTCGTCGGCGACGTCCTGCGACGGCGCCCTGCCCTCCACGCGCCCAACCGGCAGCGCCTGGTCGGACTGGAATGCATCGAGGACGGAAAACGCCTGCGCGGCGGCGCCATCCTGTTCCTGCCGGATGAGAAACCCTATGGCCATGGGCGCGGTCGCATCACCTCCGTCACTTTCAGCCCCGAGCGCGGCCATTATGTCGGGCTGGCCCTGCTTGCCGGCGATGTCGCGGCAGAAGGAAGCGAGGTCGTGGCGGTCTATCCGATGAAGGCCGAAACAGTTCGCGCCCGCATTGTCTCGCCAGTATTCCTCGATCCACAGGGAGAACGGCTGCATGGCTAGCTTGACCTCTTCTCGGGATTTCAGCCTATCCGTGGCCGATTGTCCGCTTATCCAGATCGAGGGCTGGGACGGGACACTGAGACAATTCGAAAAGAGCGTCTCGGCGTCGCTCGGCACGAAACTTCCCGCTTCGGTCGGAGAGACCGTTCGCCACAAGGGGCTTCTAATCATCCGCATTGCACCTCGCCGCCTCTGGCTGGTTCTCGACGAAGGCACGCAAGCGCCCGCGCTTTCCGTCGACCCCGATCTCGGCTGTTCTGTTCCCCTCGGCGAAGGTCGTGTTCGTTTGAAAATGGCCGGCCCTGACATCGCAAGGCTTCTGTCCGGCTGCATTACCGTCGACTGGCACGCGCCGGCCGCCGCTCCGGGCCGCGCCGTGCAGACATCCTTCCATCATGTCTCCGTGCTCTTCCTGCGCACCGGCGAGGCCGCGTGCGAACTCATCGTGCCGCGAAGTTTTGCCCGCAGCCTCTCGGATTGGATTGCGGATGGCTAGCCAATGGTGGTTTCTCGGGCAAGGATCGGCTTTAGCGGCCGATCCAAGCCGCTATCACGAAACCGTTTACTCTCTTGCTGGCCAGTCTTGCAGAAGCGTAATCCCAAATTTCGGCGCGGCTGCTTTGAGCCGCTCGATATCGGCAGGCGTCGGCGGCCCGACCACCTCTCCCTTGCCGAGTTCATGGCCACCTTCGGCGAGGAACTGCTCGAACACACTTGGCGTGTCTATCAGGATGTAGCGAACGGGCTGGTTGCCGGGATTCACGAGCTGGTGCGGGATGCCGCGCTTCAAAAACATGCTCTCACCGGGCGAGAGCGTTCGGACCTCGCCGGCCACAATTGCGGCCAACTGCCCTTCGATGACGTAGACTGTCTCGTCGTCATTCGCGTGGACATGGATTGGTGTTTTCGTCTGCCCGTCGCTTCGGTTTTCGAAGAGACTCAACAAGCCTCCCGTCTGTTCGCCGGAGACCAGTCGCTTCATGACGATGCCTGCGAGCACGAATTCCTTTGGGTCAACATCTGTCATTGATCCAATCTGCCAGGTACATTCGGAGTAGGCCCGTACCGTGCCGTCAAGCAGACAAACTGCGCAGCGACATCCGGCAAACGTCGAACGGGCTCACGGGTTCCCGGTCGCCGGAGTTCCCTCTTCCCAAGCTCACTTTGGACGAAAAGCCGGCTAACCGGACATGCTGGCCGACACCGACATACGCCAACTCGAGGGCGCCGCAGAGGTCCGTCTAATTGACGGCGAAGCTGCAACGGGCTGCCAGACTCTCGCCAGGGCCAAGCACCGACAGTCCATTCCATTTGTCGATCGAACCACGATTGTGAGCATCGACCGCATGACTGACCGGTTCAAAACAGAAGAAGTCGCTCTCGTCCGATGGCGAATAGACCAGGTAGAAGTTCAAGGGCGACGAAGCTTCAATCCGCAGGCTGCAACTGTGCTCCGGCCACGATATGGTAGCGACGCCGTCCCAGCCGGCAAACAGATTGTTTATCCATCCGCTCGGCAATACGGCCGGTGCGCCGAAATCCCAATCGGGACGGGTTTTGACATCCACAAACCGTTCGGGGAGATGGCTGGGCAGTTCGAGACAAACCTGCGAGGCCGGCGCATGAAGCGCGGTCCGTGCCGTTCTCGGGAACCATGGATGGATACCAAGCCCGAACGGCAGCCTGACCGAGGCCCGATTGACGATGCGAAGCTTCAGCTCGAGCCCTTGTCTGGCTAGCGCGTAGCTCACATCGGCGCGATATCGGTATGGGCCGGGTCCTTTGCTGATAAGGGACAGCTTTGCGTTATCTTGCGCTACGCTGTCGACGTCCCACTCGCTCGAAAATCCATTGCTGTGAACGGGAAATGGCTCGCCTGCAACATTGGCAGGCAGTTCGTGGAATTTGGAGTCGAATGTGAATCCGCCGCCCGAGATGCGATTCGACCACGGCAAAAGCAGGTTGCAGGCAAGGTCGAATGGGTTGCTGCTCCCGCCGTTTGGCCAAGGCCTGAAGATCGGCACGCGCCCATGGTCCAGTCTCGCAAGACCTGCCCCAAGCGACGGGACGATTTCAGCGGACAGGTCTCCGCTTCCGATTTTGATCGTTCGGACCATCAGTTTCAGACGGTATCGGCCTTGGCAGCGGCGATCGGCTGTGGATGGCGGCCTTTGCGAGCCACTGCAAGGAGGTCGTTCGACGCGATCCCGATGAGCGCCTTCATCTGATCGTGAGCGTCGTCGGCCCTGCGCATCCGGATTGCCTCCAGCACGTCGCCATGCGCGCTCAGCGTCTGCTGGTAATTAGCGGTGGCCGATGTGGTCAATCGGAAGGAGAAGCTGAGGGCGGCAGCAAGCATATTGCCGAGATTGGCGAACACCGGGTTGCGGCTGGCACGAAGGATGGCGGTATGAAACCTGACGTCGGCATCGAGACACGCAGCAAGGTCGTCCTGCGGAGCAATGCGCATGGCCTCATAGGCGGCTTCGATGACTGCGAGATCGCCTGACGTCGCCATCTTGGCCGCAAGGTGGGCGGCCGCGGGTTCAATGATCAGCCGCGCCTCGATCAATCCGCGGACGAAATCGAGATCGGGCTCGATATCGCGCATCCATTCCAGAACCTGTGCATCCAGCCTGTTCCATTCGCTCGACACGCGCACACGCGTCCCGGCCCGCTTGCGTGCCTCGATCAATCCTTTCGCCGAAAGCGTCAGAAGAGCATCGCGAAGCGCCGTGCGGCTCGCCCCGTAGATAACGCAAAGTTCAGCTTCCGTCGGCAAGACGGAGTGCTGCGCGTAGGAGCCGGCGAGGATTCGCTGTCCGAGATCGCGTGCGATGCGATCCTTGAGCGATGACGTGGCGCCATCTGCGGCAGGAATGTCCTGCTTGCCTTGGCCAGTCGAAGCGATCGCCGTGTCCATCGTCATGTCCTGTTCAAGTGGTACTCGGCAATTACCACAGCAAGTATCAGCAGCGAGCCCTTGGCAAGCAACTGATAGAAGGTTGGCACGGACGTCAGTATCATTCCGTTGTTGAGGACACCAATGATGGCGACGCCCAGTAGTGCGCCGACGATCGTGCCCTTACCGCCCTGCAAGGCGCAGCCACCCAGAACGGCCGCTGTGATGGCCTCGAGTTCCAGGCCTTGGGATCCGGATACGGGCTGCCCCGAGCCGGTACGGGCAGCCAACAGAATCCCGGCCAATCCGGCCGCCACTCCACTCATGATGTAGATGCCGACACGGTAGCGGTTGATGTTGATGCCGGAGAAGCGTGCAACAACGGGATTGCCGCCCAGGGCATAGATGTTGCGGCCAACGATCGAGCGGGCAAGGAAGAGATGGAACACGATCGCGGTCAGCAAAAGAATCCAGATCAGCAGAGGCAGGCCGAGGATTCGCCCGATCCCAATGAAGCGGAAAGTGTCGCTGAAAATCGCGATCGATTGCCCATCGGATATGATGAACGCAATGCCGCGGAAGATCGCCATCGTACCGAGAGTCGCGATGACAGCGTTGACCCGCCCGTAGGTGATGATGATGCCGTTCACGAGGCCGGCAAGACCACCCAGGACCAGGCCGGCAAGAATGCCCGCTGCCGGCGATCCGGTCGCCTGGATGGCCATTGCCGTCGATACTGTGGTCAGACCGACGATTGCGCCGACGGCAATATCAAGCCCGCCGGCGACGATGACCACGGTCTGGCTCATCGCCAGGACGCCCAGGATGGTAATGCCCAGACCGATGTTCAGCAGGTTTCGGCTCGAGAAGAACACGTCGCCTCTCAGAGTGCCGAAAATGAGCACGAGAATGGCGAGAGCAACCAGGAGGCTTATGTTGTGAATGCCGATGCGCTCTGCCATGCGCAAGGAAGGGCGTCTTTTGCCGGTTTGTGTTGTTGCTGTCCTGAGCTCAAGGCTGTTCACTGAATTTGTCCTCCGAGCGATGCTACAGATTGCGGCATGGCGTGCTTCAGGATCGTGGCCTCATCGATGTCTGGGCGGGAAAGTTCGGCCGTGATCCGGCCTCCAGCCATGACAAGCACCCTGTCGGCGAGCCCGATCAGTTCGGGCATTTCCGAGGAAATCAGGATTATGCCGATACCGCTTGCGGCGAGTTCATCGATCAGGCGATAGATTTCCGCCTTGGCGCCGATGTCGATGCCGCGGGTCGGCTCGTCGAGGATGAGAAGCATCGGCTGCCGGGCAAGCCAGCGCGCGAGAACGACCTTCTGTTGATTGCCACCCGACAATTTCGAAACCTGTTCGTCGAGGTTGGGCGCCTTGATCGACATCTTTGCTGCAAGCGGTGAGACGATCTCCAGTGCCTTGCGCCGGTTGAAGAAGCCGAAGGTCGACGTCTTGTCGGGCACGCAAAGCGAGGCGTTGTCAAGAATGCTTCGGAACAGCAGCAGGGCCTCGTGCTTGCGGTCTTCGGGGGCGAAGCCGATGCCTGCCACGATCGCTGCATGCGGACTGTTGGGGCCAACGGGCACGCCGCTCATCGTTATGGTTCCGTCGAGGCGCCGATCATAGCCGACAATCGCCTTTGCCAGCTCGGATCGACCCGCACCCATAAGGCCGGCAATGCCGAGCACCTCGCCGCGGCGGACCTTGAGGCTCACATCGGTGACGTGGTCGGTGGTCAAGCCCGCCACCTCCAGCAACGGTAGCCCCGATTGCCACGTCTCGCGCGTAAACAGATCGGCGATGTCACGGCCGACCATGAGTTTGGCTATGGTCTGCTCGCTGGCACCGTCCGCGCGGGAATCGTCGACCAGCCGGCCGTCCCGCAAAACGACAATGCGATCCGCAAGGTCGATGACCTCGTTCAGCCTATGAGAGATGTAGACGATCGAAGTGCCCTCTTCGCGCAGCCGCCGAATTACTGAAAACAGACGGCGCGCTTCGTCGTCGGTCAGCGACGAGGTCGGCTCATCGAATGCGATCAGCTGGCCGCCAGCACGTATGGCGCGCATGATTTCGATCATCTGGCGCTGTGCCGGGCCGAGCGTGCTGCAGAGTTGACGCGCCCGCATATCCTGCTGCATGCCGAAGGTCGCAAGCACCTTGTCGGTCTGCTCCTCGAGCCTATGCCAGTCGAGCAGGACGCCTGCCAGCCGTGGCAGTTCGCCGACGAAAATGTTCTCGGCCACGGTCAGGTTCGGAACGATCTCCGGCTCCTGATGGATGACGCGTATTCCGGCTCTGTGGCTGTCGCGCGGTTCGCTGAAAACGATCGGCGTGGAGCCATACAGCACGGTGCCGGTGTCCGGTGCGAACACGCCCTCGAGAATTCGCATCATTGTCGATTTGCCGGCGCCATTCTCGCCAACCAGAGCGAGCACCTCTCCTGGCCGAAAGGCAATCGAGACATTGTCGAGCGCCTGCACGAAGCTGAAGCGCTTCGATATCCTGTCGAGCGAGAAGAAATCCGATTGCATCAAAGCTCACTCCCGAGGATCGATCCCGTGTGCCTGCCGACGAACTGCCGGCCCAAAGAGCGTCATGCGCCCTGCGGCATGACGCATATCTGGTTCAGTGGCAGAGCTTGGCTTTGTAGTCCGACGCAAAATTTTCGGCGGTGATGTATTCCGGGTCCGTGAAGGACTGAACGGGAAGCTTCGTTCCGTCCTTGATGGAGGCCAAGAGAATCTTCACCGCCAGCGCGCCATGATTTTCCGAATTGAGCCACATCGTACCACGGAACGCCGAGGGCTTTCCGGATCCGAAAGCGTCACAAGCGCGGCTCCCGTCGATGCCGATCCCCATGCCCTGGTCTGCGGTATAGCCGGCGTTTTCCAGGGCTCGCGCACCACCCAGCACGCCATCATCGTTGCATGAATAGAATATCCAGTTCGTGACGCTGGGATTGGCCGTCAATGTGGTGGTCATCACGTCGATGGCGTTGACCATCGTATTGTCGTAGGGGACGCGAACGATATTGCCCGGCTTGAAATCGGACACCGCCTTCAGGAATGCTTCTTCCGCGCCCTTGTTGCGCTGCATGCAGGTATCCGCTTTGCGGTCCTCGATCGACGCGATGCGCACCTCTTTACCCGCCCAGCCGTCGGCCTTGTAGAGCTTGGCAAGCTCTTCGCCCACCCGCGCACCGATGTTGTAGGCATTCATGCCGACATAGGGGACCTGAGTGCCGTCCTCGTAGTAGATGTCGTCGTCGACCGCCACCAAGGGAATTTTTGCGGCCTTTGCTTTCTCGGCGATGACCGGTCCCAGCGCCTTGTCGGGGACGACAATGGCGATGCCTTTTACGCCATCGCCGACCATCGTATCGAAGGTCGTGATCGTCAAATTGGCGTCGAACTGAACGTCCTGCGACACGAACGCAGCCCCTGCCGCCTCGGCCGCTTTCTTGGCGCCGCCGACTTCGGCGACAAACCATGGATGGTCTCCCATCTTGTTGATGTAGCCGATCTTGATGTCGTCTGCGCTTGCTGCGCCACTCATCAGTCCGGCAGCCAGTACCGCAAATGTCGCCAAAGCCTTTGTTGTGGTTTTCATGAAGATCCTCCCTGAGAGCTCGATGGTCGTTGCTAGTCGTGGTAGAGAACCGAGCGCCCACCATCGATGGTGATCGTCTCGGCATTTATGAACGGCGCTTCGTCCGAAGCGAGGAAAACCGCCGTCATTGCAACCTCGTCCGGCCGGCCAATGCGCTTGGGCGGATGAAGGTCGTAGGCTCGCCGCTTCTCCTCGGCGGGGTTCGGGAATGTGTTCCAGTAGGCTTCCGCGATCGGCGTCTCGATATAGCCGGGGGCGATCGCGTTCACCCGGATACCGCGCGCGGCATATTCGATGGCCAGCGAACGGGTCAGGCCCAAAAGTGCATGCTTGGCGACCGGATACGGGAATGTACGGGGAATGATCTGGAACGCGTGACAGCTCGCTATGTTGACGATAGACCCCGAGCCCTTCGCCAGCATCGTCGGCAAGACTGCCTTGGCGCAGAACCATGCGGCCTGGAGGTCTAGCTTGAGACAGCGGTCCCATTCCTCATCCGGCATCGCCAGTGGTTCGTAGAAGACGTTGGCACCGGCATTGTTGACGAGAACGTCGACGCCGCCATAGCTCGTGATCGTGCGGGCGACCATGTCCGCGACCGCGGATGCGTCCGTGACATCCGTCTCGACGAACGTTACGTCGGCGCCTCCGACACGCAGTTCGTCGGCGATCGCTTTGCCGCTTGCCGCATTCAGTTCGGCAATGACGGTCTTTGCCCCATGCATCGCAAAAGCCCGGGCGGTGGCGGCACCGATGCCTTGGCCGGCGCCTGTGACGATTGCGATCTTTCCTTGCAGCCGGCCTGCCATTGCATTCACCAGTCGACCACGGTGCCGTCCGGCATGACGGCGTTGCGGGCATGCAGCACTTCCTGCTTGAAGGGGTGGCGCGCGATAACGTCCTCCTTGACGGTGACGCCAAGGCCCGGCAGTTCGGGCAGATCCCAGCGGCCTGGCTTGCGCCGAATTGGCCAGGTAACGACATCGTCGTACCAGGCGACGGCACCGGACATCTCCTCCTGAATGACAACGTTTGGGGTCGATATGCCGAAATGAAGAGCAGCCACACCGGCGATCGGACCGAGCGGGTTGTGCGGCGCAAGGCCGATGCCTGCGGTTTCCGCCATGGCCGCGATCTTCTTTGTCTCGAGCAGACCGCCAGTGTGGCAAATATCCGGCTGGGCAATGTTGAAGGCGCGGGCTGCGATCGAGTGCGTGAATTCGCGGCGCCCGATCAGCCGTTCGCCGGACGCGATCGGCACGGCCGATCGCGCCGTGATATGCGCCAGTCCGGCAACATCTTCGGGCGGCACGGGCTCTTCCGCGAACATGATGCGGGCCGGCTCGATTGCCTTGAGGTAATCCATCGCCGCGTTAACCGATGCAGGGCGTCCGTGGAAATCAACCATGATGTCGATATCCGGGCCTACCGCCTCGCGAAGTGAGCCAACCATGTTGGCAACAGAATCGACTGCCTTCGCAGGAGACACGTAGTGGGTGTAGGGAATGCAGACGACCTTGACCGCATCGTAGCCTGCTTGCGTCACGATGCGTCCGCGTTCCACGATGGCATCCGCGGATCCGGTCTCATAGACCGCCTTCATGTCCCCGAGGCCGAGATGCGTATAGGTGCGCAGATAGTCGCGGACCCGACCGCCCAAAAGGCGCCAGACGGGGACGCCCAACGACTTGCCCAATATGTCCCAGAGCGCGATCTCGATGCCGCTGACGGCGGACATTCCCTCGACGCCAAGACGCCAAAAGCCGTGCCGCGTAAGTATCTGGTAGCACTGCTCCACATTGCGCGGATCTTGCCCGATGAGCAGGGCCTCAAGGTCCTGAAGCGCCCCAACGACGGCTCGGGTCTTCCATTCCAGCGTTGCCTCACCCCAGCCAAACAGCCCGGGCTCGTCGGTTTCGACGCGAACGAAGACCCAGTTGCGCATTTCCGCATTGCAGACGCGCGCCTTGATGGCCGTGATTTTCATTGGTCCTCCCAGACCTGCCGTCTTTTTTAGAGGCAATATGTATGATTTATTACGGATAATATGAACGAGTCAAGCGCAACATCGATGTGGACCAGCGCCTCGCCTCGACGTTCAGCGCAAATGCGCAACCATCATGTCCTCGCCACCCATCCAGCGCAGGCATCAGCAGCTCACTCAGCTTGCCTGATCAGTATTCGCTGACGTCGATGACAGCCTGGGCAAAGGCTTGCGGGGCTTCTTGAGGCAAGTTGTGGCCGATACCGCCGATGATGATCCGGTGCGTGTATCTGCCCGAGAATTTCTTGGCGTAGGAACTGCTGTCGGGATGGGGTGCACCATTGGCATCACCCTCAAGGGTAATGGTCGGCACTGTGATCACGGGAGCTTCGGCCAGCCGGTTTTCCAGAACGTCATATTCCGGCTCGCCATGTGCCAGGCCGAGCCTCCAGCGGTAATTGTGAATGACGATGCTGACGTGATCCGGGTTGTCCAGGGCTGCGGCGCTGCGCTGGAAGGTGTCATCGTCGAAATTCCACTGCGGCGAAGCGAGTTTCCAGATGAGTTTGGCGAAATCGCGCGTGTATTTCTCGTAGCCGGCGCGGCCGCGATCCGTGGCGAAGTAATACTGATACCACCATTGAAGCTCCACCTCCGGTGGCAGCGGCACCACGCCGACCTGCTGATTTCCGATTAGATAGCCGCTCACCGAGACGATCGCCTTGCAACGCTCCGGCCAGAGCGCGGCAACGACATTGGCCGTTCGGGCGCCCCAGTCGCAGCCGGCGATCGTGGCCTTTTCGATCCCCAGCGCATCCATCAGCGCGATCGCATCCGCGGCGAGCGCCGACTGCTGGCCATTGCGCATCGTCTCGTCCGACAAAAATCGCGTAGTGCCGTAGCCGCGCAGGTAGGGCACAATCACGCGGTACCCCTTTGCGGCAAGCAGGCGAGCGACGTCGGTGTAAGTGTGAATGTCATAAGGCCAGCCATGAAGCAGGATCACTGGGGCACCTTCGGCGGGCCCTAGCTCCGCATATCCGACGCTCAGCTTTCCGGCATTGACCTGGCTGAGCGAGCCGAATGATTTCTGCCTGGGTTGCATCGCGGATGCCTTCGCCTCGACCATCCAAGTGGCTGCCGGTGCGTTCAAGCCGAGTTCGGTGGCGGCGAACGTCATTGCCGTTGCACCAACAATGCGTCGGCGGCGATGATCGACCGTCTCGGGAGCTTTATTCGCATTCATGATGAAGCCTCTATGATGACCAACAAGCGGGAGCGACCAGAACCCGCCGCCGTATCGGCCGACAGGAAATATTGCGCCTATTCCGACGGTGACTGCGACGAATCCAGGATTGTAACCGCTCGGCCAGGAGGCAGTGCGGCGAATTCTGACCGGATGCCGGTAAGGTCCAGCGTTTCCTCGATTTCCCTCCTGAGAAATTCGAGACGTAGGCCGTCCCCGCGCTTGGAAGCGGCTGGATGTAGCATCCGCAGAAACGGCAGCATGAGAATGACTCCTGATCTTTGTTGGGGTGAGAGGATATATTGCGTCTGATCTTATGCTCGGAGCCACCCTCGGCTTTTAGACGAGGCCCTCACGATCCATTGCGATGCGCACGGCCGGTCGCGCAGCCATTCGGGCGCGAAGCGCTTGCAAAGGCGCGGGAACAGGGACGTGGAAGCGGGCCGCCCAAAGCAGCATCACGAAAAGATAAAAATCCGCCACGCTGGGTTTGTCGCCGAACAGATAGTCGGTCTCGAGCCCGTCAGCGACGAACTCGAGTTGGCTCGTAATCGCCGCGCTCGCCTTGGCCTTTTCGGCATCGCTGCTTTGGTGCCACATCGGCTTGAAGCTTCGGTGTATTTCAGTTGAGACGTAGGCCAGCGCTTCGAGAACGCGGGTACGGCCCAACGGCCCCGCCACTCCCAGTGCCGGGTATTGTGACGCAATCCAGTCGAGGACTGCGATATTTTCCGTCAGCGCTTCGCCGCTATCCAGCACGAGGGCTGGAACATAGCCCTTGCGCGTGACGGTGGTGAAATCATTCCCGGAGCTCGTTCGTTTGGTTTTGAGGTTCACGCTTTCGCGCTCGAAGGAAACACCGGCCTCTTCCAATGCGATGTGATCCGCCAGGCTACAGGCGAGAGGGCTGTAGTAGAGTTTCACCGTTTTCCCTTTCTGACCCCGATTGAGTTCCGCAATTGGTCGTCGCCGGGCGAAAACCTGCCCAGCGCCACGCGAGACAACTGCTCCAAAAACTCGCACTTGGCGGGGACGACGACTACGACACCGACAGCTAGGCATGCCTGTGCCGAGGTATGATCGGGCTGAAGTTCGGGATCGCCGTGCGCAATGCCGGACGGTATCTCAGCTCAGTGGCCAACGGTTACCTGGAGGAATTCAGAACCTTCCATGACGGCGTCATCGCCAGCCCGGCCAGTCCTTCGCTCAGGAAATCATAAACGAAAGTATTGGACGCACGCGCCGTTGGCACGATGGCTCACACCCGGCCACGGCCGGCATATTCCGCGCGGCATGAGCAGACTGGAAGGCGAAAGCTGTGGCCTGCTTTTGCTCGATTGCCACCAACGCGATGACGCAGCTTCCAACATAGGAGTCGCCATCATGGCCGACCTTTCCGAAACCTCCACAGCCGAGCACACATTGCACGTCGAAGCGCCCGACGCGATCGAGGTCGACGTCTCCTCGCTGAGGCCAGGAACGTCGCTGATCGTCGACTGGCACGGCAATCCGGTGGTCGTGCGCAACCGCACTGAGCAAGAGATGAAGGACGGCCAGTCAGTCAGTCTCGCCGAGCTCAAGGATCCAATCGCCCGCAACGCCAACCTGCCGGTCGACGCGCCGGCAACCGACGCTAACCGAACTATGCCGGGCAAGGAAGCCTGGGTGGTGATGGTCCAGGTCTGCACCCATCTCGGCTGCATCCCGCATGGTCAGGAAGGCGACTTCGATGGCTGGTTCTGTCCGTGCCACGGTTCACAATACGACACCGCCGGCCGCATCCGCAAAGGTCCGGCACCCGAGAACATGGCGGTACCGGTGTTCCAGTTCGTTTCCGACACCAAGATCCGCATTGGTTGAGGCAGGGGGCATTTCGATGAGCGGCGACAAACACTCGACCTATACGCCCAAAACCAGAATCGCACGTTGGTTCGATGCCCGCCTGCCGCTGCCGCGGCTGGTGCACGACAGCTTCATCGTCTATCCGGTGCCGCGCAACCTGAACTATGCCTATACGTTCGGCGGCATTCTCACGATCATGCTGGTTTCACAGATCCTGACCGGCATCGTGCTGGCCATGCATTACGCTCCTGATACGGGACTGGCCTTCAATTCAGTCGAGGAGATCATGCGCGACGTGAATTCGGGCTGGTTGCTGCGCTATCTCCATTCCAACGGCGCGTCGTTCTTCTTCATTGCCGTCTACATCCACATCTGCCGCGGGCTCTACTATGGTTCCTACAAGGCGCCGCGTGAGCTGCTGTGGGTGCTCGGTTGCACCAATCTCCTGCTGATGATGGCGACGGCCTTCATGGGCTACGTGCTGCCTTGGGGACAGATGTCGTTCTGGGGCGCTACTGTCATCACCAACTTCTTCACGGCCGTCCCACTGATCGGCGACTGGCTCCAGCAGCTTTTGCTCGGCGGGTTCGCGGTCGACAATCCGACGCTGAACCGCTTCTTTGCGCTGCATTACCTGCTGCCATTTGTGCTTGCGGGCGTGGTGACCTTGCATATCTGGGCGCTTCACGTCGTCGGCCAGAACAATCCGACCGGCATCGAGGTCAAATCGAAAACCGATGTCGTGGACTTCACGCCCTATGCCACCGTCAAAGATGCCTTCGGCATCCTCGTGTTCCTGTTCTTCTTCGCCTATTTCGTCTTCTACCTGCCGAACTATCTCGGCCATCCCGACAACAACACGATCGCCAATCCGCTGAAGACGCCGGCCCACATCGTGCCGGAATGGTATTTCTTGCCGTTTTACGCGATCCTGCGGGCCATCACCTTCAATATCGGGCCGATCGATTCCAAGCTCGGCGGCGTGCTCGCGATGTTCGGCTCGATCGCGGTGCTGTTCCTGGTGCCGTGGCTCGACACCTCGAAGGTGCGCTCGGCGGTCTACCGCCCCTGGTACAGGGTGCTCTTCTGGCTGTTCGTTGCCAATGCCCTCTTTCTCGGCTGGCTCGGCTCCCGACCGGCGGAAGGCGCCTACGTCGTCATGTCCCAACTGGCGACGCTTTACTATTTTGCGTTCTTCGTCATCGCCATGCCGGTGCTCGGGCTGATCGAAAAGCCGCGACGGCTGCCGAATTCGATCACCGAAGCAGTTCTCGAAAAAGACAAGGCCAGCGGCCGAGGCCCGATCGCCGGGCCGGAGGCCAAACATTGAACTGTGAATGGCGGTGATCGTTCATGAACTGGTGGAACTCTCCTCTGGTCTACATCGTGTTGCTCGGCCTCGCCGGGATCGTCGTTTGGACCCTCATCCCCAGACGCTTCGCCAATGCGAAGCTGGTCGTCCAACTCAGCTTTTTCCTCGCGATGTCGGCCATGGTTCTCGACCTGCGCGTCGTGCCATACGAGGCCGCAGGGGACAACGAGACAACCGGAGGAGCGATCCTCATGGGCTCGGTCAAGCTGCTCTGGTGGGTTCACCTTGCCTGGGCGCTAATCGGATTTGTCCGTATCTATCTCGTTTTTGAGCGAAAGCCGCGCGAGGCACGTCTCCTGCAGGACGTCGTGGTCGGTATCGTCTATGCTGGAATGTTCCTGTCGATCCTGGCGTTCGTCTTTGCGGTGCCGGTCGGAACGCTCATTGCCACGTCCGGCGTGTTTGCCGTCATCCTGGGACTGGCGCTCCAGAATACGCTCGGTGACGTATTTTCGGGGATCGCGCTTAACCTCGGCCGCCCTTACGTACTTGGAAACTGGATCATTCTGAGCGACGGAACCGAAGGCCGCGTTGTCGAGACCAACTGGCGGTCGACCCAACTCCTGACCCCGACCCACAATGTCGTCGCGCTTCCGAACAGCCTTCTCGCCAAGATCGGGGTAACAAATCTAAGCGGTCCGGACGAGAGCCATGGACTTGCCGTAACCGTCAAGATGGCGCCAACGAAGACGCCGGCGATCATCGTAGACCTCATGCGCACCGTCTTGCTGAGCTGCAATTCAATCCTCCAGGACCCTTCGCCTTTGGTCACAATCAGAAGCCTGGATGCGGCAGCTATCGAGATCGAGTTGTTTTTTCGCGTCGCAAATCTTGACCAGCGAAGTGCCGCTCGGAACGAAATCTTCGATCTCATTTATCGCCATTCAAAGTCGACCGGCATGCTGCTGGCGGAGCCACTTTCGGCTTCGATTGCCATGACCAACCGGCTGAGCGACGAGAAGGCAGCCTCCCAAAGCTTCACCCCGATCGAACTCATCAGGTCCATACCGGTATTCTCGGCGCTAACGGATACCGAGCAGGAGTCGCTCGCCGCAGCGGCCTCGGTTCGCACCTACCATAAGGGCGAGATCATCGCACGACGGGGAGAGATGCTGCCGTCGCTCATGATCGTACGGACGGGAGTTATCGTCCGGCAAATTGGCGAGGACGATGCTCACCTGCAGGAGATCGGCCGGCTTGCACCCGGCGATTTCTTCGGCGAGACCGGCTTGCTCGCCGGCATTGGCGAGATGTCGAGTTTGCGGGCAATGACCCCCGTCGAGGTTTACGAGATAGACCAGGAAAGCTTTGCGCCGCTGCTGCACGAAAGGCCCGAAATGGCTGAAGACCTTGCGGCGATCCTGTCGAAGAGGGTGTCGGCTCTTAATGAAAGCGGCATCGCCGGACAGAACCACGCGAGCTCCAAATTCGCGCTCCTCAAAGCCATTCAGACAGTCTTTCGCGCCGCTCCGTTCAAGCGCGTTCGAGCACCTGGCTGACAAGGCATGCAGAAGGACAGAGATCCATGACCATCCGCCAAAGCGATATCACAGGCATCGATACAATCATCCAGCCGGCTATCCGTGATTTTGCCGACGGACTGAAGATAAGGCGCGTATTGCCCTCCTCGAATCGCCTGATGATCGGGCCCTTCATCCTGTTCGACCATTTCGGCCCCGCTATATTCGACGCAGGTCACGGTTTCGATATGGGACCGCATCCGCATATCGGCGTTGCGGCCGTGACCTACCTGATCGACGGCGAGATCGTCCACCGCGACAATTTCGGTAAAGTGCAGACCATCCGTCCTGGCGAGGTCAACTGGATGACGGCCGGGTCGGGCATCGTCCATTCCGAGCGCACGCCACCGGAAGTCCGGGCGTCGGGAAGCAATCTCTTCGGCGCTCAGGCTTGGATCGCCCTCCCCTCCCGCTATGAAGAAATTGCCGCCGACGTCGCACATTTTGGCGCTCCCGAAATACCCAGGATCTGTGCCGACGGCGTCGAGCTTACGTTGATCGCCGGCGCGTCCGACGGGTTGGTCTCGCCGGTAAGGACGTTCTCCGACATGGTCTATGCCGAAATTGTGCTCACGAGCGGTGCGCGATACCAGGTGAAACCCGAACACCGTGAGCGTGCAATCTACATCGTCGCCGGTGAGGTTGGAATTGTCGGCCAGTTCGGGACGTTTCATGAGGCCGAATTGATAGCTCTGGCGCCCGGCGCTGAGATTGTGCTCCAGGCGCCTGCCTTCCATGCGGCGAGGCTGATGCTGATAGGAGGCGAGCCCTTTTCCGAGCCACGTCATATCTATTGGAACTTCGTCTCCTCTTCAGCCGAACGGATCGAGCAGGCAAAGGCGGATTGGCGCGAACGCCGCTTCTCCGGCGTGCCGGGAGACCACGAGTTCATGCCTCTGCCAGATCGCAGCGTGTGAGGGATAAGGCAGCGGATGGTGACCTCAGCGCCGCGACAGCTTTACGCCGGTGGCGTAGGCAGACCACTACGATATCAAGTAGAGATCGTTCATCGTTTCCTCGTCGAGCAAACCGTCGAACCAGACGTCGAAGATTGTCTCGAGCAGGAACTCGTCGTTGCTTGCTTCGGAAAACAGCGTGAGGGACGCGTGCAACTTCTTCGCATCAACCCCACCGAAGACAGCGCGAGCGCTTAGGCCGGAGAGCCGCTGCAGTGTGCCAACACATTCCCGATAACGGCCTCCTAGGATCGGAAATGAGAGATAAGCGCTGGCTTCGTCGAGCGATGTGATTGAATATGGCTCAGGCGCAGTACCGCTTCGCCTGGTGGCCAACCTTGGGAAGATGAACTCCATATAGGGAGTGCACATCATTCCTTGACGGAGAATAGCCAGCGCGTCGTCGTAGACCGGATCCTGTGCGCTGACGAACCTCTGCAAATCATACTCGTCGTGCATTAGGATAGATCCCTGGGAAACCCTCAACATTCGTGCCCTGACTAGCCGTCGACGACATCTGCATAGTCCGGGTGCTTGGCGAAAAAGCGGCTCATGAAGGGACATTTCAAGATCGCTTTACGGCCGGTTTTGCGGAGCAGCTCGAAGGTGCCCTGCGCCAATCGCGACGCGATCCCTTGTCCGGAAAATTCCGACGGGACTTCGGTGTGTATCAGCGCGACCTTCCCGCCCTCGAGCCGATAGTAGGCCGCCGCAAACATATCGCCGGCGATCGGCAGCTCGAAACGGTCCTGTTCGACGTTTTCAACGACTTGTGCATCCATCTTTATCTCTCGATTGTATGTCACGTTTGTCACCGGAGGGAGATTGGCCGGCCGCTATCGCACCGCAGGCAACCGCAGAGTGACGGTCGTGCCTGCCCCAAGTGTGCTCTGAATATCGATGCTTCCGCCTGACTGCTCGGCAAAGCGCTTCACCATCGGCAAACCGACGCCGCCGAGGCCTTCGCTTTTGGTGGTGAAGAACGGATCGAAGGCGCAGACCATCGTCTCGCTGGTCATCCCGATACCGCTGTCCGCGACACGGATATCTACCTGACCGGCGGTAGAGCTTTCAGAGGCCAAGCCGGCATCGATCGAGATGAAGCCGCCGTCAGGCATTGCATCGCGCGCGTTGAACAGAAGATTCAGAACCGCATTTTGCAATCCAAGGCGATCGCATCTCACCAAAGGCAGGTCCGATCCAACCCGAAGCTCAAGACCGAAATTGGCATCCAAGGCGCTCCGCACGAGGGTTTCGATCTCAGCCAGGCAAGCACCTACGTTTGTGTATTCGATTTCCGCGGGGCTCTCTCGGGCCAGGCTGATGGTTTGCCGGACAAGGCCACCAGCCCGTTCCAAAGCCGTTTTGGCGCCGGCAACTACAGGCCCAAGCGCCGGAGCCGCTTGGATGCTCGGATCGCGGGCCAGGTGGTTCAACGCCGACGAGGCGACCTGAATGAGATTGCCCAGGTCATGGACGATGCCGGCCGTCGACATTTGCACGGACATACCACTTCCAGGACCATCGGATGGGCTGTCGAAGACATCTTCTTTTATGTCCGGACGAAACATTTCATTACCCCGTTGGCTCAGCCGACACCTATTTGCTTCAATACACTATAATTTATGGTATTTATTATCCATTATGTCTAAGAAGACTCCGATACATACTTCTGTATATCCAAACGCGAGACCATGATCTATTGATAGCCGATCCCGCTGATGTAGTTGGCAAGCAGCCGTTCCTGCAGTTCCTCTTGTTTGAAGAGCGCCTTCATCGCATCACGGATATCGAGGACGCCTAGCGGTTTCGAGTCAGCCCCGAGCACCGGCACATTCTGCAGGCCTTGCGCGGCCATGGTCTGCCAGACTGAATGAAGATCATCATCGGGACCACAAGACACGATGGACCGGCTCATCAATGCCGCAATCGGCGCTTCTGTTGGCCCTGAATTCGCTAGATGGCGGACAAGGTCGGACTTGCTCAGCACGCCTGCCGCCTCCCCACTGCCGTGGCACACCACGACCAGGCCTATTGCGGGCCTGGAAAGTGAGAGTGCTGCACTGCGGAGTGGAGCGTCGACGTCGATCACCATGAGACGGGCCGATATTACTGGATGCAGACTGTCAATGCGCATGACGCCCTCCTGAGAGCGCCTCGCGGCCGCGGCCGGGAGGCTGGGATCGGTTCCAGGGTTTGGTCGCCGAGGTCGGCGCCTTTGCCTGGCCGGTCAGAATGGCGCGAAAACAAGCGCCATTCTGACCCATTCCAAAGATTAGCTTAGCGCTGCTTTGCTCAGGCCAAACTTCGCATCCCCCGAGCCCGGGACCGGTTTGAAGCCGATGTTCAGACGGTTCCAAGAATTGACCGCCATGACGACGAAGGTCAGATCGGAGATTTCCTTCTCGGAAAGCTGCGACCTGACCCGATCGTAGACCTCGTCCGGGACACCCTGCTCGGGCAGCTTGGTCAAGACTTCCGTCCATGCCAAGGCTGCACGCTCGCGAGGAACGAACAAGGTCGAATCCCGCCAGGCTGCCAGGTGGTAAAGGCGCAGTTCGCGCTCGCCATGTATCTTCGCCTGTTTGACGTGCATATCGAGGCAGAAGGTGCACCCATTCAGCTGCGCGGCTCGGACTGCAACAAGGTCGCGGATTGGTTCTTCGATTGACCCCTCTCGCGTCGCACCAAGAAATTCAATAAATTTCTTCAGAAGTTCCGGCGACTGCTCCGCATAACTCGCGCGTTGGGCGACGGCTTTTCCTTTCGGAGCGACCGGTGACGCTGCAATATTCATTACTTATCTCCTTGAGGTGTTTGCAATCCATTGCAGCGTAAGGATGACCGGTGAGCCAAACTGTTGCTATCGTGCCGATGATATGTATTGCCACTCGATTGGTTTTGGGCGCCTAAACCGAAGTATAGGAGGTGGAAATTGGTACCCTGAACGCTGCCATCGGCAATTCGCTTTGCCGCAGGCATGCGACAGGCGCACAGCGTTTGGGTCATATGAAGGGCTCGGCTGAGCTGGCCAGCGTCGATCGAGAGACCTGGATCGAAACTGCGTTCACTCTTCGAAGGGAGCGTTCATCACAAGATCAACTGCCGAAGTCGCCTTGTAGCCTGAAACAAAGCGCTCGCCGAAGTCCCGGGCAAAGTTGTCGTAGGTGGTTTCCGGCCTGACCTCGGCGATATGGCAAAAGCATCGAGTCATCCGTCGCTTCATTTGGAGGCGTGGAAACTCACCGATGATCTTTGCAATCTCGGCTGACGAAACGAGGCTGTATTGCAAGCCGACGACATCGAGGCAGATGCCGGCTGTGCAAAGCGCCACCTCAGCCTCCTTGTAGAGGCCGATCGACGGCGTCGAGTTGAGGGCGATGCTGTCCCAGATCAATTGGGCGCGCCGCTCGTCGAAGCCGCCTTCCCGAACGAAGGTGCGGGCGAGATCGGCGCCTTCCACTTCGAAACGGCGCGGCCCGGCGAAGTCCTCATTGAGGGTGACGTCATGCAACAGAGTTGCAACGGCAACAACCTCCGCGTCGTGCTGGATATTCTGAATCTGTCCGATCCGGGCCGCGAAAAGCCAGGATCGGACCACGTGGTTGAACAAGTAAGGTTCACATCGCTCGCGAGCATGTTCGATCGCTCGGCCGACAAGCGGTGTATCGGGGACCGAAATCCCCGCAAGTGTGCGGCTGGCGATCGAATTCATGTCACTGACCGTCCCTTCGCATACGCCCCGATGGTCCGGGGGGCCACGATTTCATTTCGCGTTCGTCGTCAGTTCCTTTTCGCTGGTGTCGACGACGAAAATAGCAAGCAGACGAGCGCCTTCCGTGTTGCTGGCGTTTTCGCTGACGGCATGACGGTCGCCCGGGAATTCCGAGAAACTCTCGCCGGCGCGATAAGTCTTCACCGGCCCATCGTTGACCTGGCTTCGGATCGTCCCCTCCAGGACCGTGGCATAGATGAACGCGGATTTGGGATGGGTATGGGCCGGCGACGTACCCCCTGGCGCGTACTCGACGAGCACGGCTTTCATGCTCTTGCCAGGCACGTTTGGAAGAGCCTGGTCGTAGACAAGCTTCACGCTGGCGGCGTCTTTGGCCATTACCGCGGTGACGGAAGCGGCGGTGAGCGCGGCGCAGAGAAGTGTTTTGATCATGTCTGGTCTCCTTGTTGTAATGCGAATGGTGGGCCTATCCGATGATTGCTTACTTCGGTGGTGTGTATCGGCTGAGCCAATCATCGAAACGCACGGCGCCGATGCGCGCATTCTCGCCGGGCACAAGCGTTCGATCGTCGATTGCCACCTGGCCATAGTAGAGCGCGCCGGGATCCGGGACGACTTTGCGAGGGTCGTTGGTGGCCTTCAGGAAGCGCTCGACAAGTTCGCTCATGCGAACGCGCTCCGGGCCGGCAATTTCGATCATGCCGTTCAACGGCGCGGCAAGCGCGACGTCCGCCATCGCATCGGCAACATTATCAGCCGCCATGGGTTGGAAGTAGGCCGGTGACATATGAATGGTATCCCCGACGACGCCTGTGTTTGCGATGGCGGCGGTGAATTCGAAGAACTGAGTGGCGTGAACGATCGTGTAGGGAATTCCGGACTCCCTAATCAGCTTTTCCTGAAGCAATTTGCCGCGGAAATAGCCCATGCCCTGCAGCCGGTCGGTACCGACGACCGACAGCGCCACGTGATGACGGACACCGGCAGCCGTTTCGGCGGCAAAGAGATTACGCCCGGATGCCTCGAAGAACTCCAGGGCAGCCTTTTCCTCGAACGACGGCGAGTTCGCGAGGTCGACGACGACCTGCGCACCGGAAAGCGCGGCGGCCAGACCCTCTCCCGTAACGGTGTTGACGCCCGAATTCGGCGACGCCGCAAGCACGTCGTGTCCTTTGTTTCGCAGTCTCTCCACGGTCTTTGAACCGATCAGCCCGGTTCCGCCTATGACGACGATCTTCATGTCTAGTCTCCTGGTGTTGCGTGTCTATTTTCGTTGCTCGATCGGATGCTGGGCGTTTCCGGCCTGCTACTGACTGACCGATGCAGCAGCATCCTCGATGAGTGACGTGACCTCGTCGGGATGCGAGACCATGAGCGCGTGGGACGCGCCCTCGATGACGACGGTCTTTACCGCGTGCGCACGCTTGGCCATGAAACTCATGACGGCTGCCGGGATGTTCCGGTCATCTGAGCCGTAGATCATGTAGGACGGCAGCGTCTTCCATGAGGCGACGCCCGCGGCTTCAGCCAGAGCTGCCTGCGCAACAGGGCGTTGAGTGGCAGCCATCAGCAAGGTCTGCTCTTCCGGAACGTCGGCGGCGAACTGGGCGCGGAACTTGGCCGGCTGGATGAAGAGGTCTTGTCCGCCGTCCGACAACGCGACTGGAGCAAGCGCGCTACCCAAGGTGCTGCCGGGAAACATGCTGGACAATGTAAGGCTCGATTCGCCGGTATCCGGCGCGAATCCCGCCACGTAGACCAAGGCCTTCACATTAGGATTGCCATTGGCGGCCTCGGTGATGACAGGCCCGCCGTAGGAATGCCCCACCAGCACGACCGGCCCGGAAACCGACCGGACGATGGCTGAGACTGCTTTCGCATCGCTGGCAACGCTGCGGAGCGGATTGGCTGCGGCTATCGCTACATAACCGTCTTTGCTGAGTTTCGTGATGACTGCGTCCCAACTCGACGATTCCGCGAAGGCGCCGTGCACCAGTACGATCGTCGGCTTGGGCTGAGAATTCGCGGCCTGCGCCATCCCGCCGCCCGACGCGGCAAGCGCCGCAGTGAGCGCCAGGACTCGAGTTATGTTTCGCATTTGCTTTCTCCCGTGTGGCCTGTGGTGACCAATGCTCAGGAGAATGCGCCGATGCGGCCCGCCAACCTATTGTGCGGAAGGGTCTGTCATACAATGCCAAGGTGCAGGGTAGGTCATCAGGGAGATCAGGTGCTCCGGAGCACGATTGAGGTATCTATGCCGGGTGTGCATTGTCGGCAGGCGCCGAAATAGACACTGAGGGCGCGCGGCCCGAGAGCTGTCGATCCGTTGAGCATTGGTGAGCCGGCCGGATCGACACTGCGGCAAAGCCTTCTCTCGTCAACGACATAGTCCCTGGCCTTCGGCCCGAATCGCCCAATGCCCTCGTATGGGTCAAACAGCCGGACCGTCTGATCGTGTCGCTGCGTCAGGGCATTTATATTTGCATGGGTGAATACCATCCAATCTACCAATGGAGTTACCAAAATGAAAATGACAGTCCTTGCTGCCGCCGCGCTTGTTATTACAGCAGGAAGCGCCATTGCCGGAAGCGACCACTATGGATCAAACGGAGGCCAGCAGCCTGCGACTGCGTCTGACAACATGTATACATCCTCGATCAAAAAAATGAACAACGATATCAGGGTTCCGAAAACCGTACGCAAGCCGACTGTTCCCAGCGATGAATATGGCCAGGGCATCTGGGGTCACTGATCCCGACCTACAGAAAATTGAAGGGACCAGGGCGTGACCCGGTCCTTCCGCCGTATCGGCAATACGGCTCCGTGGAGGTCCGTCTGTCGGCAAATCCACTGCCCGGCCGGCTCGTGCCCGGCCTGTCCGCGCCTGTCGAGATTGACCGAGGGAGCGCCCTCAGCGAGGACAAAGTCCGTTGAATGGCGCCTGACCGTGGCCTTCGCCGACAGCATTGCTCAGTGTGCCGATTTCTGTCTTGCGCGTTGATCCCTGCAATGCGACTGCAGCCGTTTACGTACCTCAATTTGCGTCCTGTCGACGAACGTTCTCGCCTTCGACCTATTTGGCGTGACTCGTGCGGCAGCTTCCCGGAAAATCTTCGTCAGGAAGACCGATTGCTCAGCCGTTATTCGGCAGTCTATTGGAGCGACGACATCGCAGTCGTGGCTCAGAGCACTGCCATCCCGCCGTCGACCCGCAGATTGATGCCCGTAACGAAACTGCTCGCGTCCGAGGCAAGGAACAGGGCGGCTTTTGCCAGCTCTTCCGGCTGTCCCATCCGGCCCAGGGGTATTGCTTCCGCCATCGCCTTTTCAAACAGCCCGCGCTCCTCAAACGGTATGCCTAGCTTATCGAGAATAGCCGTGTCCACCGGACCTGGGCTGAGCACGTTGACCCGGATGCCGCGAGACTTCAGTTCGATAGCCCAACCGCGCGCAAAGGCATTTATGGCGGCCTTCGAGCCCGCGTAAACAGCATGACCGTCCAAAACCTTCTCGCTGGCCAGCGAGCCTGTGAGGATGATTGCGCCGCCGTTCCGCATGATCGGAATCAGCTTCTGGACGCCGAAGAAGACGCCTCGCGTGTTGACGGCAAATTGCGCATCATATTCTGCCTCGGAGACGTCGGCCGAGTGGGTGATAGTGTTTATGCCGGCGTTCGCCATATAGATGTCGAGCGCCCCGAACCTCTGGAGGATCTGCTGCGCCACCTCATCATGGTGCGCCACATCGGCCACATTTCCCTGAATGCCCAGCGCGCCTGCCCCGATCTGCGCGACCGCTTCCTCGACCGCCTGCCGCCGGCGGCCGGTAATGACGACTTGCGCGCCCTCGGCGGCAAAGATTTTTGCAGCCGATAGTCCGATCCCGCTGTTTCCGCCGGTGACCACCGCGATCTTGCCTGAGAGTGCGCCCATGTCGTTCCTGCCTTCGAAAAATTGTGCCGGTGCTGCTGCGATAGTCGCAACCGCTGGCCAAGAAAATTTCACGCCGAATTGAGACCGCCAAAATGAGCGGCAATCGCAAACGGCTACCGATTGATAAACTCGCGGCGCTTAGCCAGTTTGACGTCTTGGAGAGCGCATTGGCCTTCAAGGCAGAACAAGCGCGCGGCGGCGACCCCCGACAGCGCGACGTGTGTCGAACACCGGCGATCGCCTCCGCGCTGCACAGGCGCGGTTGCCCGAATGGCAGCCGTGTCGCAGCACATGTTTCGCGCCTTTGCCAGCGCTCCAGCTCGATGGCGCAGTGGTTCGGTTCCACAATCCGGGACATGAGCCGGCAGAACCAGCATTCAGGCCACCGCTCGGCTATGCGAGCGCACAAGGTTTGACCTGGCGCGCCACCCGAAATGCGGTTCAGGGCGCGCGAAATATTGCCAAAGGTGGTCATCGGCGGCTCCAAGGAATTGCGGAAAACATGCGGTCGTGACTGAGGCTTGCTATCCTTTGATGAAGGCGAGCAGGTCAGCATTGACCTGATCCTGGTGCGTGGCCGTAATCCCGTGGGGTGCGCCGGGGTAATAGATATCCTTTGCGCCTTTGATCAGTCGGGCCGACTTGACTGCCGAGTCCTTGACGGGGACGATCTGGTCGTCCTTGCCATGCAGGACCAAGGTTGGCACATCGAACTTCTTGAGATCCTCGGTGAAGTCGGTCTCGGAGAACGCCTTGACGCTTTCGTACGCGTTCACGAGACCCGCCTGCATGCTCCAGAGCCAGAACTGATCCAGAATCCCCTGGGAAACCTTGGCGCCTGGCCTGTTCGCGCCGTAAAACAACGGTGCGAGGTCCCGGTAGTACTGCGAACGATCCTTGACGAGGCCAGCCCTTATGCCGTCGAATACCTCGATCGGCAGGCCTTCCGGATTGGCCGGCGTCTTCACCATGATCGGCGGAACAGCGGCGATAAGAACAGCCTTGGCCACCCGCTTCGTCCCGTGCCGTCCGATATAGCGAGCAACCTCGCCTCCTCCGGTGGAATGTCCGACCAGCGTGGCGTCCCGGAGATCCAGCGCCTCGATCACGGCTGCAAGATCGTCCGCATAGCCATTCATGTCGTTGCCGGACGTGGCCTGGCTCGATCGCCCATGGCCGCGCCGGTCATGCGCAACCACGCGGAAGCCGTTATGGGCAAGAAAGAGCATCTGGCTGTCCCAGGCGTCGGAATTCAGCGGCCATCCGTGCGAAAATGTGACGACAGGACCCTTACCCCAGTCCTTGTAGTAGATTTCGGTGCCGTCCTTGGTCGTGATGGTGCTCATCGTCTTGGTTCCTTTGGTTGAGGGGGAAGAGGGAAGGTTTTGTTTTCGGCTCGCGGCCGAAGCAGCGCGGGGCAGTCCGGCGGCAACGGTGGCGATCAGGCCGGCCAACAAGACATCGCGGCGAGATCCGCCGACGGAGAAAAGTCCGTCGTTGTTCATCATGTCCATCCATGTGCTTTGAACATCCTGCTCACCATCACGACCGTCGAATCGGCCCGTGCGGTCGCGGTCGGGGAGGAACGAGCGAGGAGCGGTAGAAACGCGACGGTCGTGATGGCTTGCGAGGAACAGGATGCACCGATCCGGGCCGCGAACCTATTCTACGGAAGCATCTGTCATACGATGCCAAGGTGCAGGGCAGGCACGCCGAGGATTGGGGACGGGCCGAGGCAAGCTCTTATAGACATACGTCAATTTAGGCTTGGGTAGCGGCGCGGGACCGACGCGGCATGGCCGGCGTCAGTTGCTGTGCATGAAATGTTGCGAGTTTGTCGGTCAGACCGGCGCCGCAAAAGAGCGCCGCTCAGAGGTAGCGATGTTGGCGCGGGCCTGGCCGCAAAACACCCAATAGGACCACCGATGTACATCAGGACCACCCGCAGCAGCAGGAGCGTGCCGACGGGCAGGAAGGCCTTCGCGCGCTGAAGAAGCAAATTTCCCACAGCCTGAAATGGCCGGGCGCGCTGGGCAATCCTATTGGATGGGGCATGGATCGGCTTGTGCCAATTCTAGACCTCGCGCATCGGCGCGGGCAGCGTTTCCCACGCCCGGATCAGTTCACCGATGGAAGCGGCTTCCATCTTGCGCATGACATTGCCGCGGTGAAGCTTGACGGTCACTTCACTGATGCCGAGGTCGAAGGCGACCTGCTTGTTGAGGCGCCCGCGCGCCACTTCACGCAGGACCTCGCGCTCGCGCGGCGTCAGCGTCTCGACGCGCTCGATGTTGCGCTTGACGATCACGGCATCCGCCCGCCGTTTGGCGTCCACCGCAATGCCCGCGATCACGGCGTCAAGCAGCGTCTGATCCCGCACCGGTTTCGTCAGAAAGTCCACGGCGCCGGCCTTCATCGCCTGGACAGTCATCGGGATGTCGCCATGCCCGGTCAGGAAGATGATTGGTTTGGGGTTGCCGTTTTTCGCAAGATGGTGCTGCAGATCGAGACCGCTCGTCCCTGGCATGCGCACGTCGAGGATCAAACAGCCGGGGCTCTCCAACACGTCGGCGTCAAGCAATTCACGGGTCGAGGTAAAGCACACCGGCAGAAAACCCGCCGACAGGATCAATTCAGACAGCGCCTCCCGAACAGAGGCATCATCATCGACAATAATGACCAGCGGCTGCTCGGCTTCAGCCCTCCGCTGCTGTGATGACGGCGTCGATCTCCGTAAGGGCAATTGGTCAACTCTCATGTTTAGCCTCCGTTTCTGGGTTGCGTAAGGCGTCGCCGATCGCCGCAAGCAGTGCCTGGCCATCGAACGGCTTGCGGAAAAGCCTGCCAATGCCCTTGGCGCGGTGCTGATCCACTATCTCGTGGCGGCCGGTGATCAGGAACACGGGCAGATCCGGACGCGCCTTCTTGACCAAGTCGCGAAGTTCAAAGCCGTCCATGCCGGGCATCCCGATGTCGGTGATAAGCATGTCCAATCCAGACAGGCCGCTGACCAGCAACGACCTCGCCGACGAGAAGCTGCGGGCCACATAGCCGGCGGACTCCAAGAGGTCCTCCAGCGACTCGAGCAGTCTTGGGTCATCGTCGACGATCGCCACGACAGGCCTCCGCTTGCTCACCCTCAGCTCCCCCCTGCCCGGCGCGAGTGCGTGATCGGTATTCCCAATCGCTCGGCGATGCGCACGAGGTCGGCGAGCGACGCCGCGACCATCTTCTGCATGACGTTCCTTCTATGAATTTCCAGCGTAACTTCGCTGATCCCCAGCTCAGCGGCCGCCTGCTTGTTGAGCAGGCCGCTGACCACCAGCGGCAGCACCTCACGTTCGCGCGGCGTCAGTTCGAGATAACGTTGCTTCAACACGCCCAGCTCGGCGCGCTCCGATCGCTGTGCCCGATCCTGGGCAATCGCTGCATGGATTGCGGCCATGAGGTCTGCATCGCTGAAGGGCTTAGTCAGGAAATCCACGGCGCCGTGCTTGATCGCACGCACGGAGGACGGGATATCGCCATGTCCTGTCAGGAAAACGATCGGCGGATGATCGCCCTCGGCAATCTGCCGCTGCAGATCGAGGCCGTTGATATCCGGCAACTCGATATCGAGGATGAGGCAGGCAGGGACGTCCGGCTTGTCAGCGCGGATATAATCGCCCGCCGATCCGAACGCTACGGCACGCATGCCGTGCGCAGCCAGCAGCTCACTGAGCGCCTCCCGGATGCGTTCATCGTCATCTACGATGAAGACAATTTGGCCGTCCGTCGTCATGACGCCGCTTTCGCTTCAATCGGCAACGTGAAGATAAACGTCGCTCCACGTGGTTCGTTCTTCTCGACCCATAAACGCCCGCTGTGCGACTCGATGATCGAACGGCAGATCGCCAGTCCCATGCCCATCCCTTGCTCTTTCGTGGTAAAGAACGGTTCGAATATCCGGTCGGGAAACTCGACGCCCCGGCCGTGATCGCTGACTTCGGTCTGGACAACATCCCCGATATGGCGCACGCGGATTTTGATAACTCCGTCGTCCGCACCAGAGTCCATCGCCTCCATGCCGTTGCGGATGAGATTGACCAGAACCTGCTGGATTTGGACGCGATCGAACGCGACTAGCGGAATGTCGCTTCCGATATCAACGCTGATGCGAACGCCCCGCCGCATCGCTTCCTCGGTCACGAGGTCGCGTGCCTCTGCGATGACACTGCTGAGCGTCGCATTGGTTCTCGTCTCGGTGGATTGCTTGAACAGCGCGCGAATGCGGCCGACGACGTCCGCCGCCGAGTTGGCGTCCCGGATAATGCGCTCGGCCGTAATCTTCGCGCGTTCGACGTTCGGCGGTGCTGCGGACAGCCAACGGTGGCATGCATGGGAGTTGGCGACGATCGCAGCCAGCGGCTGATTCACCTCGTGGGCGATCGAAGCCGAAAGCTCGGCGAGACTTGCAGCCTGAGCCGCTTGCGCGAGTTTGTCGGACGCTTGTCGCAGCGCTTCCTGGGCGCGCACCTCTTCGTCGATGTCGAGGGAAACCCCGTACCATTGCACAACCGCCCCGTCCTCATCACGCCGCGGCTCCACCCTGCACTCCGCCCAGCGATAGCCATCTGTTTCGCGCCAGCGAAACCGCATCGCGGAACCGCCGCCTGTTTCGAAACAATTCAGCAACGTGCTCAGCACCTCGGGAGCATCTTCGGGATGAACCAGTTCTTGCAGCAATTCCTCGATGCGCGGCTCTCCGAGTGCTTCGAAATCAGCGATCACGGAGCGGAAATGGTCCTGGTACCGCTTGTTGAAGTAGACCGGCCCGCCGGTCGGCACCGCGCTCCAGATGCGGACCGGCACAGCGTCGATCATCTGCTGAAGCTGCAATTCGCTCCGCCGCAGGGCCTCTTCAGCTTGCATTTGATCGTCTATGTCGTGACAGAGGCCGTACCACTGGACGATGCGGCCAGTGTGATCGCGCATCGGCTCCGCCCGGCTCGACATCCAATGATAGACGCCATCGGCGCGGCGCAAGCGATACCTCATGGAGAAGCGCTCGCCGGTGGCGAGGCAGTGACTGAGCGTATCGCCGAATGCTGCTGCGTCGTCCGGATGGACGCCGGCCTTTATCATCGCCGCCAGCCGGCTGATGCCCGGTTTGTCCAAATCCGTTACGTCCAGGCCGAGAAAGTCGACCATGCGCTTGTTGAAAAAGGTCGGATCGCCATCGGGCCTCAGGCGCCAAACGTGGCTCGGAACCATGTCGACAAGCTGCGAGAGCTCCCGCTCCCGGTCGCCCAATGCCTCAAGGCTTTCACGCAAAGTGAGCACCGCCGCCTGATGCTGCCGGGATATGGCGGCCACGACGAGCGCCGAAAATGCCGAGATGGCCAGAAAAAGCTGCAGCATGATCTGGTTGTGCTTCTGGGACTCGGGATCGCCGGCAAATTGGCTGGCGCCGGATATCGTGAATACCGCCGTGATCAGAGCGAGAACGGTCAATGCTACGGCGGCGCCTCTGAACTCAAAGCGCACTGCGGCCCAAAGAAGAGGCGGCATGATGATGTAGGCGAAGGGCAGATAGCCGCTCAAGGAAAGGGCGGCGATACCAAGAAAGATCAGCCCCAGGACGCAAGCTTCCATCCACCGCGCTGCTGAGAGCTGCGCCTTGCCGCGCCAGTTCTGGAACACGACCAGCGCCAGTGGCGCTACGATCAGGACTCCCGTCGCGTCTCCGATCCACCACAGCGGCCAAGCCGTCGCAAAGGTTTGCGATTGTATGCCAAACCACGCAAGCGCCGCACTTCCCACCGTCGCGCTTGCAACTGGCGCAATTCCAGCGGCCAGTACGACGAATGCGAGAACGTCGCGCAAGGTTTCCAGCCGAACTGGGCGCTTGCAGGTCTGGTTCACGAGCCATGCGCCGGCCACCGCTTCAAGAGCGTTGCCGGCAAAGATCAGGAAGGCCGCGGGCAGCGGAGTGTGGAACCACAAGAAGTTGCTGAACAGTTCGGCCAGACAGGCCCCCAGCACCCACCACGGCCAGCTATACCTGGAGGCGAAGACAAGCGTAGCGATGAACAGTCCGCTCGGAGGCCAAATGGAAATCCCTGTTCCAGGTATGATTGCGAGCGACTGGGCGAAGCCGCAGCCCAGGACATAGACCGTAATAAAAAGCCCCAGATGCAAGAATTGGGGACGGTGCGACCAGACGCGCGATAACCTGCCTCTTTCAAGATCGCTGATCATGTTGCCGCGAATCAGGCCTGGTTCACTCGTCGCCAAAGATCGGCCACTTCCTTGCAATCCCGGTCCGGATCGGTCGAAGTCATGCTTTAACGCGCCCGTTGCGTTGGAATCGGTCTCGCCAAGTGAGTTGGGCGCTGTCGTCATCGGGTGCCCCTGACGGACAAACAAACTCTGGAGATTGTCGGCGCTTCGTATAGCACTTGCTCTTGGTAGCTGGATCTGGGCTGACGGACTCACACCGTCACCCTAATCCCGCCACGCCCCAACCGCACCTCATGGAAATCCATGCATTGCGCGGGGGCAGCGACGCCCTTCACCGAAAGGAGAATAAACCAAGCGTTTGCTGAGCGCCGCCGGACACGTTCAGCATCGTCCAAGATGAGGACGATTGTCGTCGTCCGGCATCATTGCACAGCTTTCGCTTCAACCGGGAGAGTGAAGATGAATGTCGCTCCATGCGGCACACTGTTCTCCGCCCATAGGCGTCCGCCGTGAGACTCGACGATCGAACGGGAGACCGCCAGCCCCATGCCCATCCCATTCCCTTTCGTCGTAAAGAACGGCTCGAATATCTTGTTAGGACGTTCGATACCCGGGCCGCGGTCGCTGACCTCGGTCTGGATCGTGTCCTCCATCCGGCGCACACGCAGCCCGAGAACCCTGTCCGTGGTGGAGTCCATCGCCTCCATGCCGTTGCGAATGAGGTTGACCAGGACCTGCTGGATCTGGACGCGATCGAAGGCGACGAGCGGAAGATTGCTTTCGACATCGATGTCCATGCGAACGCGACGCCGTATGGCTTCCTCGGCCATGAGGTCACGCGCTTCGGCAATAACGCTGGGGATCGGCGTGCTGGTTCTCATTTCAAGCGAAGGTCTGAACAAGGCACGGATGCGGCTGACGACATCCGCCGCCGAGTTGGCATCGCGGATGATGCGCTCGGCCGTGATTTTCGCGCGCTCGACGTTCGGGGGCACGGCGGACAGCCAACGGTGGCATGCGTTGGAGTTGGCGACGATGGCGGCCAACGGCTGGTTCACCTCATGAGCGATGGATGCGGAGAGTTCGGCAAGGCTCGCCGCCTGGCTCGCACGCGCAAGTCTCTCTTGTGCCAGTCGAAGCTCCTCTTGTGTTCGCACCTCATTTTCGATGTCGAGGCAGATAACGTTCCACTGCACGATGGCACCTTCAGCGTTGCGCATCGGCGCGGCGCGCGTCTCGACCCAGCGATATTCACCATCGAAGCGCCGCAGACGGTGCCGTCGCGCATACGGCTCGCCGGTGGACAAACAATGGGCATATCTCTCTTTGACACCTGTCAGGTCGTCGGGATGAACACCGGCGTCGAGTGTGCCAGCCAGCCGGGACTTTCCCGCTTCGTCCAATTCCTCAAGATTGTATCCGAGGAATTCGCGGAGCTGCTGGCTGCGATATATCGGTTCGCCATCCGGAGCGGCGCAATCGATCATTGCCGGCAGCGTTTCAACGAACTGCCAGAGCGCACGTTCTCTCTCGCGCAGCGCCTCTTCGACGCGCAGCTGGTCGTCGATGTCGTGCGTAAGGCCGTACCATTGGACGATGCGTCCACCTTGGTCCCGCAGCGGCTCCGCGCGGCCCTCCATCCAGCGATAAACGCCGTCGGCACGCCGCAGGCGATACTTCATGAAGAAGCGCTCGCCGGTGGCGAAGCAGCTGTTGAGTGCTTCCCTCAGGCTGGCGGCATCGTCGGGATGGACGACGTTGGCAATGAAGGCCGCCAGCCGGCTCGTGTCCGGCTTTTCCGCGTCCGCTATGTCCAGGCCGAGAAAATCTATCAGGCGCCTGTTGAAAAAGGTCGGCTCGCCGTTCGAAGACAGCCGCCAGAGGTAGCTCGGAACCATGTTGACGAGCTGCGAGAGCTCTCGTTCGCGGTCGTGCAATGCGGCCTGCGTGGTCACCAGATCATGGATGTCGACGCTCACGCCGTACCACTGGAGGATGCTGCCATCTTCGTCGCGCAGCGGCTCGGCGCGAGTCTCGGTCCAGCGATAGCCGCCGTCGGCCCTCCGTTGGCGATATCTCTGAACGTAAGGCACGCCCGTTGCGAATGAATGGCGGATCGCCTGCCGTGCGGTGTCGATATCGTCTGGATGGATCACGCTCAGGGACGGCGAGCCGTCCGGGGCGGTGATGTCACCGAGCGTGGCCCCGGTTACGTCGGTGAACCGCTTGTTGACGTAGGATGGCCTTCCCTCCCGTGTCGTACTCCAGATCAAAGCGGGCACGGTGTCGATAAGCTGCTGAAGGCGCCGCTCACTTTTGCGCAACGCCGCCTGCGCGCGCACCTCATCGTCGATGTCGAGAGAAACCCCGTACCATTGCACGACCGTTCCGTTGTCATCGCGCCGCGGCTCCACCCTGCACTCAGCCCAGCGATAGGTGCCGTCTTTTTCGCGCCAGCGAAACCGCATCGCGGAGCCGCCGCCAGTTTCGAAACAATTCGATAACGTGCGCTGCACCTCGGGAGCATCTTCGGAATGAATAACCTCGTGCAGCAGCGTTTCGATGCCCGGCTCGCCGAGAGCATCAAAGTTCGCGATAACGGAGCGGAAATGGTCCTGGTATCGCTTGTTGAAGTAGACCGGCCCGCCGGTCGGCATCACGCTCCAGATGCGGACCGGCACGGCGTCGATCATGTGCTGCAATTGTCGCTCGCTTCGCCGCAACGCCTCTTCGGCGTGCATCTGATCGTCTATGTCGTGACAGAGGCCGTACCACTGGACGATGCGGCCGGCGTCATCGCGCATCGGCTCCGCCCGGCTCGACATCCAGCGATAGACGCCATCGGCACGGCGCAGGCGATAGCGCATGGCGAAGCTCGCACCGGTAGCGAAGCAACCACGGAGTGCATCGCCGAATGCTGCTGCATCGTCCGGATGGACGCCGGCCTGTATCATCGCCGCCAGCCGGCTCATGCCCGGTCTGTCCATATCCGTTATGTCCAGGCCGAGAAAATCGACCATGCGCTTATTGAAGAAAATCGGCTCGCCGTCCGGATCGAGCCGCCAGATGTGACTCGGTACCATGTCCACGAGCTGCGAGAGCTCCCGCTCGCGGTCGCGCAATGCTGACTCCGCCCGCTTCTGGTCCTCAATGTCTATTGTCGTGCCGTACCATTGAATGATGCGGCCCTGACTATCGCGAAAAGGTCGTCCTGAGCTTCGAAACCAGCGATAGACGCCATCGGCGCGCCGCAGACGATGCTCGGTGTCATAGTGATCGCCGGTTTCGAGGCAATGCCGCCATCTGGCGGCGACACGATCATAATCGTCGGGATGGACGGCTCGACGCCAGCCGAACTCAACGTCGTCTTCGGAGGTGTTGAGATCCTCATGCGTGTTGCCGAGGAACGCCACGGTGTTTGGGCTCACAAAGGTGAATCGTCCGGCGGCATCGGCTGCCCACGCGTGGCCGGGCATACTCTCGATGATTTGCAGCGCGAGCGTTGCTTCGGGGTCGATTTCGCCAAGTGAGTCGGACGCTGCTGTCATTGGCTTCTCCTGTCGGACAAAGAAAGCCTGGGGACGGTCAGCGCTTTATATAGCACTTGTTTTCAATATCTGGACAGGCGAACTCACCGCCTAAATCTAGTCCCGCGATGCCCCGGCTGCATCTCATGGAAATCCATGCATTGCGCGGAGATATCGCCGCTGCGGCGGCCCGGCCGCTACGGCGCGCCTAACGATCGCCTCGGGCAAGAAGCGACGCGGATCGACGCGTCAACACCCACCACTGGGAAATACGAGCCGGACAGGTAAGACGCTCGGCTGCCTCTTCGTCGGCTGCAGAGTGAAACCGGAAAAACCTCTGCATTCGTCATCCCTGTCTCGTCCGGTTAACACGGCTCATGAGATAATCTGGAAGCCTCGCCCGACCAAAACATCTGTTCCAAAGTATAGGGCCTGGACGCGGTTTTAGTTCTGCGGAGCGGCTTGGCGGCCGAGCAATTGTTTGGCGACAATGAGACAGGGCGCAGCGACCGCGAACAGCAGGACGAGCGCGAAGAAAGCTTCGTCGAACGAGATAGTGGCGACCTGCTTCTCAAGCGCGCGCTGCAGCAGCGGCAGCGCGGCCTTGGTCGCCGCGGCGCTGTCGATACTATTCGCCAGAACGTTCGCAGTGGCTCTCAAGCGCTGGTCCACGGCTGGATCGCCATTGACGAGGTGGGACGTCAGTATCGTCCGGTTGTGGACATTCTGGTGATCAATATACGTTTGCAAGAGGGCTGTGCCGGTCAGACCGCCCGCCTGCCTGCCGAAGTTGAACAGCCCGATGCCGAACGGCAGCGCATCAGGGGCAAGGCCCTGCAGTGTAATCAGCGTCAGTGCCACGAACAGAAGGCCGAGGCCGAATCCCCGCAGCAGCAGAGCAAGGGTCAGGTCCGGTGATCCGCTACCGCTCGTCGAAGCGGACAGCAGCCACATGGCGCCTGCGAAGAGCAGAATGCCAAACGGAGCAAGCGTGATCGGGCGCATCCCGGTCTTTTGGATGACGAAGCCGGACAACAGAAGTCCAAGCGCGAGCATGGCTCCGCTAGGCAGCAGAAGCACTCCTGCGCCCGTGGCGGTAAAATCGAGCACGTTGAGGGCAAAAGCCGGAATGAGATAGGCGCTGCCTGAAAGGGCAGAGCCGGCGACGAAGCTGACGAGAAGGCCAAAGCGAAAGTCCGGATTGCCAAGGGGCGAGATGGCCAGCAGTGAGCCTTCTGAACGAAGGCGGGTCTCCCAGACGGCCAGAAGGCCGGCGGCCGTCATACCAGTTGCGGCAAGGAAGGTGATGTCGGTGTCGTCGAACCAGTTGAACCTGCTGCCTTGCAGCAAGACGTAGGTCAAAAGCGCGGCGCTGATGCCGAGCAACAATATCTCGACGGCAGGAAACCTGGTTTTCCGCCAAAAGGTCCGATCGCCGTCCGCCGCCAACAGGACAAGGGAGACGATGCCGAGCGGAATGATGCTCAGGAATATCCACTCCCAGGTAAGATGGTCGACAAGCCAGCCCTGCAGGGCCGGCGTGACGGTCGTCGGAGCCATGACGGCGCCTACGGCAAAAACTGCCTGAACGACCGGCTGATGCCGATGCGGGAAGCGAAAGAACAGCAGCGTCTGGCCGGCGACGAGAATTGTGCCGCCGGCCAGCCCCTGGACAATGCGGCAGATGCAAATCCAGGTGAGGTCCACCGACAACGTCAAGGCCGCGGATGCCAGCAGAAGGGCGACAACCCCCGCGCGGAGGCAGGCGGTCGGCCTGGCTGCCGTTACAAGAAGCGGAGCGACAAGGAACGCCGTCAGCTTCGCCGCGATGAAAACCACGTCGACCATCGCCAGCTCGTCCGACGTTGCGTAGGTGTCGCCAAGCATGTCGATCCGGCCGATGGACAGTGCGGTGGATGCGACCGCGTCCATGAAGGCGGCCAGCACGACGCCGATTGCTATCAAGGAAGCGCGCAGGGTGCCGGGATGGCGCTGCACAGCCGCCGTTTCGGCGAGGTGCATCATTGCGCTGAGCGCCCGTTCGCGGTCCCGCCTGTCTGCATTTCCTGCGCTACGGCCGGAGCATCCCCGGCGCCGACGGTGATGGCAACGCGAGCCGAGAGTCCCGGAACCAGGCGGCCGGGCAACGGATTGCGCGTCATCCTGATCTTGACCGGCACGCGTTGGACGACGCGAATGAAATTTCCGGTGGCATTGTCCGGCGGCAGCAGGCTGAAGGCTGCGCCGCTGCCAGGAGCGAAACTGTCGACAACACCGTCGATTTCAAGATCTGGATATTGGTCGACCATGGCGCGGACCCGTTGGCCGATCTCAACCTGCTTCAGCTGTGTTTCCTTGAAGTTGGCGACGATCCAGACATCGTTAACCGGAACGATGTCCAGGGCTGCCGTCCCTGGAGTAACATAGCGGCCGACCCGGATCTGGCGATTGCCGACGATGCCGTCGACCGGGGCCCTCACGACGGTGTTGGCCAGGTCTAGCATTGCCAGGTCGAGCGCTGCCTGTGCCTGCGACAGGGCTGCCTGCGCGCCGGACAATTGTGCATCCAGGACGCCGAGCTTCAACTTCTGAGCCGACAGATTGGCCTCTGCGCCGTCCAGCGATGCCCTTGCCTTGTCATGGCCGGCCTGCGCATCCTGCAGCTTCTGATCGCTTGCGGTTCCGTTCTTCTGCAGCGTGACGTAGCGGCTTAAGTTGGCGCGGGCGAATTGCAGGTCGGCTGCGGCAGATTGCTTCTGCGCCTCGGCCTGCGCGATCAATGCGTCCTGCAGTTCACGGGTCGCCTTGATGTTGGCGATTTCCGCCTGTCGGGCGGCGACGTTGGCTTTCGCCTGCTCCGCCTTGGCCTTGTAGTCGCTGTCGTCGATGCGAAACAGGACAGCACCCTTTGACACACTGGCATTATCGTCTATGTCGACTTCGACGACGTAACCGGCGAGCTTCGGAGCGATGCTGGTAATGTCTCCGCGGAGATAGGCGTATCGGTCGTTTCCTCGAACCGGCCCCTTGTAAACCACTGCCAGCTCCAAATAGCTGCCATTGGCAGCACCATAAGGGCAACGAGGGCGATCGCGATCTTGCGGGGTTGGCTCATGATTGCCTCGACCCCAAGTCGACGCGCTCACTATCGAAGGAGATCTCCGCCTGCCGAAGAGCGAGCCGTTCGGCAAGGCTGCAAACCCACGGTGCGCAATAGAGTCTCACGAGAACGTCTCCGTCGAGCTGCGGCTCTGCAACAAGGCAGAACTGAAGAACGATCGCGGATTTCACGGCCTCGCCGCTATCATGCGGACGAACATCCCATTTGCCCTGATCGGTAGTTCGTACTGAACCTCAGCACAGGTCGTATTGTCAGTCGGCCGGATTCAGGCGCGCGAACGTGGCGGCGCGGATCTCCGTATTGCCGAAGACCGTCCACGAGAAAATCCACTTTGAAGTAAATTCCGGACATCCCGTGGCAGCAATGATCGCAGAGAGCGCCCTCTTGAAGAGTTTGGTTGTCTTAACGTTCACCTATTTTGTATTTTGACAAGCGCGCAACACGCGTTCGCTGTGCAGCATTTGCGACAGTTCATGAAACAACCCGCTATCTTGCCTCCGGCTAACGCGGTGCGACACGCAGCCCGGCGGCATCGAAGAGATGCATGCGCTCCGGCGGCAGAGCGAGGTGGATCGGCGGCCCTTGCGATTCAACGCCCTGCTGCTTGAGAACGGCGATAAGTTTGCTGTCGCCGGCAATGGTGGCGTGGACAACGGTTTCCGGTCCCAGCGCCTCGGCCAGCGTTATCCGCGCTTCCACCGATCCCTTGCTGCCATCCGAAAGTTGGATGTCGTGTGGTCGGATGCCAAGCGTCGCGTCGTCTCCCGGTTTCAGCGCGACCCCGTCGGCGGCGACCGAGGCCGACAGCCCGCCCGGACCTTCGACACGCACCTCGGCGCCGCTTGCCGAACGCACCTTCACCGGCAGCAGGTTCATCCGCGGCGCGCCGATGAAGCCGGCGACGAACAGGTTGGCCGGCGCGTTGTAGAGATCGAGCGGCCGGCCGACCTGTTCGATCCGCCCCGAGCGCATGACCACGATGCGGTCCGCCAGCGTCATCGCCTCGATCTGGTCATGGGTGACGTAGATCATCGTGGTTGCCAGCCGCCGGTGCAGGCCCGCCAGTTCAGCGCGCATGGTGATGCGCAGTTCGGCATCGAGGTTGGACAGCGGTTCGTCGAGTAGAAAGGCGGTCGGATTGCGCACCACCGCACGGCCGATCGCCACGCGCTGCTTCTGGCCGCCCGACAATTGACCGGGCCGGCGGTCTAGATAGGAGGCAATTTCCAGCATGCGCGTCGCTTCCGTGATCCGCGCGTCGATCTCGGCTTTCGGCATACGGATGTTTTCGAGCCCGAAGGCGAGGTTCTGGCGCACGCTCATGTGCGGGTAGAGCGCGTAAGACTGGAACACCATCGCCAGACCGCGCTGCGCGGCCGAAACGTTGGTGACGTCGACCCCGTCGATCTCGATCTTGCCGTCGGTCGGCCGATCGAGCCCGGCAATCAGCCGCAGCAGCGTGGACTTGCCGCAACCCGACGGGCCGACGAGGACTAGCATCTCGCCGTCCCCGACGTCGAGGTTGATGCCGTGCAAGATCTTCATCTTGCCGTAAGCGCGATCGATGTTGGTCAGCGTTATCCGTCCCATGACATCCTCACTTCAGTCCGGTGCCGGCAATGCCGGAAGTGATGTACCGCTGCAGGAAGACGAAGACGAGGACGACGGGGATCATCGTCACCACGGTCATCGCCAGGATGTAGTGCCACTGCACGTTTAGCTGGCCGGCATAGGTGTTGAGGCCGACCTGGAGTGTGTAGAGTTCCTTGCGCGACAGCACCACCAGCGGCCACAGAAAGTCGTTCCAGCGCCAGACGACCGAGAAGATCGCCAGCACGGCGAGCGCCGGTGCTGCAAGCGGCAATACGATGCGCCAGTAGATCTGCCATTCGGAAGCGTTGTCCATGCGCGCCGCATCGAGCAGCTCGTCCGGGATGGTCAGCATATATTGGCGCAGCAGGAAGACGCCGGTCGGCGTCGCCACGGTCGGCAAGATCACGCCCCACAGCGAATCGAGCAGCCCGACGGCGCCCACCACCGAATAGAGCGGCACCAGGATGACCGACAGCGGCACCATCAGCGTACCGACGATCACAAGCATCGTCAGATCGCGGCCGCGGAACTTGTATTTCGACAAGGCGAAGGCGGCCATCGAATTGGTGAGCAGCGTGATCAGCGTCGCCATTGCCGTCACGAAGACCGAATTGCGCAGATAGCGCAGGAAGTCGAAATGGACGAAGGGCTCGGTGTAGTTCTCCGTTGCGAAGCCGATTTCGCGCACCGGCTGCCGGTCGGCGATGTTGACCTTGACGATATCGTTCGGCGCCTGCGGGTCCACCATTTGCGCCATGATGCCGATGCGCCGCACCTCGGCCAGCACCTTGGTCGAACCATCCGGAAGCTTCACCCTGTAGAGGGCCAGCGGCTTATCGTAGCCTTCGACCCTCGCCTGTTGGCTGACATAAGGCATTATGGTCGGCGGGAACTCGGCGAGCTGTGCCGGTGTCTTGAATGACGAACCCACCAGCCAGACGGCCGGACCGAACATGATGACAACGCCGCCGAGCAGCCACAGCCAGCTCACGATATCCGTCCAGTGCCAGCCGCGACCGCCGCGCCGGCGGGTCAGGAATGTCATGACGCTGCTCATTCGCGGGCTCCTTTCCGCTCACCCCGGCGTCCGACCTGCAGCTGAACCAAGGTGAGCACGACCAGCACCAATCCCATCAAGATCGAAGCCGCCGAAGCCAGCCCCGGATTGCGCAGCAGGGAGGCGAAGCCGATCTCATAGATGTACTGCGTGATATAGAAGGTCGAGGTTCCCGGCCCTCCACCCGTCAGCACATAGACTTCGTCGAAGATCTGCACGGCGCGGATCAGCGTCAGCACGATGACGACAAGCAGGTTAGGCATCAGCAGCGGCAGCGTGATGCGCCAGAACACCCGCGCCGGCTTCGTGCCGTCCATCTCGGCCGCTTCGTAAAGGTCGCGCGGGATCGCCTGCAATCCGGCAAGCAGGATAAGCGTATAAAAGCCCATATGGGCCCAGACCGAAACGCTGACGGCGGCGGTGAAAGCCCAGAAGCGGTCGGTCAGCCAGTTGTGCGGCTCGCCGCCCAGATCATGGACGATCAGGTTCAGCAAGCCCTGGCGTTGCAGGATCCAGCGCCAGATCAGACCGGTGACGACGGGCGACAGCAGCACCGGAAAGAAGAACACCGCGCGCCAGAAGCTGCGCCCGACGATCTCACGGTTGAGGATCAGCGCTGTCGCCATCGACACGACCGTCATCAGCGCCACCTGCACGACGACGAACAGGCCGGTATTGTGCACGGCCTTCCAGAAGAGATCCTCGTGGCAAGTGGCAGTGTCCAGGTAGTTGCCGCAATCGAGCAGGCGCTGATATTGCTCGAGCCCGACATAGGTTCGGTCCTGCAGGAAGTAGGCCGTTCCTGACGTGGCCGAATAGAAGAAGTTGATGATCATCGGCACCAGGACGAAAATGCCGAAGATCGCCATGTTTGGGGCCAGGAAGAACGCGGCCATGCCGCCGGTGCCCGTCGCGCGCTGCCAGAACTTCAGCGGCACGTTGACGATCGATGCCAGCCACACGACCGGCGCCGCGAGGGCGGCGCCAATCCATGCCTTCAGTGTCGCGGCGGCGGTCACTTCGCCTCGGCAACCTTGTCGGCGATATCCTGGTCGATCCTGCCCCAGGCATCGTCGAGGCTGAGCTCGCCGGCCATCACCTGGCTGACGCGCGTCACCAGCGCGGCGAAGTAAGCATTGGCCCACTTCCACGGCGGCAGCGCATCGGCCGCCGGCAGGGTTTCACCCGCCGCCTTGACGAATTTGTCGAGCGCCGGACCGACATTCTTGTCGGCCGAGACCCATTTCAGCCCGCCCTTGTCTACGACGCCCTTGTGCGCGGGCAGAAACAGCGTGCGCTCGCTGAACTCTTTCACCACGTCTTCACGGGCCAGATAATCCATGACCTTGGCGACGTCCTTGGGATTCTTCGTGTATTTGATGGCGACCAGCGCCGCGCCGCCTTTCACGCCCGAACAGCCTGCAGTACCGCAGGGCGAGCCGGTTGCCACCCAGTCGAAACTGTCGCCGATCTTGGTCGACAGATTGGCGACCTGCCAGCTGCCCGAATAGTAGAACGGGATCTGGGCGTTGATGAAGTCATCGGCGGCCGCGCGGTAGGTCGAGCCTGCCGCCGACACCCAGGTATCCTTCAGCATCAGGCTCTTGGCGGTCCAGTCGACGAGCTTGCCGACGAACGCCTTGGTGCCGTCGTCCACTTTGGCCGGCATGCCATCGGGGCCGATATAGTTCGCTCCGAAGGAGACATTCGGACCCGAAATGCGGTGGCCGGAACGGTCGATGGCGAAGGCAGCCGGAAGCTGTTGGCTCTTCGCCACCTCGGCGGCGGCGTTGATCCAGTCGTCCCAGGTCGCCTTGTCGCCAGGCAGCGGCACCCCGGCCTGTTCGAACAGCGTCTTGTTGGCGAAGCCGCCGGTGAGCGTGAGTTGGGTCATGAAACCCGGGATGGCGTTGGAGCCGTCGGGGCGCATCCAGTCCAGCGTGTCAGCGAAATTGTCCTCCCAATATTTCGGATCGGCCACCAGTGGCCTGAGATCGAGCCAGTGCTGGGCAAGCTCCTTGATGTTCGTGACGCGGGCGATGTCCGGGCCCTGGCCGGCTTCGAGCTGGATGGGCAGCTGCTCCTGGATCACCTTGTAGGCGACGTTGTCGAGCGTGACGTGGATGTCGGGATTGTCCTTCATGAAGCGGTTCAGAATGTCCTGAATGACATCGCCTTCGACACCGTCCGAATACCACATGATGCGCACGTCGCCGGCAAACGCGCTGGTCGATGCGAGCAGACTGACCGATAGCGCGGCCAGCAAAGTGCGGGACTTATTCATGCTTTCGTCTCCTCCTTTAGCGGGGCGGCGCCCCGATAGTTCAAGCCGCTACGCCCTCTCCTCTTGAGCGTCGCAGCCGATTCCTCCCTACTCTCTGTGCTTCATGCGCATCGCCTCACCGCGCACGGTCCAGTTGGCCGGATCGAGTGTACGTCCCTCGGCCACGATCCTTGCGTCGGCGAGGAAATGCACCGTGCCGTACTCCGGATCCTCGACGATCAACTCGCCGTCGGGACCCGACCGCACCGACAGGCCGGCAAACGCGCCCGCCCAGGCGTCGAGCGCCGGCAGATTGGCATCCCTGTCACCGAGGCGAACGATCCATGTCGTCCTGCGTCCCGCCGCCCGCAACTCGTTGCCGGCCGTCGGGCCGGCCTCTACCTGCGTGAGCGGAACATCCGTCTTCAGCATGACGAAGGCGTCGCCGGATTGCGCGAACGCCCGATCGCCACCCACTCGCACGGCATCGAAGGCACGTGCGGGGAACCAGGCGTGCGTGAAGTCGGGCTGTTCATCCGAGCAGGAGAAGCTGACGATGGCGAGGTCGCGGTATTGGTGAAGCCGGGGCAACGTGCCTGAGCCACCCCAATATGATGGTCTGCCATATCCCGACTGCAGCACTTCGCCGGGGTGGTTGATCCAGATCTGCGCATCCGGATTCTTGCCCAGCCGGGCGTGAATGACGGTCTCCTGATAACCCCATTGATTCCAGCGATAGCCAGCGGCGCTGCCCATCGCATGGCCGCGCGTCTTGTAGTGGTAGAGCCGCGCGAAGCGGTCTTGTCCCTGCGCGAAAGTCCATTCCCACGCCGTATCGTCGGTGAGGGAAGCAATTGCTGCCAACCCGTTCGGAACGCTCAAATCGTGATCTTGCAGGCAGAGTGCCAGCTGCGGCAGCGCGTGAAAGCGCATGCCGTAATTGCCCCTGCCCCAAAGCATGCGGCAGATGCCGGATAATTCCAGGGAACGCGCGGCGCGCAGCGTGTGCTCATAGGAGCGGCCCTGCGCCCCGGTGAGGATGCCGCGATGCGCCGAGCGGGCGACGATTTCAAGCAGGCGTATGATTGCCTTGCCGGCACGTTCGGCGATGTCCTTGTCCGGGGCCAGCGCGTAGAGTGCGCACAGGCCCTTGAGGTCGATCGGAAAATAGGGCGCCGAGTTGAACTCGGCCATCTCCCATGCCTCGAAATGGTCGAGCCAGGCTCGCACCCGCGCGGCTCCCACCGCGGACTGTTCGCGGCCAAGGCGGCCCGACCGCACGAACCGTGCATCAGGCAATAGGCCCCCAGCAATATAGGCGGCGGTGTGGAAGAGCAGCGCGTGGTTCTCGGAGAAGTACCACTGCACATCATTGCCGGGCTCGTCCATCCAGTAGCGATAGCCGAGGATGGCGTTGTCGACGCGCGCGCGCAGGCTCACTTCCAGCCGATCGCCATAGGCCTTGCGGCACCACAGCAGCGGCACCAGGATGAAGTCGGCGCAATCGTGACAATCCTCGATCGCCGGCAGCGCGCCGGAGATCATGGCGTCGGTCTCGGCGCCCTGCTGCCCGATCGCCAGGCGCGCCAGCGCGCGCACCGTATCGGCCTCGGCGTGACCGGCGACCTCGCGCAGAGCCTCATCTATACGCGCGGCAAGCGTTTCCGGTGCCTCGCCCTGACGGCGCGCGTGGCATATCTCGACGCCGAAGACACGCGTTACGGCATGGTCTGCGACCCTCAGCGTCACCTTGAAATGGCGAAAGTCGGCCGGCAGCTGCTCGGTATCGGCGATCGGCAGCCGCGTCTGGCCCGTTGGCAGATCGAAGGCGAAGCGCACCGGCGTCTCGATCGACATGAAATCGCCTTCGATCTCGATCTCGACTTGCGCGTCGCGCGGCAGGGCCACGCCGGTGACGAGCGCCACCTCGCCGCCGTCATAGGCGGGACGGTCGAAATGCATGTCGTCGAGGGCTGCTTCCATCGCATCGGCAACGCCGCTCTCGACTTCGATCGGCAGTGCGACCGAAGCAGCCGGACCGGATAGATAATCGAGCTGGAAATAGTAGCGGGCGTCGCGCTCGGCGAGATCGTCGAACCATATGCGAATGTCGTTGCGGCCGACCCTCAGCACGATCTTGAAGTGCTCGGCACTTTCCAGATTGCGGCCGTAGGGCGCCATCCAGCCGGCTTCCTCGCCATTGGCAAAGAGTATGGCGCCGCCGCATGTACGCAGCCGTACCATCACCTCGCCACTCGAGGCCGCCTCGATGGTGGTCTCGGCCCAGGTTCCAAGCACCGTCGGCCGGAACCAGAAGCCCGACAGGTCGATGCGTGGCGAGGCGAAGGGCAGCCAGATGCGCTCAGCGCCGAATTCGGCGCTGACCTGTGGTCGCTTGCCGCGTCGTTCCGCTGCGAACTGCGTGCGGCACGGATATTCATGGGGAATGAAATTCTTGTGCTTGGTAAGGAAGAAGAAGGGATCCATCTCGCCTTGCATGGGCTGGTCGGCCACGTCGTAGCGTTGCTCGGCGATAGACCCGAGCCGCCAATAGACGATTGGCTGCCCCGCCACGAGCGGCCGGCGCAGCGTAAAGTCCGTCCGAACGCTTTGCGCGGCCTCGCTCATCGCAAATCCTTCATGGGTACTGGATCGACATCGGTGTAGGCCTGGTTTTCGCCGGTCATGCCCCAGACGAAAGCATAGGGGCCGGTGCCGGCACCCATATGGATAGACCAGGCGGGCGACAGGACAACGTCACCGTCCGCAACCATCAGGTGGCGCGTCTTGTCAGGCCGGCCCATCAGATGGACCACACGGTCGGCCTCGGCGAGGTCGAAGTAGCAATAAGCTTCCATGCGCCGCTCATGCAGATGCGGCGGCATGGTATTCCACACACTGCCCGGCGCGAGGTCGGTGATCCCCATCAGCAAGAGGCAGGACGGGGCCACTTCGGGATGGATGTACATGCGCAGCGTGCGCTTGTTCGCACGAGCCTCCTCGCCGAGCACAAGCGGCTTGGCTTCGCTGCTGACGATGAGACGGTGCGCAATATCGGCGCCGGCCGGCACCGAGTTCATATAGAAGCGTGCCGGCCTCTCCGGATCGTCGCTCTCCAGCGTCACCTCGCGTGCTCCGCGTCCGACATAGACGATGTCGCGGTTAGCCACGGGAAAGCGCCTGCCGTCCACCGCGACCGCGCCATTGCCGCCGAGATTGGCAATGCCCATCTCGCGCGCGTCAAAGAAGAGCGCGGTGCCGACTTCGGCCCCGTTGCCGAATGTCAGCGGGTTGGCCAGCGGCACCGCGCCACTGACGATCATGCGGTCGACATGGGTGTAGACGAATTCGATCGCGCCAGGCCGGAACAAGCCGTCGACCAGGAACTCGGTCCTCAGCCGGTCCGTGTCCATGCCGGCAATGTCGGCCGGCGACGCGCCATAGAGCGTCCGCATCATGCCGCCTCCACCTTCGGCTGCAGATGCCGCGCCCCTTCGGTCAGGCACAGAATGGCCAGCGCCTGCCCGTAGCCCGTCGGATGGATGGGTATACCGCGATAGAACTGCAGGTCGGCGCCCATGCGTGTGCCATAGGACACGTTCGCCACCACACCTTTGTCATCGATGTTCGCCACCACGGCTTCCAAGGCGCGGAGCCCGGCGGCACGGCACTCTGTCGAGCCGATTCCGAGCCGCGCGGCTTTCATCAGCCCGTAGCCGAAACCGGCCGTGGCAGAAATCTCCTCGTAAGACGTCGGGTCGTCGAGCAGAGTGTGCCAGGCGCCCGAACCTGCCTGCACCTTGAGCAGGGCGTTGATCTGCGTCTCCAGCACGCCGAGCAGATAGGCCCGAACCGAAGGCGCAATTTCGGCGAACTCCACCAGGTCGAGGATACCGACCGTGATCCAGGCATTGCCTCTCGCCCAAAGCGCGCGGGCGAAATTGTGCCGTCCCGCGAACGTCCAGCCGTGGAACCACAGCCCTGATGCCGGGTCGGCGAGATAACGGGCGTGGACCAGGAATTGCCGTTCTGCTTCCTCGACGAAGCGACGCTGGCCGGCAGCCTGGCCATACGATGCGAGGAACAGTGCTACCATGAACAGCGTGTCGTCCCACAATTCGTCGTCGTTGACCCGGTCCGAAACATCATGCTGGAAACCGCCTTCGGGCGTCCGTGGCAAGACGGTGGCTACCTGCTCGGCCCATTCGCGCAGGACCGGCTCGAAACGCGGCTGGCGGCGGCGCCGCCACAATTCACTTAGCGCCAGCAGAGGCGCGGTGGTGTTGACGTTCATCGCCGGGAGACCGGCAGCGATGCGTCGGTCGTACCAGGTCTCGATCGTCTGCAGCAGCCGATCGTCACCGGTCTGCGCCCACAGCCGAACCAGCCCGTAGAGCCCGACGCCCTGCGGCCATTCCCAGCTGTCGAAGCTGACATAGTCGCCCGGCGTGCCGTCGAGATTCGGCTCATGGAACCGCCCGTCATGACGCAAGCCGGTCATGCCGGCCACGAGGCTGGCAAGCACGTAATTCAAGCGTTCGGCCGATAGCGGCATCACTCCTCCGTTTCTCCCGCTTCATCAGAACTGTTTCACAGGCATTTTTCTTGCGCAATCTGAAAATTTTTTGCATTAGTCGGATGAATTTGCCGGAGGTGACGGAGCGATGAATATCCAAGGCAAGCGCGGCCGCCCCAGCCGCCGCATTCGACTTGAAGAGATCGCGGCGCGTTGCGGCGTGTCGGTCAGCACCGCCTCCCGTGCGCTAAGCGGTGTCGGCGGGGTGAGGGACGAGCTTCGCACCAGGATCATCGAAACGGCGAAGTCGATGAACTATGCCATTCCCGCCTCGGTTGCCGGCCGCAAGGTCATCCTGGCCGCAAGCAGCGTGGCAATGGTGGACAGTGCCCGCAATCAGTTCACCTACCATGTCCTTGACGGGCTCAACGAGCGCGCCCGGTTGCTGGGCGTCGAACTGGTGACCCGGCCGGTTTCGGCGCCCGAGGACGAAATCGCGCTGCTGCGTGAATCCGAGCACGACGACAGCGTCGCCGGCTGCCTGTTTCTGACGCTGGACGACGATGACGTGCTGACGCTGACAGCCGGCTTCGCCAAGCCGATCGTGCTCGTCAACGGCGACGATCCCTCGATGCGCCATTCGAGCGTGACGCCCTGCAATCGCTCTGCCGCCATGCTTGCCGCGCAGCATCTGATCGGCCTCGGCCACCGCCGCATCCTGTTCCTGATGCGGCGTGGGCGGCGCACGATCGAGCGGCGCTACGAAGGTTGGCGCGACGCGCTGATCACGGCCGGCATTGTCGGCTTCGACGACTTCGTGGTCGAGGTGCAGGACTGGCTGCCGGAACTTGCGAGCAGGGCCGTGACCGAGCGCATCGCGGCCCGCGGCCTCGATTTCACCGCCGTGCTGACGGCCGGCGACAGCCTGGCGTTTGGTGCCATCGCCGGCGTCCAGGAGGCCGGATATTCGGTGCCTGGCGATGTGTCCGTGGTCGGCATGGACGACTTGCCGCTCGCTGCCTTCTGCAACCCGCCGCTGACGGCGATGCACATTCCCATGCGCGAGATCGGATCGGCGGCGCTTAGCCTGCTGCTCGACGACATGGCCCATTCGGGGTCGCCGCCGCGTCGCGTCGAACTTGCCTGCAATCTCGTGGTGCGCCAGTCGACGGCACCAGCCCGGAGCGGCGCCGGCGATCATCAGCTGGCCTCTTGAGCGCGCGACTTGCCGCCAGCAAAGAGCAACGGCAACCCCTCTTGCGTCTCCAGTTCAAGGACACGTCCAAGCAGGATCATATGGTCGCCAGCCGGAAAGCGGTCGGCGACGCTGCATTCGAACCGCGCCAGCGCGCGCGGCAGCAATGGCACGCCGTGCTCGCTCCATGACAGGTCAAGATCGGCAAAGTCCGTCCCCGACTTCGAAAAACGCCAGCACAGATCGATTTGATCTTCCGCCAGCACGTGAATGGCGTAGTGCGCGGAATTGGCGAAGGCTTCGAACCGGCGCGAGTGGCGGCCGATAGACCAGAGCACCAGCGGCGGGTCGAGCGACACGGATGAGAAGCTGTTGGCGGTGATTGCGACCGGGCCGTCGGCCGTGCCGGTGGTGACGACCGTGACGCCGGTGGCGAAACGCCCGAAGGCATTGCGCAAAAGGCCTGGATCGCACACGACATGCTCCATCAGCGGCGCTCCCCCGTTCCCAGTGGTGTCGCCGGGATCCGTTCGGGCACCCGGCCATAGGCGTGCGGGAGCGAGCATGTCTTGAGCTGGGGCAGGACCTTGGTGCCGAAATGACGCGCCTCGTCGAGATGGGGGTAGCCGGAAAAAATGAAGGCGCGGATCCCCATCTTCATATACGCCTCGATTTCCGACAGAACCTGATCGGTCGAGCCCACCAGCGCCGCGCCGCAGCCAGAGCGCGCCCGCCCGACCCCCGTCCACAGATGCGGCTCGACATAGCCTTCGGCATCGGCGATCTGGCGGTTCCTGGCCTGGTGCGATACGCCGAGCGATCGGGCGTCGAGCGCGCGCTCGCGGATCGCCCTGCCCTGCTCGTCGTCCAGCCTCGAAACCAGCTCCCGGGCATATTCCTTTGCCTCTGCCTCGGTATCGCGCACGATCATGTGGACGCGCAGGCCGTAGTCGAGCGTCCGCCCATGACGCTCGGCGCGCTCGTGGACTGCTCTCATGCGGCCGGCAAGCTCCTCCTTGGTTTCCGGCCACATCAGGTAGACGTCGCACTGTTCGGCGCAAAGCTCGAGCGCGTCGGGCGAATAACCGCCGAAATAGAGCAGCGGGCCGCCATTCTGCTGATAGGGCTTCGCCGGCGCCGTCGAGAGCCCTTTGTAGCGATAGACCTCGCCCTCGAAATCGATGCTGTCCCTGGTCCAGGCCTGGCGCAGGATCTGCACCACCTCGCGGGAACGCTGATAGCGGTAGGCGCTGTCGGCTGTCTCGCCCGGAAAGTCCGACGAAATGACGTTCACCGTCAGCCGGCCTTCCAGCATGTGGTCCAGCGTCGCAATCGTGCGCGCCAGCATGATCGGCTGCATCTCGCCGCAGCGCACAGCGGCAAGCAGATTGATCTTCGACGTGATCGGCGCGCAGCCGGCAACGAAGCTCAGCGTGTCCTGGCCGACCTGATAGGACGACGGACACAAGATGTTGCGGAAACCGAGTGCCTCGGACGTCTTCACGATCTCGGAGCAATGCGCCCAGCCCGAGCGCAGTGCGCCGTCCGGCACGCCGAGATATCGATAGTCGTCCGAGCAGAGTGCGGCGAACCACGAGACTTCGGCAGCATCGAGATCCGGCGAGGTGATTGGGACGATGCTCATTGCCACTCTTCAGAAAAGACGTCCGGGCCACTCAATGACGTCCGGAGCTGCGAATAGGGCTTGCGTAGCATTCGTTTCTGTGTAGATCAATACTGTATCAATTTTGGAGCCAAACCCGAAACCGAGATGCGATTGGAACACCGATGCATTTGACAAGGGCGGACCCAGGCCACCGATCCAGCCAGATGCGCGGGCCCTTGCCTGTGCACTTGCAGACCAGCGAAATGCTGATCCGCGAAATCGCGGCCGGACGGCTGCCCGACGGGGCGCGGCTGCCGCCCGAGCGCGAGATGGCCGCGAGCCTCGGGATTGCCGTCGGCACGCTCAGGCGCGCGCTGGCAGATTTGACCGAAAAGGGCCTTCTCGATCGCATCCAGGGCTCGGGTAACTATGTGCGAGCGCGCGGCGACTTGCTCGGGATCTATGCCTTCTTTCGCCTGGAGCGCATCGGCGGTGGCGGCCTGCCGAGCGCCGACGTGCTGTCCGTCGAGCGGCTGCCCAAGCCCGCCGACCTGCCGCAATTCGGCAGCGCCGGCGAAGCCCACCGTATACGCCGGCTGCGGCGGCTCGACGGCGAGCCGGCCGCGGTCGAGGAGATCTGGCTCGACGTCAGCCGCGCCGAGCGGCTCAAGCGCGAGGACCTGTCGGAATCCCTCTATCTCCACTACCGGCTCGCGCTCGGCTTTACGATCGTTCGGGCCGAAGACCATGTTGCCGTCGCACCCGCGCCGGACTGGGTCCCGCTCGAGTTCAGGCCACCGCCGGGGACGGTCGTGGGTTTCATTGAACGTATCGCCTGGGCTGGCGACGGCGCCAGCGCGGAATATTCCCGCAGCTGGTTCGATCCGGGCGCGGCGCGCTACGTCACGCGTTTCAGATAGGCCGGAGGAAGTCGCAGCGTGACCAGATCATCGATCGGCTACGGCATCATCGGCTGCGGCATGATGGGCCGCGAGCACATCCGCAACATCGCTCTGTTGCCCGACGCGCATGTGGCCGCGATCTTCGAGCCGGACCCCGGCATGTTGGCGGCGTCGCTGGCGACGGCGTCGGGCGCGCGATCGGCGGCATCGATCGCCGAACTGCTGGCCATGGACGAGGTAGACTGCGTCTTGATTGCCAGCCCCAACCACCAGCACCTCGGTCAGATGGAGCAGATCGCCGCACTTCGACCACTGCCGGTGCTGGTGGAAAAGCCGCTCTTCACCGACGCCGGTGGCGAGGGGCGGATCGCGGCGCTGAAAGCTCGGCTTCCGCTCGTCTGGGTGGCCATGGAATACCGCTATATGCCGCCCGTCGCCGCATTCGTCGAGCAGGCCCGCCACGCCACCGGCGGCATCCGCATGCTGACGGTCCGCGAGCACCGCTTCCCGTTTCTGGCCAAGGTCGGCGACTGGAACCGCTTCAACCGCAACACCGGCGGCACATTCGTCGAGAAGTGCTGCCACTTCTTCGACCTGATGCGGCTGATCCTCGGATCCGACCCCGTCCGCGTGATGGCGAGCGCTGGACAGGCCGTAAACCATCTCGACGAACGCTACGGCGGTGAGAGGCCGGATATCCTTGACCATGGCTATGTGCTGGTTGATTTCGCGAGCGGTGCGCGCGCCATGCTGGAACTCTGCATGTTCGCCGAGGGCAGCCGCTACCAGGAGGAACTCTGCGCTGTCGGCGGCGACGGAAAGATCGAATGTCTGGTGCCGGGTCCCGGTCGCTTCTGGCCGACCCACCTTGGCCCTGCGCCAGTGCCCCAGTTGATCGTCAGCCCGCGCAATCCGCCTGGACCACGCCTGCTGGAGATTCCCGTCGACCCCCGGCTGCTCGAGGCAGGCGACCATAACGGTTCGACCTATTTCGAGCATGTCCGCTTCACCGCTGCGGTGCGCGGACAAGGCAAAGTGGAAGTGACCTTGCAAGACGGCTGGTGGGCCGTCGTCATGGGTCTCGCCGCCCAGAGATCGGCCCGCGAAGGCCGCGCCATCGAACTTGCCGTTGAATTCGCGTTGCCGACCTGAGGCCGACCACGCATTCACCAGACCATAGGGTCAGATGCGCCGACCGGTTGCTGCGTCGAACAGATGCGCACATGCGCGGTCGATCTCGATCCGCACCCCTTCGCCTTGCTTGAGCGCAAGCCGCTCTCGGAAGAGGCAGGAGATTTCTTCACCGGAGCAGTCGACCCTGGCGAAGATTTCGGAGCCAGTCGCCTCGAGAAGAGTGACCGTGCCCGGCATGCCCTGCCCGGTTGCCCGGATATGTTCCGGGCGAATGCCGTAGACGAGTTCACGTCCTGCGGCATCCGCCGGCTGGGTGCCTTCCGGCAACGGCAGGATCAACCCGCCGGCGCTGCGGAACACGCCCTCCTCGATGCGGCCGGCGATGAAGTTCATCGCGGGCGAGCCGATGAAACCGGCAACGAAGAGATTGGCGGGATGGTCGTAGAGGTCAAGCGGCGCGCCGATCTGCTCGACCAGGCCGTCATGCAGCACGACGATCTTGTCGGCCATGGTCATGGCCTCGATCTGGTCGTGCGTGACATAGATCGTCGTGGTACCCAGCCGCTGGTGCAGGGCCTTGATCTCGCCGCGCATCTGGACGCGCAACTTGGCGTCGAGGTTGGAGAGCGGCTCGTCGAACAGAAAAACCTGCGGGTCGCGTACGATCGCGCGGCCCATGGCGACGCGCTGGCGTTGGCCGCCGGAAAGCTGGCGCGGATAGCGGTCAAGCAGCTTTTCCAGGCCAAGAATGCCGGCTGCCTTCCGGACCCGGCCAGCGGTGTCGGCCGGGTCGGCTTTCTTGATCTTCAGGGCAAAGCCCATATTGTCGGCCACAGTCATATGCGGATAGAGCGCATAGTTCTGGAACACCATCGCGATGTTCCGGTCTCGCGCCCGCAGATTGTTGACCATGCGCTCGCCGATTGCGATCCTCCCGCCCGAGATCGTTTCAAGTCCGGCAATCATGCGCAGCAGCGTCGACTTTCCGCATCCCGACGGGCCGACCAGGATGACGAACTCGCCGTCGGCGATATCGACACTGACGTCGTGAATAATCTTGGTGGCCCCGAAGGCCTTCTGCACGTTGTTGATCGTTACCGATGCCATTGGATCTTTCCTGGAAAAAAAGTGATGTCCGGACGCGCCTCAGCCGCCCTTGACGGCGCCGGCGGTCAACCCCGCGACGATCTGCCTTTGCGCGAACATGGTCAGGATCAGCACCGGCAGCGTCACCACCAGCGCCGCCGCGGCGAGCGGCCCCCAGCTGACCTGCTCGTAGGACAGCATGTTGTAGACGGCGACCGGCAATGTGCGCGTCTCCCGGCTGGCGAGCACCACGCCGAAGACGAAATTGTTCCACGAGAAGATCACGGACAGGATGAAGGCGACGACGATGCCCGGCTTGGCGATGGGCAGGGCAACCAGCCGGAAAACCTGCCAGGAGCTGGCGCCGTCGATATTGGCTGCCTCTTCCAGTTCCATCGGCGTGGTCTCGAAATAGCCGATCATCACCCAGACCACGATCGGCACCGTCACCACCAGGTGGATGATGATCTGCGGCCAGAGCGTGCCGAGAATCCCGATCCATTGGAACAGCAGAAACAGCGGGATGAGATAGGATAGCCCAGGCGTCATGCGGGCGATCATGATGACGACGGCGGATCGCTCGGCCTTGAGCCGCGCGATGCCATAGCCGGCCGGTACGCCGATCAGCAGCGCCAGCAAGGTCGCCGTGCCGGTCACCAGAACCGAATTCCAGAGATAGAGCAGGAAATTGTTCTCCTCGAACACCTTTACATAGTTCGACCAGGCGAAACGTTCGGGGATCAGGATCGGCGGATAGGCACCGTTGTCGATTTCGAACTTCAGCGACAGCGAGATCATCCAGAGGAAGAACAGGATCGCCGGCGAGACGAAAACCAGGGCAGCGAAAAACAGACCGATCTGGTTGAGCAGCCGTGAACTCATCTATTTGCCCTCCGTATCGATCCACTGCGAGCGTTGGCGCAGCATCAGCAGGACAAAAGACAGGGCCACGATGACAATGAAGAACACCACGGCCATGGCCGAACCGTAACCGATATCGTAGTAGGAGAAGGCGGTGTTGTAGAGATAGATGTTGATGGTTTCCGAGGCCGTGCCCGGCCCGCCCTGGGTCATCGCGTAGATGATGTCGAAGCTCTTCAGCGCATCGATGGTGCGGATGATGACCGCGATCATCAGGAACGGTGCGATCATCGGCAAAGTGAGATAGCGGAATTGCTGCCAGGCATTGGCGCCGTCGATCTCGGCGCTTTCGAAGGGCTCGCGCGGCACCGAAGCCAGCCCACCCAGCACAATCAGCATGACCAGCGGCGTCCACTGCCAGGTCTCGACCGCAACCAGCGACGGGATGACCGTGTTGGCATTGAATATCCATTCCTGAGCCGGGATGCCGACCAGCGACAGCAAGTAGTTGAGTACGCCGAGCTGAGGATGGAACATCATGGTCCAAACCAGTGCCACAGCAACGGGCGTCGCCATCATCGGCATGACGAAGACGCCGCGCAGCAGACCGCGCAGCGGAAACCTGGCGTCGAAGATCAGGGCGGCCAGGGTGCCCAGGAGCATCGGCGCTGCAACCGAGAGGAAGGTGTAGGTCAACGTATGAACAAGGGATTCCCAGAAACGTGGGTCGCTTGCCAGGCGGAGGTAGTTTTCCATCCCGGCAAAGCTCCGCGACTGGCCGAGCGTCCAGCGGTTGACGCTCATCCACAGCGTGAAAGCCCAAGGAAAAACGATGACGGCGCCAACGACGACGAGTGCGGGGACAACGAAAGGCCAGTAGTTGGGAGCCAGCCGGATCGTCTGGCTCCCGTCGATAACCGGCATCGTCACCCCGGTCTGTTCTGGGGTGGTGGCCGACATCAGCCCTGCTCGCTCCTGTCGAGAACCGGCTGGAACTGCTCGGTGGCCTTCTTCAGCTCGGCGGCGGGATCGGCGCCGGCAATCATGTTGGTCAGCGCCACGCCATAGATGTCGCGGAATTCGGTGACGGGAATGATGACCGGCAGCGCCAGCCGGCTGATATTGCCTGAGCCGATCACGGCATCAAGCCAGCTTGCCGGCATAGTGACGCCTTCGCGCACCTTGGGATCCTCCAGCACGGATTTGCGGAACGGAACGCCGGCGCCGGCCTGCAACAGCCTCGCGCCCATGGCTGGCGATACCGCCCACTGGCAGAACAGATAGGCGGCCTCCTTCTTCTCGCTGGCGGCGGTAACGCCAATCCCGTCGCCAAAGGTGCCCGAGGCATGCGCCTTGGGACCCTTGGGCATGACGCCGTAGCCGACCTTGCCGACCACCCTCGATTTTTCCGGGTTTTCCATCGGCGGGGCAAAACCCACGCCGTCGAGCCACATGCCGATCTTGCCTTGCAGGAAGGCAGACTGTGCTTCGGCCCAATTGAACCCGGTGACGCCCGGAGGGGCGGACTTGGTCATCAATCTTTGATAGAGCGCGGCAGCCTCGATCGCCTCGGGAGCCTCGGTGCGCAGCTTGCCCTTGTCGTCGAGCGGCGTCATGTCGTAGCCGAGCATCAGCGATGTCCACACCGGCGTATTTGCGTTCTTGAGCCCGCGGGCGACGAAGCCGTATGTATTGGTCGACGGGTCGGTCAGCGCTTCGGCGGCGGCCACCAGTTGCTCGAAGGTCTCGGGGTATTTGAGGCCCTTGGCCTCGAACAGCTCCTTGTTCCAATAGAGTATCCAGTAGTCCACCGAGAAGGGTAGCGAGCGCAGCACGCCCTGGCCGTCCTTGGCAAACAGCATGCCGGCCTCGGCGAAGTCGCTTTCGACCAACCCCGGGTCGGTGAGCGACGGGTCGGCGAGGTAGCCGGCGATGTCAGCCAGCCAGCCACCTTTCTCGAACTGGCGCTTTTGCACGTGGTAGCTCAGATGCACGACGTCGAAGCTGGGCTTGCCCGAGCTCAATTCGATCACCGTCTTCTGGCGCTGCTGCTGCTCGGGCGTGGCCTCGGCATTGACCTTGATGCCGGTCAGTTCCTCGAACTCGGCGAGATATTTCAGGATGGTGTCGCTGCGCGGGCTTTTCACCAGATTGACGTCAAGCGTCGTCCCGGCAAAGCGTTTCCAGTCGACGCCTGCGGCAAAGCTAGGGCGGAGCCCCACAAGGCCGGCGGCGGTGAGCGCCGCGGTTCCGGCAAGGAGTTGCCTCCTGGTTGGGTTGAACAGATTGGACGACATTTCTTCCTCCCGGTTGCTGTCGTTGTGGATGCGCCGCGAACCGCGGCGCGGCTATATTTCCTCAGATCTGGAGCGCCAGCCGGCGCGCATTGTCGATATGCAGACTGATCGCTTCAACCGCCTTTTGCGAATTGCGGCTCTCCATGGCTTCGATGACCGCCAAATGTTCGCGCATCACCGGCACCACGCGACCGTCGATGCGGAAACGCTCCTGGTGGATCAGCCGGATTTTCACCGAGTTGACCAGATAGGCCTTGGCGATGATCTCGTTGCCCAGCGCATTGATAAAGGTATCGTGCATGGCCCAGTCGATGGTCTGGGCCTTGGCTTCCATTTCCGGCGTCGGCGCCTGCCCCAGAGCTTGAGCCAGCATCTCCTCGTGTTCGCGCCGCATGCGGGCAAGTTCGGCATCTGAAGCGCTGGCCGTGAATAGCGCCACCGCCTCGCGTTCCATGAATAGCCGAAACTGAAAGGCCTCGCGGATCAGATTGATGTCGATGTGCGCGATTTGCATGCCGCGCTGCGGGATGGTGGTCAGCAATCCCTCGGCCTCGAGACGCGGGACGATCTCGCGAATAGCGCCCAGCGGCAGCCCGGTGAAAGCGACCAGTTCGCGCTGTGACACGAACTGCCCCGGCCGCAGATCACGGGCCAGCAAATGCCGCGTGAAGCTGGCATAGGCTTTCTCCCGGAGAGTGATCGGTTCGCTGCCGTCTTCCACTTCAGCTCGCTTCCTTGTCGGCCAGCCCGGCCTTGTCGGTCAGGCCGCCTCTGTCGCAAACAGCCTGTCGTAGGCCGCGGCAAGCTGCCGCCGTCCTTGTGGGCCGATCGCCTCCAGGGGCGGGCGGACCGCCAGCCAGCGCTCGTCGCCGGTCGTGCGCGCGACCATGACCTTCACCGCCGGTGTGACCGGGTATTTGAGCAATTCGAGCACGAAGTCCTCGACGCGTGGGTCGTCGCGGCCGTCTTCGACCATTGCGAGGATTTCGCCGGTAACAAAATTAGCCATGCCGGAAATCGCACCCTGTCCGCCGCGGCGCACGCTTCTCGCCAGATGCCGTTCGTCGCCGATCAGGATCACCAGATCGCCATGCGCTTCAAGCAGCGCCTCACTGTAGCTCCAGTCCCCGCCGGAATCCTTCACCCCGGCCACCACAGCGGGAAAGGCGGCGCGCAACCGGCCGATCAGCCCAAGCGGGAGCGGCACCATGGTGACAGAGGGGATGTTATAGAGGAGCACATCACGCGCCAGCGGGCCGAGTGCGGCGAAGACGGCGGAAAACCATCCGAACAGCCCGTTCTCGCCGACATTCTTGAAGTAGCTCGGCGGAGCGAGCAGAATGTTGCGAACGCCGCGCTGCAAAGCGTGCCGAGCCTGATCGGCGGCATCTTCGATTGCATCGACCAGCACGCCGGCGACGAGCTGATGTGCCGGTATACCGGCCGCCAACATGGCTTCGGTGACGATCCGCCGCTCGTCGGTGCCCACCGAGGCTCCTTCCCCGGTGGTGCCGAACAGCGTCGCGCTGCTGCAGCCGGCGCCAAGGCAGGCTCGGGCGTGCGCGATCATCGGCGCGAGCGCTATCTGCCCCGACGGGTCGAAGGGTGTGGCTAAGGCAACCGAAAGACCAAAGTGGGAAGCCAATGCGATCTCCGTTGAAATCAATGTGCACGTAGCGTTAGCACGCTAACATGTCAGATGTAAACTGGCGATCTTGCCAACTCGGCATCGCCGATTGGCGCTGCCGCGGCAGCGCCATCACCGATCACATCCTGCCGCCCGAGCATCACATATGCTGCTGTCCCCGAGCGTCTGCGGATTGGCTGGACGAGGCGGCCTAAGCTGATCAAGTGGCGACGAGGTGGCCGTCGCCAACATCTTCAAGCTTGAGTTTCCGGGGCTCGTCACCGATGCGCCGCACAGCGCTTGGAATTTCGCTGTCCAAACGGGCGAACCGGGCGCGGCGCCGGCCTGGATCGGGAACCGGAACGGCTTCGATCAGCCGCTTTGTGTAAGGATGGCGCGGGTTGGAGAAGATCTGGTCGCGGGTGCCCATCTCGACGATCTGCCCCAGATACATTACCGCCACGCGATCGGAGATGTTCTCTACCACCGCCATGTCGTGCGAGATGAAGAGATATGCGACGCCGAATTCGCGCTGCAGTTCCTTCAGCAATCTTAACACGCGCGCCTGCACCGACACATCGAGAGCAGAGACGCTCTCGTCGGCAATGATCAGCTTTGGTCGCAGCGCCAGCGCCCGTGCAACGCAGATTCGCTGGCGCTGCCCGCCGGAGAATTCGTGGGGATAGCGCTCCATCTGGTCAGCGGAGAGGCCGACGCGTTCGAACAGTGCGGCGATCTGGGCGTGCCGTTGCTCTTTGTCGCCGAGGCCGTGGATCAGCAGAGGCTCGGCGACGAGATCGCCTACTCGCATGCGCGGGTCGAGGGACGCGAAGGGATCCTGAAAGATCATCTGCACATTGCGGCGTACAGCCTTGCGCTCCTTGCGGCTGAGCGCCGACAAGTCGTGGCTGCCGATTGAAATGCTGCCGGTGTAGGGCACCAGCCCGGCGATCGCCTTGGCCGTCGTCGACTTGCCGCAGCCCGATTCGCCGACCAGCGACAGCGTTTCGTGCGGCGCGATCGAGAAACTGACGCCCTCGACTGCGTGCACCCTGCGGTCAACGCGACCGAAGAAGCCGCCGCGCAGGTCGAAGCGGACGTGAAGATCGCTGACGGATACAAGCTCGGCCGGCATGTGGGCGGCGTCTTGTCGGTCTTCGGCCGGCCGTCCACCGCCGATGCGTGGCACGGCGGCCAGAAGCTCGCGCGTATAATCTGCCTGCGGGCGGGTGAAGATGTCGGTCGCGCTGCCCTGCTCGACCATCCGGCCATCGCGCATGATGATAACGCGGTCCGCCATCTCGGCGACGACACCCATGTCGTGCGTGATCAGGATAACGCTGGTGCCGTGCTCGCGCTGCAGGTCACGCAGCAACTCCAGCACCTCGCCCTGAACGGTGACGTCGAGGGCGGTCGTCGGTTCATCGGCGATCAGCACATCCGGGTTCAGGGCCAGAGCCATGGCAATCATCACACGCTGGCGCATGCCGCCTGAGAGTTCGTGCGGATAGTGCTCGAGCCGCCGTTCGGCATCCGGAATTCGGACTGCCTTCAGCGCCTCGAGCGCCCTCAGCCGCGAGTTGGAGCGCGACAGCGAGGCGTGTGCCTCGATCGCCTCCGTGAGCTGCCGGCCGATGGAAAGAACCGGATTGAGCGATGTCATCGGTTCCTGAAAGATCATGGCAATGCGGTCGCCGCGGATGCGGCGCATACCACTCTCGCTAAGAGCCGCGAGATCCTGATCGCCGAGCCGGATGGAGCCTGATCTGATGCGTGCCGCCGGCTGCGGCAGCAAGCCCATGATGGCCAGCGCCGTCATCGACTTGCCGGAACCGGACTCGCCGGCGATGCAAAGCGTTTCGCCGCGCATCAGGTCGAATGTCAGGTCGGAAACGACGTCGCGGTCGCCCTCTTCGCCGCGCACGGCGACGCTCAGACCTGAGACGCTGAGTACCGGCCTGACAGAGCCACTCTCCGCGGCGGCCTGCCCGGATCGTTTGATGTCCTCCACCTTCATTCAAAGACGCAGCGGGGGAAGTAGAAAGAAACCACCCAGTTGGGCATGTCGACGATCTCGCTGATGCGCAGGTCGCCGCAAACCGACACGAGCATATAGGCGTCTACCGGATCCATGCGGTAGCGGCCGGAGAGCAGGTCGATCATCTGCGAGACGGCGCTCCTGGCGCCGTCCATCAGATCCGGCCCGATACCGGTTGTCACCTCATAGCCCTTGGCGTCGAGATGTCGCGACACCGGACCGGGCGTCGTGAAACGCGGCGTCCGCAGCCGGGCATCCTTGACCAGATCGAGCGTCAGCACGGCGTCCATGGGGCTCTCGATCGCCGTGCCGCAGACCTCGCCGTCGCCTTGCGCGGCGTGCGTGTCACCGACCGAGAACAACGCTCCCGCGACCTCTACGGGCAGGTAGAGCACCGTGCCGGCAGCGAGATCACGGATGTCCATATTGCCGCCCACGCGCCGCGGCGGGACCACCGAATGCAGACCCGGCTCAGCCGGGGCATTGCCGATGGTGCCGGCGAAGGGCTTGAGCGGCACCCGGCCGCTCTTGCCGAACAGCGCGGGTTCGAGCGAGGCGGCGTCGTACTTCCAGATATTCAGTGCCGGTTGAGTGAAGTCATCCGCCAACAGACCGAATCCCGGGATATTCGCTGTCCAACCGAAGCCGGACGGCTTGAACGCCTCGATGGTGATTTTCAGGGCATCGCCCGGCTCTGCCCCGTCGACATAGATTGGCCCAGTGACCGGGTTCACCTTGGCAAAATCGAGCAAAGCAACGTCGTCAACGGTGCTCTCCATCGTCAGCTGCCCGCCGGACGAGTCCAGGCACTGGAACTCGATCGTCGACCCTGGCGCCACCCGTTCGGCCGGGACAAAGGAATTGTCCCAGCCGAAATGATGGTGGCGCCCGTGGATGGTGTAGTCGCAGTTATTGCACATCGGTCACATACACATTGTCGTAGTTGATCGGGATGTGGACCGGGTCGACATAGAGGTTGTCCGCGCCACCCATGCGGGTTGATTTCATGGTGAAACGCTGCTCGTTGAACACCGGTGCCCAGGGCGCGTCTTCCATGATCTTGCCGTAGATCTCGCTCCACATCTTGGCGCGTTCGCCAGCCTTGGCCGGGTCGACGATGGAGTCGGCTTCGGCCGCCTTGGCGTCGAGCTCCTTGTTGCAATACCACGACCAGTTCCAGCCGCCCGGGACGGCACCAGCGCAGCCAAGGATCGGGCCGTAGAAGTTCGACGGATCGGGGAAGTCGGCGATCCAGGCCATGCCGCCGGACCAGATCATCGGCGCACCGGCCTTGTCGCCGCCGGCGGCGATGACGTTGGCCTGGGCGAGCGACTGGATGCTGGCCTTAATGCCGACGGCCGCCAGATCCTGCTGGATGGCCTGCGCGATACGCGGGTTGGGATCGGTATTCATGGCAAACAGCTGCGTGTCAAAACCACCGGGATGCCCCGCCTCGGCAAGCAAGGCCTTGGCCTTGGCTACGTCATAGGAATAGCCCTTGAATTCTTTGTCGTAGCCAGGCATCGACGGCGGCAATGGCTGATTGGCCGGCACCGCACGGTTGTTGATCAGTTGGACGATGCGGTCCTTGTTGATCGCCATGTTGACCGCCTGCCGCACCTTCACATTGTCGAACGGCGCCATGGTGGTATTCATGGTGATATAGCCGGTGTGCAACTGGCCGCCCTCGACGACACGGGCCTTCTGCTCGGGATCGGCCATCACCTCCTGGAATTTCGCTGGCGGAATGCCGTCGCCGGGAACGTCGATCTCGCCTTTCTGCAGCCGCAGCAGCGCCACTATCGGCTCCTGGCCGATCTCAAAGGTGATCTTGTCGAGATGCGGCAGGTCCTTGTGCCAGTAGTCCGGGTTGCGCTCGAAGACCACGCGCTGGCCGAGCGTCCATTCGGCGAGCTTGAAGGCGCCGGTTCCGACCGGGTGCTTGCCGAAGTCCGCGCCGTATTTTTCGACCTCTTCCTTCGGCACGACGTGCGAGAAGTTGATCGCCATGACATGCAGGAAGGTGGCGTCGGGCCGGGTCAGCTCGAACTTGATCGTGTAGGGATCGCCGACGGTTATGCCGGCCAGGCTTTCCGCCTTGCCGGCAGCGACATCGTCATAGCCTTTGATCGACCCGAAGAAGCCGGCACCAGGGCTCTGTGTCTTTGGATTGGTGACCCGGTCGAGAGAATATTTCACGTCGTCGGCGGTCATCTCGCGGCCATTGTGGAACTTCACTCCTTGGCGCAGCTTGAAGGTGAAGGTCTTGCCGTCGGGCGCAATCTCGTAGCTCTCGGCAAGGTCGGGCCGCAGGTTGGTGGTGCCCGGCTCGTAGTCCATCAGCCCGTCGAACAGGCTCTTGATCATCGACCAGTTCTGCCAGTCATAGCCGATGGCCGGATCGAGCGTAGCGACGTCGTCCTTGTAGGTGATGGTGATCGCGCCGCCCTGCTTGGCATTCGGATCGACGGCGTCTTCGGCGCGTACGCTCGTCATGCCAAGCACCAGCGCAAGCGCCGATGCCGCCACGGTCGATATCAGATATTTTCTCATGTCATGTTCCCTTTCTCTGGTGTTCTTGGTTTTCATCTGAGCTTGATGCGTGGATCGATGAACGGTGCGACAGTGTCGGCCAGGAGATTGCCGAGCACGATGGCAAAGGCCGAAACCAGGGTGACCCCCATGATGATCGGAATGTCGATGCGCTGAATGGCCTGCCAGGCTAGCTGGCCGATGCCTGGCCAGCCGAACACGCTTTCGACAACCACGATGCCGCCCATGAAGATGCCGATGTCGATGCCGATCATGGCAATGACCGGCAGGATGGCGTTGGGCAGCGCGTGCCGGAAGATAATGGCGCTGCGTGCAAGACCCTTGGCACGCGCGGTACGCACGTAATCCTGGCGCAGCACGTCGATCATCGACGAGCGCATCATGCGGGCGTACCAGCCGGCGCCGAGAATTCCCATGGTCAGCGATGGCAGCACCAGATGGCGCCAGGCGCCGTAACCGCCGATCGGGAACCAGCCGAGCCGCACCGCGAATACATAAAGCAGCAGCAGGCCCACGACGAATTGCGGCGCCGAAACACCGACGAAGGAGGCGACCATCAGCGACTGGTCGGTGGCGGTGCCACGCTTGACGGCGGCGATGAGGCCCATCGTCAGCCCGATCACGACTTCGCAAGCAATGGCGCCGACCATCAGCAGCAGGCTTGCCGGCAGACGCGAGACGATAAGCTCCGTGACCTCCGAGCGCTGAATGTAGGAGCGCCCCAGATCGCCGCTGAGCAGGCTGATCAGATAGTGCCAATACTGGACGACAAAGGGCTGGTCGAGGCCGAGCTGCCGGCGGATGTTCTCGACCGTCTCGGGCGTGGCGCTGCGGCCGGCGATCTGGCGGACGGGATCGGCGGGCAGCAGATAGAGCAGCGCAAAGGTGATCAGAGAGACGCCGAGCAAGATGAGCACGGCCTGGACAACGCGGCGGCCGAGATAGGCGATCATGCCCGCCCCCTTTGCGTCGGATCGAGGATGTCGCGCAGCGCATCGCCGACCAGGTTAAAGGCCAACGCCAGCGCCAGGATCGCCGCACCCGGAAAGAAAACCAGCCAGGGCGCTGCCTGGAAATAGGTCTGGTTTTCGAAGATGATGTTGCCCCAGGAAGCAGTCGGCGGTTGCACGCCGATACCGAGATAGCTGAGCGTCGCTTCCAGAAGCACAGTGGTCGAGATGCCGAGCGTGCCCCAGACGATGATCGTCGGCAAAAGGTGCGGCAGGATATGACGAAACAGGATGCGTGGGGCGCTTGCGCCGATGGTGCGCTCGGCATCGATGAACTCGCGCTCGGCGAGCGAACTTGTCTCGGTGTAGATGACGCGGGCGGTCTGCACCCAGTTCACCAATGCGATCACCATAGCGACGATCCACAGGCTCGGCTGGAGCACCGCCGCCAGGCAGATGGCGAGCAGCAGCGCCGGGAAAGCCATCATCAAATCGGTGAAGCGCATAAGCGCGCTGCCGATCCAGCCGCGGAAATAGCCGGCCGTGATGCCGACCAGCGTGCCGATCAGAAGCGCCACGCCATTGGCGACGATGCCGATGATCAGCGACGTGCGCGCGCCGAAGAGAAGACGGGTCAGCAGGTCGCGGCCAAGCAGGTCGGTGCCTAGCCAGAATTGGGCTCCCGGCGGCAGTGGCGCGCCTTCAAGCGTGAGCCCGTCAAACATCTGCTCGTTCGGATCGTAGCCTGTCAGCCACGGTGCAAGAATGGCGCCGGCCAAGACAAGGGCAATAATCCAGAGGCCGAGCAATGCGAGAGGCCGTTTTAGCAGACGTCGCCAGACGCCGGCGCGAGGCTTGGCTGGCATACGCCCGGCGGCTGAAAGCTCAGGCGCGATCGGATTGGTCATCGTCGCCTTCTTCTTGTGTCATCGCCACGATCCTGCGCGCGGCGTCCTCGACGCTGATTTGCCAGCTCATCGCCAGCGAGCGGAGCTGCGCATAGGCACGGCCGTCCTCGGCGCCCTTCGACAAGACCTCCACCGCGCGTACGATGGTCTGGCGCTCCGCGACCCGCTGACGAAGCGAGGCGATCTCGCTGGCCAGAAGCTTGCGCGCCTCGAAACTCTGCCTTGCGATCAAAAGCGCGCTATAGACGCCGGCGTTGCCGACCGGTTTCAGCAATTGGGCATCGGCCTTGTGCGACAGTGCCCATTCGACACGCCCCGGCGCCTCGGAGCCGATCAGCGCTATCAGCGGCATCGGTGCCTCGCCCGGCTTCCACGGAAATTGCTCGTCAAAGCCGAGGTCTACGTCGAAGAAAACGAAGTCCGCCGCCAAGGCTTCGGCCGGCAGTTCCGGCCAGAAGCCAATCGCCTCAAGGCCGATGGCCGACAATTGCCTTGTGATCGCCTGCACGGTCGGATGTGGACGATGCAGGACAAAAGCCCTGGCGCCTCCAAGGTTCGGGATACGCGCCATCTTGCTCACGACACCACCCGCAGGCGTGGCCGCCCGAACGTCTCCGTCCGGTCATAGCGGGAAAGGTAGGGATCGGGTGCCACGCCCTTCGTCAGCGTGACCGTTTTGAACGATGTCCCATCGATACGTCCGATCTGCACCGGCAAGGTAGCGTGCTGGGTTTGCGGATCGATGGCGATGTCGCCCAGCGGTGTTCGAAATGATGTTCCGGCAAAGACCTTGGGCAGGTCCGTCCATTGTGCACCGGGGTTGCGGGTGAGGATCTCGGCGAGCGTGCGCACCGAGGCATAAGCCGCCGCCTCGAAGGATGAGGCAGGCATGACGGAAGACACTGAAGCCGCTCCGCGATCCGCCCCCGAGGTGTCGTGAAAATAGGGCCCAACGGAAAGATGACCATCCCCTGCCCCGTTGAGCGCCGGCAATTCGCATTCCGTGAGATTGCAGGACAGGATCGGGCAACGCTCCGGCCTGAAATGCGGGTCGCGCCGGCCAAGCTCGGCATAGGCGGCGATAAACGCATAGGAAGAAGGGCCGATGAGATTGTTCAGAATGAAATCAGGTCTCGTCGCCTGTACCTCCGCGATCAGCCTCGCAACATCGACCTCGCCAAGCGGCAGATAGCGTTCGCCCAGCACCTTGCCGCCGGCGTCCGCAATCAGGTCGCGCGCCACACGGTTGGTCTCCCAACCCCAGATGTAGTTGGAACCGAGCAGGAAGCCGTCGGCGCCGAAACGAGGCACGACATAGGCAAGTAGCGGTACGAGATGCTGATTGGGGCAGGCGTGGGTGTAGACGACATGCTCATTGGCTTCGAAGCCCTCGTACGGGCAGGCATACCACAGCGTGCCGCCTGCCCTTTCCAGGATTGGAATGACCTCCTTGCGGCTCCACGAGGTGACGCAGCCAATGATGTGACGCGCGCCGCTGTTGGCGAGAATGTCCGCGCAGCCGCTTGCATACCGATCGATGTTGCCCTGCGGGTCGCGCTCGACCGGGATGAATTCGAAGGGGACAACGGGATCGGCGTTGACGTCGGCGATGGCGTTCATCGCGCCCGCACGGCAGGATTCGGACACCAGCCGGTAGTTGCCGGACCGCGAATAGAGAATGCCGATCTCGATATGCCGTTTCAAGCAAAGCCTCAAAATGACAATGCCCCGCAGCCACCGCCGCAAGGCGAGGCATACGAGGCATTCTTGCCGCCCGGCGGCCAGAGCCGGTATTTGTCTCACCGTATTACGCCCGCGCCCCCAGTCAAGAGCCGCCACACGAAACTTTGGCCAGCCGAAACGGTTCGACGCGGAGCACGCAACTCATGCCGCTGGTCGTGTAGAGTCCGCCGGGAACCAAAATTACTGATGTCCAGGTATGAGGCCGGACAACCTGGTTCGCTACCATTCAAAGCAACGACTTTAATATCGGTTTACCTGAATCTGCTAGCAGCAATGACGCCGGTTTTCGTCGGTCAAGCAAAGGGTCCACCTTGCCGCAGCAATTCAGCACTCCGTTCAGTCACCGGGGCGACCGCAACTGGTCGAGGTTGCACGGCTTCATGGGCGTCGAGTTGGAACTCGCGTCCGATGTTCTCGTGCCTCGTGTCGCCTTGGCCCGGAAGCTCGGCGGACGGGACTTCGGTGCCGGGAGCCGGGCTTGAGCATCATTCGCGCCTTGCAAGGCGCCGACCTCCCGGCAGTCGCGGACATGTTTCAGCGCGTGCTGCTGAAGGAAGGGACGAAAGCGCCGGCCTCTCTCGTCGAATACATGAGACGGTTTTATCTGGATGCGCCCGGTTGCGGCGGCGACCTCCGGTCGCTTGTCCATGTCAACGACGCCGGTCGCGTCTCCGGATTTGTCGGTGTCCACGTGCTGCCGATGACGTTCAACGGCCGACAACTACGCGCCGCCATCTGTAGCTCGCTCATGGTCAAGGACCATGAGCACGATCCGCTGGCCGGCGCTCGCTTGCTGAAAGCATACCTTGATGGTCCGCAGGACATCTCCTTCAGCGAGACGGCCAACGATATCTCCGTGAAATTGTGGACCCGGCTGCGCGGCGCGGTCCTGCCGCAATACAGCCTTGACTGGGTCCGCGTGATGCGCCCCGCGGCCTTCATGCTCAGCCTTTCCGCCAATCGCCTGACGCTTGCCCGAATGCTCAATCCGTTGGCGCGTGCCGTCGACCGATTTTATTGCAGGAGGATGACGCCCAGCGAACGACGCTGGTCAGGTGTGGCGGTGGAAGGGGCAGGCCACGGAGCATTTCGGATATCCGAAATCGACAGCCACACATTTGCCAAGCTCATCGAGCCGTTTACCGCTCAATTCGCCCTGCGCCCGGATTGGACGGAAGGCCAACTCGACCACATCCTGACCGATGCGGCACAGAAGCCGGATTTAGGCGAGCTTGTCTTCGGTTGCGTGACATCGCCAGTCGGCAACAATGTCGGCGCTTTCGCCTATTACGCACGGAAGTATCAAATTGGTCGCGTGCTGCAGATCCTCGCCCTCCCCGGCCAGGCGGGCTCGGTGATAGACTGCCTTATCGATCATGCCGCCGCGCGCGGCGTCAGCGGCCTGCGCGGACGTGTTCAACCTGCACTTCTGGAGGCGATGCTTGGACGACGCATCGCTTTCCTGACCGTTGCCTCAACGGTGGTGCATTCACGTGATCCAGAGCTGTTGGACGCCATGAAGAACTCGCAAGTCTTCCTGAACGGTCTTGCGGGCGAGCAGTGGAGCCGGCTGATCGGGAGCCGTTTCAGCTAGAGTCGGGACACGTTCAAATCGAACCGCCCATCCGTGGCCCGGTTTCGAGGCGGTTCAGGTGCCGATTTCCTCGACTTCATCAACGAGTTGCGGACGCTGGTGCAGATAACGCGTCGCCTTGCGTTTGGCGATGATATCGGCCCAGACGCGTTCCACTTGTGAGGCGGCCAACCCCGCCGCCTGCCCCACCAGCTCAGCCGCCACGCCGTTGTTGAGGCCGTAAAGGCAAATATCCATACGGTCATAAGGAAGCGAGAAGTAGAACTCCTCCTGGGTCTGCGCCAGCGAGTAGGTATCGGTGGTCGGCGGCCGGTTCCGGATTTCCTCCGGAACACCGAGATGGGCCGCCAGCGCATAGACCTGCGTTTTATAGAGGTGCGCGATCGGCTTGACGTCCGCTGCGCCGTCACCGTTCTTCACGAAGAAACCCTGATCGTATTCCAGCCGGTTCGGCGTTCCAAGGACGGCGAAGTTCAAGCGGTCGGCGTGATAGTATTCGATCTGCTTGCGGGTGCGCTGTTTCATGTTGGTGGCGGCGACGATACCAAGATAGACAGGCAACGGCATTCTCAGTTTCGTCTGCTTGCCTTCCGGATCCTGCACCACCAGGGATGAGATATTGTAGCCCTTGCCCTCGAGGGCGTTCGCGATCACGATCTTCGAGGCCCAGCCTTCGGCGTATTCCGGGACCAATTCGCGGATAAAGGCGTCGCGACGCTGGTAGCAGCCCATCGCGCTCAGGGTCGGCCCGATATCCTCTACGATAGCCTCGACGCCAAACGTTTCGGCGACGAGGCGGCCGAGCCGCAGACTTTCGGGATCGGAATCGCTTTCCGGCATGAACAGGCAAAGCACATTCCGCGGTCCGACGGCTCGCGCGGCCAACGCGACCGACACGCTCGAATCGATCCCGCCCGAAAGACCGAGCACAAGGCCCCGCTTGCGAAACCCGCGCAACTGCTGGCGCAAAGCCGTTACGACACGGTCCGTTTCGGCGGCCAGGTCGATCGCCAGAGCCTGCGCCAGAAAGGTCCGCGCGTCCTTGGCGGGGCGAACATTCATTGAGCGGCCTCCATTGTTTCTGCCGCAAGCCGACGACTGACCTTGCCGGTATCGGTCTTCGGCAGTTCCCGGCGGAACTCGATGACCCTGGGGACCATAAAGTCCTCAAGGTGGCGTGCACAATGACGAATGATATCCTTTTCGCTAAGCGCCGGGTCAGACCGTACGATGAGTGCACCGATCGCATGCCCGAGCACGGGATCCGGCACACCGACAACCACTGCTTCCGCGATGCCCGGATGCGCGTGAAGCACGGCTTCCACTTCCTTGGGCGCGACTTTCTCGCCCCGCGACTTTATGATGTCGTCCTTGCGGCCGACGAAATAAAGAAAACCTTCCTCATCGGCCCGGAACAGATCGCCGGTGTAGAGAACCATCTCCCAAGGATTCGGACCTGGGCGAAGGGCTTGTGCCGTCGCAGCTTCGTTTCGCCAATAACCCTGCATGACGTGCGGCCCGCGAATGACCAACTCACCTGCTACGCCCGGCGGCACTCGTTGCCCGTAGTCGTCGACGACAAAGGCCTCGGTGTTCGGAATGGCTATCCCGACCGACCCCGGCCGGTGGTCGAGTTCCTCGGGTGGCAGATAGGTGCAGCGCTTGCATTCCGTCAGGCCATACATCGAATAGAGCCTGACATCGGGGAAAAGAAACCGCAGGCGTTCTATGTGAGCCGGCGGCAAGGCAGCCGCCGTGTTGGAAATATAGCGAAGGCTGGGCAGGAAGCCCGGCGCCAGGTCACGCATCTGCAGGATCATCGCTGCCATCGTGGGCACGAGCGGAAGACCGGTGACGCCTTCCTGGCGGATACGTTCAAAGACCGCCTGGGGAAAAGCGAAGGACTTCTCGAGCACGAGCGTGGCGCCGAGCCTGACAGCCATCAGCAACTGATAGAGCCCGTAGTCGAAAGCCAGGGGCAGAACATTCAAGATGATGTCGTCCGGCGAATTGCGCAGATAGGTGGTGATTGAGTCGGCCGCCGCGTCGCAATTGCGGTGCGTCATCATCACGCCCTTGGGCCGGCCGGTCGAGCCCGAGGTGTAGATCAACATCGCAAGATCGACGTCAATGCCCCGGTGGTCAATCTCCCTGGCTTGGAACGTCAAGCAATCCGCCAGGGATGTGGCGCCTGCCGGGCATTGGTTATCCGCACCAAGGGTGGAAGCCACGAAGATGCCGGTCTTGCCGGAGGATCCGGACGCCTCGGCGACCAAGGGCATCAGTTTTGCTTGCGTAAGGATCGCAGCTGCGTCGCAATCGGCGATGATGTAGGCAAGCTTTTCGGCCTTGGTAGATGCGTTGATCGGACTGAAAGTCGCGCCTGCCTTAAGAACTGCGAAAATCGAAACCGCAGCCTCCCAGCAATTGTCCATGAAGATCAGGACGCGGTCGTCGCGCCTGACGCCATTCGTGAAAAGGGCGGCGGCCAGGCGGCTTGAGAGATCGTCCAGCTCTTCGTAACACAGCCTTTTGTGCTCGGTGATCAATGCCGTTTTGGCTGGATGGGCAGCGGCCTTGGCAGCCAGAAAATGTTCGATCCGCACGGACGCTCCTCGCCAATTGCGCCTACGCTGCCAGCGCTTCTGCTTTCGCCTTGATGAAGGCGGAGATACGGTCAATCGAATCCAGATTGGCCGGTACGATGTCGGTATCGACCATCGCGATGCCGAAATCATCCTCAATGAAAGCTACGAGTTCCAGCACGGCCGTCGAGTCGATGATGTCGTTCTCGATCAGTGATGCCGTGTCTGCAAGCTCGTAGGACGAGTCGCCGAACAGGAAGTTGTCGACGATAAAGGTTTTGACCTTGTCCTTGATTGTTACCATGATGTTTTCTTCCCTCGATTTCTCAGGCCGCTCGTGCTGTACCGACCTTTTGGCCGGTGAAAATCTTCTGCCACAGTTGGGTCGACAAAATGCCGACGAAGGCAGCATTGTCGCGGAACCCGGACGCTGGCTGCAAGCGGCATTTCTCGTGCAGGTTCGCCACCGCCTTGGCGTTGAATAGTCCTCCGGCGGCGATGCTCGCCTCGCTGAGCGAGTCGCGCACGTAGTCCAGTTCTCCGGCTCCAACGAAGGAGCGGGCTTCCGGCGCCCGGTAAGGCTGTTTGGTGCGCTCCCCGATGGCCGTCGGGAGCAAGTGCTTGGCAACTTTGCGCAGTATGTGTTTTTCCACCAGTCCCTTCAGCTTCATTTCCGGCGGAAGTCTTGCTGCAAACTCCACCAAACGATGATCGAGGAAGGGGAAACGCCCTTCAATACCGTGCGCCATGGCCATCCGGTCGCCCTGGCTCGAGAGGATGTAGCCCGGCAGGAGAAAGCGGGTTTCGAGATATTGCCCCTGATGCAGCGGATGCCACCGGGAAAACGCCTCAGGCAACCGGCTGGCCAGTTCCTCGGCTGCGTCATAGCCCTTCAATGTCGCGCGCAGGTCACCGGAAAAGAACATCTTCGCCGCTGATGTGGTCTTGAAACGCGGCCGATGCGAGAACAGCGGATCGTCCAGGGCAGCGCTGCCGGTGCCGAAGAACGCAGCCAGGTACTCCACGGACTGCTGTTGCAGCCCCGGCAGATAGGGATAAAGCTTGCGGAACAGCTGTGGCCTGCTGCGCGATGCCGGCTGTCGTCCGCAGAAACGGCGAACCCGCGCTTCCTTGAAGACATCATAGCCGGCAAAGACCTCGTCGGCGCCTTCGCCTGTCAGCACCACTTTCAAACCGGCCTGGCGAACGAGGCCGGACAGTTGATAGAGGGGGGCGGGGGCGGTGCGGATGATCGGCCGTTCGGCAAAGCGGATGACTTCGGGAAACACACCGGCGATATCGCCGGCACGGCAGGCGATGGTTCGATGATAGGTGCCAAGCGCCAACGCCATTTCGGTCTGAAAGGCGCTTTCGTCATGCTCGGCGCTGTCGAACGTCACGGAAAATGTCTGCAGCTTAAGAGGAGTCATGCCGGCCGCGATTGCCGAAACGAGGGATGAATCGAGCCCGCCCGAAAGGTAAGAACCGACCGGAACGTCGGCGCGCATGCGAAGCCTCACCGCGTCGGTCAAAAGGGCCTGCAGTTCTTCGGCCGCATCGTCCTCATTGCTAATTTTTGATGGCGCGTCGAGATACGGGTAGTCTAGGTGCCAATATGGTTTGACCGTGACTTGCCCCAGTGTCGCGATCATCACGCTTCCCGGCTCCAGCTCGTGGATGTTGCGGAAAGCCGTGCGTGGAGCGATCGGCGCCCACAGCGTAAAGATCTGGTCGAGTGCGATCTGATCGATTTCGGCCGAGACGCCGGGCACCTTCAGCAGGGCTTTTATCTCCGACGCAAAGTAGAGCACCCCGTCCCTGCTGGTGTAGAACAGCGGCCGAACACCCATGCGGTCTCTTGCAAGCACCATCCGCCGACGCCGATTATCCCATATCGCGAAGGCGAAATCACCGTTCAGGAGCGACAGGCAGTCCTCGCCCATCTCGTCATACAGCTGCAGGAGAACTTCTGTGTCGCTCGACGTGCGGAAGCGTCGGCCCTTGGCCAGCAGTCCTTCGCGCAATTCCACGTAATTGAAAATCTCGCCGTTGAACGCAATCGTCAAATTGCCGGTCTCGTCGGACATCGGTTGCTGGCCATCACCAATCCCGATCACCGACAGCCGCGCATGCCCAAGTCCAGCTTCGGGCGCTACGAATTTCCCTTGTTCATCCGGCCCGCGATGGGCGATCGCAGACGTCATGCGCGCAAGCAAAGCTTCCGCATCCCGGACTGAACCGAAATAGCCCCCGAATCCGCACATCTACACAGCTCATACTGAACAGCAAGCCACAGAACATAGCGTTCATAAGCGCCTCAAAGGTTAATCAGATACTTTTCAGCGAGCATGTGGTTAACAGGATGTTAGGACAGTACGATGCTTTTTGCAGTCCGACTTGTACCCACTCCAGGTCACGCTTGATGGTGAGCTACTGTCGCACGAGCACCATCGGCCAGGTTCTTCAAAGCTTCGCGCCGGATCAGTTGCGGTTTTGGGCCGAATGCCAGTGATACCGGTTCGCATCGAGATAGAAGACGTCACGGCGAGCAGTGCAAATTACTGCTTCGAGTACGGCCGGTACCAATCGACAAACTTCTTCAGCCCGTCCTCTATCGAAACGCTAGGCCTGAAGCCGAAATCCCGCTCCAGCGCGGTCATGTCGGCATAAGTCTTCTCGACGTCGCTCGCCTGCATCGGCTCGTTGTGGCGGATTGCCTTGACCTCGAGCAATCTTTCCAGAATGTCGATGAAGTCGCCCAGCCGCACCGGCCGGTTGTTGCCGACATTGTAAAGCCTGTTCGGCGGAACGTCCGTGGGGGGCTTGTCGAGCACAGCGACAACCGCCTTCACAACATCGTCTATGTAGGTGAAATCGCGCCACATTTCGCCATTGTTGAAGACCCGGATCGGCTTGCCCTCGAGCATCGCCTTGCTGAACATCCAATAGGCCATGTCAGGACGGCCCCACGGACCGTAGACCGTGAAAAACCGCAGGCCGGTCTGCGGTATGCCGAACAGATGGGCGTAGGTATGGCTCATCAACTCATCGGTTTTCTTGGTGGCGGCGTAAAGCGAAACGGGCTTGTCGACCTGATCGGCCTCGCTGAACGGCACGCTGCGGTTGCCACCATAGACCGAGCTCGACGAGGCATAGACCAGATGCTCGAATGCCGGTTCGGCGCGACAGAATTCGAGCACTTCGAGGTGGCCCATGACATTGGAACGGATATAGAGCCGTGGATTGTCGAGTGAGTGACGCACGCCGGCCTGCGCTGCGAGATGCACGATCCTGACGATGCCTTTCCCGGCCAAAGCGGCCGCAAGCGCGCCCTGTTCGGCAATATCGATCTGGTGGAACGAAAAATCCTTACGGGGCAGAAGGCGGGCAAGCCGCCCCTTTTTGAGCGCCAGGTCGTAATAGTCGTTCATGTTGTCGACGCCGACGACCGCTTCTCCCCGGTTGAGCAGATGGTGGCAAACATGACTGCCAATGAACCCCGCGGCTCCGGTGACAAGTATAGGCAACAAGCTTCTCCACGCGCACAGCCGGGCGGGTATCTGGAGAGGCAGATCCAGCCCATTTCGTCGTGCTATAGTCGAAAGCCGAGGTGGAGACCACCACTAAGCTGATGCTTCAGCTTGCCTCGCGCATGGCTTCGGCAGCCTGCAGGTCGACCGACACCAGTTGGCTAACGCCTTGCTCGGCCATGGTTACCCCGAACAGCCGGTCCATGCGCGCCATGGTGATCGGGTTGTGTGTGATGATGACGAAGCGCGTTTCGGTGGTTGCGGCCATTTCGTCCATCAGATTGCAGAAGCGTTCGACATTGTGGTCGTCGAGCGGGGCGTCGACTTCATCGAGCACGCAGATCGGCGCCGGGTTGGTCAGGAACACGGCGAAGATCAGCGACATCGCCGTCAATGCCTGCTCACCGCCGGACAGCAGCGTCATCGTCTGCGGTTTCTTGCCGGGCGGGCGCGCCAGGATCTCGAGCCCGGCTTCGAGCGGATCGTCGGACTCGATCAGTTGCAGCTCGGCGGTGCCGCCGCCGAACAAATGCGAAAACAGCCGCTGAAAATGGCCGTTGACCACCTCGAAGGCGGCGAGCAGCCGCTCGCGGCCTTCGCGGTTCAGGCTGTGGATCGCCTGCCGCAGCTTGCGGATCGCCTCGATGATGTCGTCGCGCTCGGAGACGATGGTCTCCAGCCGGTCCGATAGTTCCTTCTGCTCTTCCTCGGCGCGCAAATTGACGGCGCCCAACCGTTCGCGCTCAACCTTCAGCCGGTCGAGCTGACGCTCGATCTCGGCCATTTCGGGCATCGGGCTGTCGGGTTCGAGGCCAGTGTGGCGGATCACCAGATGCGGCGGCGTGTTCAGCGTTTCCTGGATGCGCGCCTCGACTTCCAGCCGACGCTCGTCGGCGGCGGTCAGCCGCTCTTCGGCGCGAACACGCGTTTCGCGCGCTTCGGCGAGCGACTGAATGGCAGCGGTCGCAGCCTTGTCCAGCTCGGACTGCCGGTTCTCCGCTTCCTGCAAGCGGTCACCTGCAGCTTTTCGCAGGCTTTCGGCCTCGGCGAGTTGCGACAGCAGGGCGCGCCGTTTGGCGTCGATCTCGTCGGGTGCGTCGGCCAGTTGCTCGCGCTCGGCCTCAGCCTCTGCCTTGCGTTCGCCGAGTGCCGCGATCTGCGTCGAGGCGTTTTCGGCGCGCTCCACCCAATTGCGCCGTTCCGCGCCGATCGCGTCGAGCCGGCGCGTACGTGCCTCGGCTTCTCGCCTCAGGCCCTCGTGAACGGCACGCGCATCGGCAAGGGCGGCGCGGTCGCGGGCGACGTTGGCCGCCGACTGCTCGAGCTGCAGTTGCAGATCGCCGAGATCGGGAGCGTCTTGCAGCAGCATTTCCGCCTCGACGAATGCTGCCGCCGTCTCCTCATGGCTGTCGACGATACGCGCGCGCGCCTCGTCAAGTGCTGCACGCCGGCTCGACAGTTCGCCGCCGGCTTTTTCGGCCTCAGCCAGCGTATTGCGGGCAGCATCCAGCCCATGCTGGGCGTCGCGCCCGGCCTGTCGGGCATTGCGTTCGGCCTCGCTCGCCTGGGCAAGCGCCTGTTCGGCCTGCGCAAGCGCCTGTTCGGCTTCGCGCAGGATGCGCGTGGCATGAACCGCTTCGGCATCGAGTTCGGCCAGCCGGTTTTTCTGCGCCAGCCGCTGCGCGGCGGCGGTCGGCGCATCGGCGCTGGCGGTGAAGCCATCCCAACGCCAGAGCGCGCCTTCGCGGCTGACCAATCGTTGACCGGGAGCAAGCAGCGTCTGCAACTTTCTTCCGTCGGCGGCATCGACAATGCCGATCTGGGCCAGCCGGCGGGCCAGTTGCGCCGGCGCGCGCACCACGCTAGCGAGGCTCTTTATGCGTTCCGGCAAAGCGACATCGCCGGGCTGGATTTCGCTCTGGCCCCAATGCACAGGCGCGCTACGATCAAGCGGCACGTCAAGATCTTCGCCAAGCGCGGCACCCAGCGCCGTCTCGTAGCCACGCTCGACGCTGATCTGCTCCAGCACCGAGGGAAACAAATCGCCGCTCGCGGCGTTCAGGATCTTGGCGAGCGTGCGGGCCTCGGTTTCGATCCGCGCCAGTTCGGCCTTTGCGTCCTGAACCGGTGGGCGGGCGGCACTTTCGCTTGCGCGTGCCTCGGCGACCGCCTGTTCCGTGGCAATCGCGGCTCGTTCGGCCCCTTCGAGCAGCGCCTGCGCCTGTTCGACCAGCAGCCGCTTCTCGGCGGGGTCGGGCAGGCCGGCGACCCTGGAGACGATCTCCGACAGTTCGCGGTCGACATCGGCAAGCTGGCGGGCAAAGCGGTCGCGGCGCTCAGCGGTATCGCGCAGCGTCCGTTCAATCTGGTTGCGCGAGGCGGCCGCCTCCGCCCGTTCGGCGGTCAGCGAGGCCAGCTTGGCCTCGCTCGAAGCAAGCGTCGATGCCGCCTGCTCGAAAGCCGCGCGGGTGCTGGCCTCGCGCTCGGCGGCGCCGGCGTTTTCGACATTGAGCGCGGCTTCTTCGGCGGCGAGGCGTTCGAGGATATCCGCATTGTCGCGGACCATGCGCTCCTCGCGGGCAAGGTCGCCATCGAGCTGTTGCAGTCGGCGGTCGAGCTCAGCCTGGCGGGCGCGGATGCGGCCTGCCTCTTCCTCGATCTGTGCCTTGGCGATCGACAGACGCTGGAAGGCGGCGGCGGCGGCGGCTTCCGCATCGCGCAGGTCCGGCAGCCGGTGGGCGTTGATACCTTGTTCCCTTGCGGCAGCCATCTGGGCGGCAGCACGGTCGCCGACCAGCGCGGTGGCAATCGCCAGCGCCGAACGCGCTTCGCCTTCCTGCGTCTTGGCCAGCGTCCAACGCAGATGCAGCAGCGTCGCTTCGGCCTTGCGGATGTCGGCCGACAGGTTCTTGAAGCGCGAGGCCTGGCGGGCCTGGCGTTTCAGGCTTTCGATCTGGCTTTCCAGCTCGCCGACGACGTCATCCAGCCGTTCGAGGTTCTGTTCGGCCGCCTTCAGCCGCAGCTCGGCTTCGTGGCGCCGTGTGTGCAGGCCGGAAATGCCGGCCGCCTCTTCCAGCAGTGCGCGGCGCGCCTGCGGCTTTGCCTGGATCAGCTCGCCGATGCGGCCCTGGCCAACCATCGAGGGCGAGCGGGCGCCGGTCGACTGGTCGGCGAACAGCAGCTGGACATCCTTGGCACGGGCTTCCTTGCCATTGATGCGGTAGAGCGAGCCGGCCTCGCGCTCGATGCGGCGCGAGACCTGCAACTCATCGGCGTCGTTGAAGGCAGACGGCGCAGTCCGGTCGCTATTGTCGAGGAACAGCGTGACTTCGGCGGTGTTGCGGGCCGGACGCGTTCCCGAGCCGGAAAAGATGACGTCGTCCATGCCGGACGCACGCATGTTCTTGTAAGAGCTTTCGCCCATAACCCAGCGTAGCGCCTCGACCAGGTTCGACTTGCCGCAGCCGTTCGGCCCGACGATGCCGGTCAGGCCGCGTTCGATGACGAACTCGCCGGGTTCGACGAAGGATTTGAAGCCGAGGAGGCGAAGGCGCGAGAACTTCATTCGCGCCGACCCATAGCCAAGTTTCGCAAAACTGTTCCGCGGTTTTGCAAGGAGAACCAGCGGCAAGACAAAGAAGTGCGCACGCCGAAGCGCAGCCGCTTCGGCGCTGCCGAAACGTCAGAGCAGAGGGTCGATGATGGCCGACATTTCCGCAATCGACATCGCCCCTTTGTAGGTCTTTCCGTTGATGAAAAAGGTCGGTGTGGAATCGACCTTGAATTCGTCGGCGCCGCGCTTCTGGACGGATCTCACATCGTCCAGAAGCTTCTGGTCCGTCAAGCAGGCCTCGAAGGACTCCTGTGTAAAACCGGCAAGCTTGGCGATTTGCAGCAGTGCGTCCTTGGTATTGTTCACACCAACCCAGTTCGCCTGCTGCCTGAACAGCACGTCGACCATCGGGAAATAGTTGTCCTTGGAGCAGCGCGCCAGCATGAAACCGGCCTCGGCGCTGGGGTCGAACGGAAATTCGCGCAGGATGTAACGGGCCTTGCCGGTGTCGATATATTTCGTCTTCAGCTCCGGAAAAGTGGTCTCGGCGAAATGCGCGCAATGCGGGCAGGTCATCGATGCATATTCAACGATGGTGACCTTTGCGTCGTCCTTGCCGAGCTGCATGTCGGGCAGCGCGCCGGGCTTCAACAAGGCTGCCATATCCACCGTGCCCTGAGCTTCAGGCGCTTTGGCGGCGGCTGGAGCGGCCGGCTTCGCAGGTTCCGCCGGAGCCGCAGGCTTCACATCCTGCGCCTCGGCTTTCTCGCCGGAATCGCTGCAGGCGGCAAGCAGCGCCACCGCTGGTATGGCGGCGAGCGACGACAAGAGATTTCTGCGGGACAAGGAACGGATCATACGAATCACCTGGCAATAGTTGGATTTTGCAATGCAAAGGCTACAAAAAGCGAGAGTTGGCGCGAATTAAGGCATTGCCACCCCTATTCCAATCGGCAAATTCGAGCATGCCATCACGATAGCGCGAGATTACGGCTTCCTTTGGCCTAGAATGGTGGCGCCAAGCCGCTCCAGCGAGGCGCGCAGCCCGTCGTCCTCGATCAAACCGACAGTGCCCGACAGCTTCGCCTTCTCGGCCACGGTCAGCGGCCGCAAAATGGGTTTCGGCTTTTCCTTGCCAGTCATTACCGGTTTCTGCACGATCCTGATCCGGCCGATCGCATTGAAGCCGAGAAACGCATTGACCCGGTTGATGATCTCGCCGGTCTCGTGCTGCAGATGCAGTGCCGCCACACCCTCGCAGGCAATCACCAGCACCGCCGGCTCGAACGGATCGTCCTCGTGCATGCGGCGTGGCCACTGGATCTTTTCCGGGCGCGAGCGGCCGGCAAGCCGCGGCCCGGCAATCTCTTCCCACGACTGAACCAGCCCGATCGACATGCCGGCCCGCTTGCGCAGCACCGGGTCGAGGATCTCGGTTGCGAGATCGCTCACCGGAACGGGATTGCCGAAGGGCCTTTTCCCTGCCATGTGCGTTCTCCAGTCACCAGCTTCAGCACCAGTGGATTAGGGCCGACCCTCGATCAATGGCACTGCACGACCAGACCCGCAAGGCCGTATCCGGAGACAATGGCGAGATCGCGTTCCGGCTGCTTGGCTGGTACGACGCGCATCACCGCGACCTGCCCTGGCGCGTTCCGCCGCGCCCGCTGGCAGGCGGCGCGCAGCCCGATCCCTATCTGGTCTGGCTTTCCGAGGTGATGCTGCAGCAAACCACGGTCGAGGCGGTAAAATCCTATTTCCGGGCGTTCGTGCAGAAGTGGCCAACTGTCGAGGCACTGGCGGCGGCACCGATCGAAGACGTCATGAAGGCCTGGGCCGGGCTCGGCTATTATTCTCGCGCCCGCAACCTCAAGGCTTGCGCCGATCTCGTCGCGCGGCTAGGCGGCCGCTTTCCGGACAGTGAGACCGGCTTGAAGGAACTGCCCGGTATCGGCGCCTATACGGCAGCGGCGATCGCGGCGATCGCCTTCGACCGACCAGCCGCGGTCGTCGACGGCAATGTCGAACGGGTCGTCTCACGGCTGTTTTCGATCGCCACGCCGCTGGGCGAAGCCAAGAGCGAGATACGCAGCCATGTCGAGCACATGGTTCCCGGGACAAGGCCCGGCGACTTCGCGCAGGCGATGATGGACTTGGGCGCGACGATCTGCACACCGCGCCGGCCCCGCTGCGTGCTTTGCCCCGTCAGGCAGGATTGCAGCGCCACAATCTCGGGCGATCCCGAGCGCTTTCCGGTCCGCCTGCCCAAGGCCGAGAAACCCTTGCGCCGCGGCGCCGCTTTCGTCGCCGTCAGGGGCGACGGCGCCGTGCTTTTGCGCAAGCGCGTCGAAAAAGGCCTGCTGGGCGGCATGACCGAAGTGCCGACGACCGGCTGGACCGCGCGCATCGACGGCGCCACAACGGAAGCGGCAGCCCCGTTCCCCGGCGACTGGCGGCAGGCCGGACGCATCGGCCATGTCTTTACCCATTTTGCGCTCGAACTCGACGTGTTCAAGGCGGAGACCGACAGCGCCGCCCCGCCCGGGCATTTCTGGTCGCTGGCCCATGAAATTTCCGGGGAAGCGCTGCCGAGCGTCATGAAAAAGGTAATCGAAGCGGCGATACCGGGCGCGACGAAGAAGCAGCGGCCGCATTGAAAGAGAGAAGAATGTCCGAAATCCGCCACATCGTTTTCGACATCGGCAAAGTGCTGATCCACTATGATCCGAACCTGCCCTTCAGCCGCTTGATCCCCGATCCAGACGAACGGAAATGGTTCTTCGACAATGTCTGCACGCATGATTGGAACATCGAGCAGGATCGCGGCCGGACCTGGGAAGAGGCAGAGACGCTCCTGATCGCCCAGTACCCGGATCACGAACAGAATATCCGCAATTTCCGCCGCCATTGGCACGAAATGGCACCGCATGCCTATAATGACAGCGTAGCCATCATGGAGCGCCTGATCGACACTGGCCATGACGTGACGCTGCTGACCAACTGGGCTGACGATACGTTCCGCGAAGCGCGCGACCGCTTTCCGTTCCTGGAGCGCCCGCGCGGCATCACCGTGTCAGCCGAGATCGGGCTAATCAAGCCGGATCGCGCCATCTATGATCACCACGTCACCGCGTTCGGCCTCGAACCGTCAGCCACGCTATTCATCGACGACAGCCAGAAAAATGTCGACGGCGCCAAGGCGGCCGGCTGGCAGTCGGTGCTGTTCACCGATGCAAAGACGCTCAGGGCGGACCTTGCGCGTCTTGGGATCAAGGTGTGATTTGAATCGCTTCCAGGGACTGGCTGAGCCTTCGCATTAACTGATCTGTCGCAACTCAGAAACCGTCAGGCCCCTGCCCGTTCCATGCCTAGCCGCGCAATGCGGCGAAGCTCGTCAATCGGGGTCAGGCCTCCGCTGCGCTCATAATGCCAGAAGGTCCATCCGTTGCAGGCGTCCAGCCCCTGTACCTCAGCGCCGATCTTGTGGATCGACCCGGCACTGTCGCCGATCGCCAGCGTGCCGTCGGCACGCACCTTGGCCGCCCAACGCTTCTTGGCGTCGTAGAGCGTAGCGCCGGGTGCCACCAGGCCATTGTCGAGCAGCGTGACGAAGGCAACGCGCGGCTCGGCGCGCTTGCCGGTCAGCACTGTCAAATTGGCGCCGTCCAGCGGCCGGACCGCATCGATGCGTTCCATGGCGGCATCGATATAGGCTTGCTCACGCTCGATGCCGACGAAGTGGCGGCCAAGCCGTTTGGCCACCGCACCGGTGGTTCCTGAACCGAAGAAGGGATCGAGCACGATGTCGCCGGGCCTGGTCGATGCCGTCATGACGCGGGCAAGCAACGCTTCCGGCTTCTGCGTCGGATGCAATTTGTCGCCATTGTCGTTCTTCAGGCGCTCGCCGCCGGTGCAGATCGGAAACAGCCAGTCGGAGCGCATCTGAATGTCGTCGTTCGATGCCTTCAGCGCCTCGTAGTTGAAGGTGTAACCTTTGCCCTTCTGGTCGCGCGATGCCCAGATCATCGTCTCATGCGCGTTCTGGAAGCGACGGCCACGGAAATTGGGCATTGGATTGGTCTTGCGCCAGACGACGTCATTGAGGATCCAGAAGCCCAGGTCCTGCATCTTGGCGCCGACCCTGAAAATATTGTGGTAGGAGCCGATGACCCAGATCGTGCCGTTGGGCTTCAACACGCGGCGCGCCGCCAGCAGCCAGGCGCGGGTGAAGGCGTCGTAGGCCTCAAAACTGTCGAACTGGTCCCAATGGTCGTCGACGGCATCGACCTTGGATTGGTCGGGCCGGTGCAGATCGCCATCGAGCTGCAGATTGTAAGGCGGATCGGCAAAGATCACGTCGATCGATTTTTCCGGCAGCCGTTCCAGCGCGGCGACGCAGTCGCCCTTCAGGATCGTATCCAGCCACTCGGATTGCTGGGGAGCATCGGAAAGCTCGTCGAGAAGACGCACGGCAGACATTATGACACCCAAGGCACGCGTTACTGTTTACTGTCCGTTATGGTTACCGATCAGCGTAAATATTCAGTGAAGCATACTGCCGAATTTGCGAAGCCCGGCCTGTTGGTGTATGCCGCGCCGCCTGAGCCGTTTGGACCAAAGGCCTCTTGGCATTCCCTTCATCCCGCTTTCCGGATCACCATGCCCCAGCCAGACCTTGTCATCTTCGATTGCGACGGCGTGCTCGTCGATTCCGAAATCATCGCCGCACGCATCGATGCCGAGCTTTTGACCTCGGCCGGCTATGAGATATCGGCGGAGGAGATTTCCGAGGTCTATGCCGGGCTGACTTTCAAGGACATCATGATGCGGGTCGAGGAAAAGTCCCGGATCCCGTTCCAGGCCTCCCTGATCGACAAGGAGGAACAGCTGGTCGATCGCCGGCTGCGCAGCGACGTGCGTGCCATCGACGGGGCGCACGAGGCTGTCGCCGCGGTAATGGTGCCGCGCTGCGTCTGTTCGAATTCGCGTTCGGAGCGGATCGAATTCATGCTGGAGAAGGTGCAGCTTTTGCCGTTCTTTGCCGGCCGTATCTTTTCGTCGCTGGAAACGCCGACCGGGAAAACCAAGCCGGCGCCGGACGTGTTCCGGTTCGCCGCGGAAAAGCTCAAGGCCGATCCTGCGAACACCTTCGTCATCGAGGATTCCGTGCATGGCGTCACCGGCGCCAAGACGGCGGGAATGCGCGTCATCGGCTTCACCGGCGCGGCGCACAGCTATCCCGGCCACGCCGATGCGCTGACCGAAGCCGGTGCCGAAACGGTCATCCGCCGCTGGGCGGAACTGAAAAGCGTGATCGCCGCGCTGTCGGAATGGTCGGCGGACGCCTGAGAGGCCGCCTCCAACCGCCGTGGCGCGAATGCACCGGCTCAGTTGGTCGCGGCGGCTTTCTTCTTCTTCGGCTTGTCCGACGCCCCTTTCGGAGCGCCCTCGTCATACCCGGCAAATGCCTGGTAGTCCCGCGCCGTCGGCTCCGGAACGACGACGTTGGAATCGGTGAAGACGAACTGCGTGGCACTCGAGGGATCGGTAACCTGGACCTGATAGGAGTGAAGCTGCGAATAGAGAACTTCGGTGCCGTGCATCACCGCGATACGGATCGGCATGGTGATGGTACCGGGGGCGAACATCGGACCAGGCACGACCTTGCCGGCAACGGCTATCTTCATCGACAAGGAGCCGTTGGCGCGGCTGCAGTCGCGGGTCACATCGGTGATCGAAGCCTGATAGATGATCTTGGCGGAATCGTCCGGCTGATCGACGCCTGCCGCGTCCGCTGCCGGCTGGGCGGCTTGGGCATCCTCGGCGGCAACATCGGTTTTTTTCTTCGGCTTCGGACCGCTCTTGGCGTAGATATTGAAGAAGGCGGTGCCGTCACGCAACGTCACTTTCGGGCAATAGGCCTGCAGCTGGCTGGAAAGCACCTTGGGGTCGGGTGGCGGTGGTGGCGTCGTATCCTTCTTGCCGAAGCCGAGAATGCTATTGTCGCTCGATTGGCAGCCTGCGGCAGCAAGCATAAAGCCGGTGAGCGCCAGACCCGCGACAAAACGACCGTTGAATGAATGAAACGCCATGAACTGCACTTCCCTCTCGCAAAGCCGGTGACGTATATCAACCGCGCGGCAAAAATGCGACTGAGCCAGCGCAGAAATCCACCACCTTACGGCGGGCGAAGATTCCCGCAGCAATGGAAACGTGACGATGCAATATGTGAGTACCCGCGGGGAAGCGCCCGCGCTTGGATTCTCCGACGCGGTGCTGGCCGGGCTGGCCCGCGACGGCGGGCTCTATCTGCCGAGCGCCTGGCCGCATTTTTCCGCAGCAGAGGTCCGCGCCATGCGCGGCCTTGCCTATCCCGATCTTGCAATCCGCGTGCTGTCGCCGTTCCTCGGTGGCGAGATCGCGGCGCCGGTGTTCGAACGGCTGGTGCGCGAAGCCTATGCGACCTTCCGCCATGAGGCCGTCTGCCCGCTGGTGCAGAGCGGGCCGAACAGCTTCGTGCTCGAGTTGTTCCACGGCCCGACGCTCGCGTTCAAGGACGTGGCGATGCAGCTTCTTGCGCGGCTGATGGACCATGTGCTGGCCGAGCGCGACCAGCGCGCCACCATTGTCGGCGCCACTTCCGGCGACACCGGAGGGGCCGCCATCGATGCCTTTGCCGGGCGCAACCGCACCGACATCTTCGTGCTTTTCCCGCACGGCCGCGTCTCGCCGGTGCAGCAGCGGCAGATGACGACGTCGACCGCCGCAAACGTCCAAGCATTGGCGATCGAAGGCAATTTCGACGACTGCCAAGGCCTGGTGAAGGACATGTTCAACGACCACGGTTTTCGCGACCGGGTGTCGCTATCCGGCGTCAATTCGATCAATTGGGCCCGCATCATGGCCCAGATCGTCTATTATTTCTCCTCCGCGCTGTCGCTTGGCGCGCCCGACAGGCCGGTTTCCTTCACGGTGCCGACCGGCAATTTCGGCGACATTTTCGCCGGCTACGCCGCCAAGAAGATGGGATTGCCGATCGAGCGGCTGATCATCGCCACGAACGACAACGATATTCTGGCGCGCACGCTGGCGACCGGCGAATACCGCATGAAAGGGGTCTTTTCGACCACGTCGCCCTCGATGGACATCCAGGTGTCTTCGAACTTCGAACGCTTGCTGTTCGAGGCGTCCGGCCGCGATGCCTCGACCGTGCGGCGCTACATGGACGGGCTCAAGCAGTCCGGCGCCTTCACCATCGAGGCCGGCGAAATCGCCAAGATCCGCTCCGAATTCGACGCCGGCCGCGCCACCATGGGCGAGGTCGCCGCCACAATCCGCACCACACTTGCGGCGAGTGGCTATCTGCTCGACCCGCATACCGCCGCAGCCGTGCATGTGGCCACTGGCAAAGCCGCCGGTGAGGTGCCAATGGTGGTGCTGGGCACTGCGCACCCGGCAAAGTTTCCGGCGGCCGTCGAAGCCGCCAGCGGCGTGTCGCCTGCCCTCCCCGCATGGCTGGGCGGGTTGATGAGCGCCGAGGAAAAATACACGGTACTTCCATCCGACCTGAAAATGGTGGAAGATTATGTCGGCCGCCACACGCGGGCGGCGCGTTAGGGAGTAATTGCCATATGGGTGTTGAGGTAAGCCGTCTGTCGAACGGCCTGACAGTCGCCACCGAAACCCTTCCAAGCCTCGAATCTGTTGCCCTTGGTGCCTGGGTCAAGTCGGGCGCACGCAACGAGCGTGACGAAGAGCACGGAATGGCGCATTTGCTCGAGCACATGGCTTTCAAGGGCACCAGGCGGCGAAGCGCCTTCGAGATCGCCTCGGAGATCGAGGACGTCGGCGGCGAGATCAATGCCGCGACCAGCGTCGAGACGACCTCCTATTATGCAAGGGTTCTGAGCGACGATGTGCCGCTGGCGGTCGATATCCTTTCCGACATCCTGCAGGACTCCGAATTCGATCCGCAGGAGCTGGAGCGCGAACAGCATGTGATTCTGCAGGAGATCGGCGCCGCGCACGATACGCCCGACGATGTCGTTTTCGATCACTTTACCGAGACCGCCTTCCGCCACCAGACCATCGGCCGCTCGATTCTCGGCACGCCGGAAACCGTCAAATCCTTCACTTCGAAGCAACTGCACGACTTCATCGAACGGCAATACGGCGCCGAGAACATGGTGATGGTGGCAGCCGGCGACATCAAGCACGACGATTTCGTGCGCGAGGTCGAAAAGCGTCTCGGCGGCTTCCGCGGCAAGGCCGACGGCACCATCCCGCAATATGCGCAATATGTCGGCGGCGATTTTCGCGAAGACCGCGACCTGATGGACGCCCAGATCGTGCTGGGTTTCGAGGGCCGTGCCTATCACGTCCGCGATTTCTATGCCTCTCAGGTCCTGTCGATGATCCTCGGCGGCGGCATGTCGTCGCGGCTTTTCCAGGAAGTCCGCGAAAAACGCGGCCTGTGCTATTCGGTCTATGCCTTCCATTGGGGTTTTTCCGACACCGGCGTCTTCGGGGTCCATGCGGCAACCGGACAAAGCGATATCGCCGAGCTGGTGCCTGTGATCATCGACGAGCTGCAAAAGGCCGGCGAAAACATCCTGCAGGAGGAGCTCGACCGGGCGCGTGCCCAATACCGCGCCGGGCTGATCATGTCGGCCGAGAGCCCGGCCAGCCGCGCCTCGCAGATCGCCAGGCAGTTGCTTCTGTTCGGCAGGCCGATCGCCAAGGAAGAGCTGATGGAGCGGCTGTCGGCGCTGACGGTCAAGCGGCTGACGGATCTGTCGTCGCGGCTTTTTTCGACGAAGCCGACGCTTACAGCCGTCGGGCCGGTGGGTACGCTCGCGCCCTATGAAGCGATCCTCGATTCGCTTTCGGGCTCGCAGACCACTGCCCGTAAGCTTGCCGTCTAAGCTTATTCGAGCGTCGTGTTCGCGCTCCCTTTCTTTCGCCGCGACCTGCCGGCACTGAAGGGCGACCTTGTCACGCTGCGTGTGCCGCTGACCAACGACTATCGCGAGTGGTCGGTGCTGCGCGGCGAAAGCCGCGCCTTCCTTGAGCCGTGGGAGCCGCGATGGACCCCTGACGAGCTCGACCGCACCGCATGGCGGCATCGTATCGGCCGCTACCGCGAGGACTATGCGCAGGGGACGGCGATCGCCTTCTTCATCTTCGAGAAAAGCAGCGGCAAGCTTGCCGGCGGTATCACCCTCGGCAATATCCGCCACGGGGTCGCCCAAAGCGGCCATATCGGCTACTGGATCGGCGAGCGCTTCAGCGGACGCGGGCTGATGACCGATGCCGTCAAGGTGGTGACGCGTTTCGCCTTCGAAACGCTGCGGTTGCACCGGATCGAAGCTGCCTGTATCCCCGATAACGCCCGGTCGATCCGCGTGCTTGAAAAAGCCGGATTCCGGCGCGAAGGACTGCTACGATCCTATCTCAGGATCAACGGCATCTGGCAGGACCATTACCTATACGCCCGAATCGCGGACGATCCGCCGGGCGTTGGAACAAAGGGCTGATTTTGACGAATTTTCTGCGGAACGGGTCGCTGCTTGCCCTTATGCTGGCGGCAATCGTCACGCTCTGCGCGGCATCCTCGGCGTTTGCGGTCGAACCGATCAAGATTGCCCGCGACGACGTGGCGCTCGACCTTTCGGGTGCCGTTGAAATCTACCGCAACCAGGGCGAGAATTTCCAAGTCTCAACGGCACCCGGCCCGGACGGCATCGTGCGGCGAATCGAGGTCGAGGCCAATGACGCGCGCTCGACCGGCGACTGGGCGGTGTTCGCGCTCGCCAATACCACCGATCAGCAGCTCGACAGGCTGATTGTCGCACCGCATTTCCGGCTGGTGAATTCCGGCCTGTTCTGGCCGGATCTCGGCTCGACCCGTATCGCCGCGATCACGCCCAGCGAAGGCTTTGCGCTCGACCGCCAGACCAGCCCCGACGCCGACGTGTTCCGGGTGACGCTGAACCCCGGAACGGTGATTACCTTCATCGCCGAGCTCGCCTCGCCCAAGCTGCCGCAGGTCTATCTGTGGGACCCCGAATCCTACAAGGACTCGGTCAATTCCTACACGCTGTTTCGTGGCATCGTCATCGGCATCGCCGGCCTGCTGGCGCTGTTCCTGACCATTCTTTTCGTCGTCAAGGGGACCTCGATGTTCCCGGCGACGGCGGCCCTAGCCTGGGCGGTGCTTGCCTATATCTGCGTCGATTTCGGCTTTCTCAACAAGATCATAGAAATATCCCCGGGCAATGAGCAGATGTGGCGCGCCGGAACGGAGGTGGCGCTTGCGGCGACCTTCGTGGTGTTCCTGTTTGCCTATCTCAACCTCAACCGATGGCACGGCCATTTCAGCTACGGCGCACTGGTCTGGATCCTCGGGCTGGTGCTGATCGCCGGCGTTGCCATCGTCGATCCGGCGGTTGCCGCCGGCATTGCCAGGCTGTCCTTCGCAGCCACCGCGCTGACCGGGCTCGGCCTGATCATCTTCCTCGGTATACGCGGTTACGACCGCGCCATCATGCTGGTGCCCAGTTGGGTGATGGTTCTGCTGTGGCTATGCGGATCGTGGATGGCAATCACCGGCATGCTGGACAACGATATCGCCCAGCCGGCGCTGGGCGGTGGGCTGATCCTCATCATCCTGCTGATCGGCTTCACCGTGATGCAGCACGCTTTTGCCGGCGGCGCCCTGCATCAGGGCCTGTTCTCCGACCTCGAGCGGCAGGCGTTGGCGGTTGCCGGATCGGGCGATACCGTGTGGGACTGGGACGTGCTGCGCGACCGTGTCGTCACTCGTCCCGACGTCAGCATTCAGCTCGGCCTTGCGCCCAACAGCCTCGGCGGCCCTGCCCGCAACTGGCTGCCGGTGCTGCATGCCGACGACCGCGACACGTTTCGTACGACACTCGACGTGGTGCTCGAGCACCGGCGCGGCCGGGTGTCGCAAAACTTCCGCCTGCGCGGCGCCGACGGGCACTATCACTGGTTTTCGCTGCGCGCCCGGCCGGTGATCGGCTCGGACGGCGAGGTCATCCGCTGCGTCGGCACCATGGTCGACGTGACGGAGCAGAAAAAGTCCGAGGAACGGCTGCTGCATGACGCCGTACATGACAATCTGACCGGCCTGCCCAACCGCGAGCTGTTCATGAACCGGCTGGAGGCGATCATCTCGATCGCCCGCACCGAAGAGAAGGTGCGCCCGACCGTCTTCGTCATCGACATCGACCGCTTCAAGCAGGTCAATGACGGGCTCGGCATCTCGGCCGGCGACACCATCCTTTTGACCATCGCGCGGCGGCTGCACCGGCTGCTCAAGCCGAAGGATTCGCTGTCGCGATTTGCCGGCGACCAGTTCGCGCTGATGCTTTTGTCGGAGCAGGATCCGGCTCGCATCGCGGCCATTGCCGATGCCATCAAGCACGCCATCAACAACCCGATCACCTTCGCCAAGCGCGAGATCGTGCTGACCGCCTCGATCGGGCTGATCACCTGGACCTCCACGCAGACCTCGGCTGAGGACATGGTCAAGGACGCCGAGCTTGCCATGCATCAAGCCAAGCGCTTCGGCGGCGACAGGATCGAGCCGTTCCGGCCAGCCTTCCGCACCGTCGGCACCGACCGGCTGCAGTTCGAGTCCGATCTGCGCCGGGCTATCGAACGACGCGAATTCACGCTTGCCTACCAGCCAATCGTGCGGCTGGAGGACGGCAGCGTTGCCGGCTTCGAAGCGCTGCTGCGCTGGGACCATCCGCGTCGCGGCATGATTCCGCCGGCGGATTTCATCCCGGTCGCCGAAAACTGCGGCCTGATCGTGCAGCTTGGCCTGTTTGCCATGCAACAGGCTGCCGAAGACCTAGCAGGATGGCAAAAGCAGATCGGCGATGCGCCGCTGTCGGTCTCGGTCAATCTGTCCAGCCGTCAGCTCATCCGCCGCGACCTGGTCAGCGACGTCCGCTCGGTGATCGCGCGGGCCAATCTGAAACCGCGCTGCTTCCGGCTCGAACTCACCGAATCGCTGGTGATGGACAATCCCGAGCAGACCGCCCATGTGCTGACCAAGCTGAAGCAGCTTGGCATCGGCCTGTCGCTGGACGATTTCGGCACCGGCTATTCATCGCTGGCCTATCTGACGCGCTTTCCGTTCGACACCATCAAGATCGACAAGAGCTTCGTCGACGACGCGACGCCGAAACGCGCGGTGCTGCTCAAATCCATGGTCAACATGGCGCATGAACTCGGCCTGTCGGTTGTCGCCGAAGGCATTTCGGACGAGAGCGATGCGCTGGAGTTGCGGCAGATGGGCTGCGAATACGTGCAGAGTTTCATGTTCGGAGCGCCGATGCCGGGCGACCAGGTGCTGAAGACGCTGAAGGAACAGTATCCGCTCACTCAGGCGTGACAAATTTCGGGACGTAATGAGGTTCAGGCGTGACCGGCAGCCAGGCTGAGATGCGCGAGATCGATGCCGATCGAGGCAAGGATCCGGTCGTATTTGCGGTCGATGTCGGCGTCGAACAGAAGCTCGGCACTAGCCGGGCAAGTCAGCCAGCCATTCTCGACGATCTCGTTTTCAAGCTGACCCGCACCCCAGCCGGCATAGCCGAGCGCCATCAGAGCCCGCCGGGGTCCGCGGCCGGAGGAGATGGCGCGCAATATGTCGACGGTCGCAGTCAGGCAGACGTCGTCGGACACGGCGAGCGAGGATTCCACCCGGTAGTCGCCCGAATGCAGGACGAAGCCGCGGCTGCGATCCACCGGTCCGCCATTGCGCACGACGAAGTCGCGCGCCGGCGGCGGCAGGCGAATTGCCTCCAGTTCGTTCATGATCCCGAGTTGCACGAGCAGGTCCGGAAACAGCATCTGCTGCGTCTGGTTGATGATCAACCCCATCGCGCCTTCGTCGCTGTGCGCGCAAATGTAGATGACGGAGCGCGTGAAGCGGTCGTCCTTCATGCCGGGCATGGCAATCAGGAACTGGTCGTCGAGAAAGCCGGGTCCTGCGGCCGTCTTTTTATGACGCAACAAATCCATGACCACAGCGTAACGCGTTTCCAGGGCGCCGAAAAGATGGGCGGCGCCCGATTTGATCAGGCTCATAAGTCAAAGGTCACGCAAATATGATGCCGGCGGCGTCATGAAATCATTGTGCGGCCATCAACAGACGATCAAATCATTGCCATGCAAAGCTTGAAAATCCTGCTGCTTGGCGTGGCCATTGGGTCGGCGACCTGCCTCCCCGCCTCAGCCTCCTCGTCGGCCTGGTACAATAGCGAAGGCGGCCGGGTGCGGCTGGTGACGAGCGGCAAAGCCGACGAGGCCGGGCGTCTCCAAGGTGTCCTCGACATTGCGCTGAAGCCAGGCTGGAAGACCTATTGGCGCGATCCGGGCGATGCGGGCGTGCCGCCACAGATCGACATCTCGGCCAGCACCAACATTGCCGACGCGACGCTTTCGTTTCCGCCGCCGCAGCGCCACGATGACGGCTATGGCAAATGGGCCGGCTACGACCACCCGGTTTCATTGCCGGTGACGTTCACGCTTGCTGCACCCGGCCAGCCGGCCGTCATCGATGCGGACATCTTCCTCGGCATTTGCGAAACCATCTGCATCCCGGTGCAGACAAGGCTGACCATCGATCCCGGCGCCGATCCCGACAACGCCGAGGATGCGGCACTGGTCAAGGCAGGCCTTGCAACTCTGCCCGCCACGGCAACGCCCGATTTCGGAATAAACGTACTGCCGGGCGATCACGAAACCCTGATTGTCGAAGCGAGCTTTCCGGGCACTCCCGAGGCCGCCGACTTCTTCGTTGCCGGCGAACGCGACTACATGTTCGGTGCCCCGACCCGCAGCGAAAAGGATGGCAAGCTGATCTTTACGGTGCCGATCCTCGACAGGCCGTCGACAACGCCAACCGATGGCGGCCTTCACTACACACTGACAAGTGCCGCTGGCGCGGTCGAAGGCCTGCTGCCTTTTCCGTGATGCCAACGTCTGGACGGTTGCCGGGCGCGCCTTAGTTCGCTATCGCAAGGACACTCCCTTTCCATTCTCAAGCGAGGACCATCATGACGATCTCCGTTGGCGACAAACTGCCGGGTGCGACCTTCAAGACAATGACCGCCGACGGTGCAAAGCCGATCACGACGGGCGAGATATTCTCAGGAAAGACGGTCGTGCTGTTTGGCGTTCCAGGCGCTTTCACGCCGACCTGCAGCAATAATCACCTGCCGGGCTACCTGGATAATTACGACGCCATCCTGGCGCGCGGCGTCGACACTATCGCCGTCGTCTCGGTCAACGATGTTCACGTCATGGGAGCCTGGGCTCGCTTCAGCGGCGGTGAAGGCAAAATACTTTATCTTGCCGATGGCAATGGCGATTTCGCCAAATCGGTCGGCCTCGACGCCGACCTCTCCAGCGGCGGCATGGGGCTGCGCTCGAGGCGTTTTTCGATGATCGTCGATGACGGCAAGGTCACCGCACTCAATGTCGAGACAAAGCCCGGCGTCGACGAGTCCGGTGCGGCTCACATTCTCGGACAGCTTTCCGTCTTGGCGACAGCCTAGGCCAGGGATGACAAAGGGCGCCTTCGAGCGCTACGCGTTCAAAGGATGCCGCCTTTTCATCGGCGCATGATCCTTCCGAAAGCCGACCCGGTCTTCAGGGCCATGCGTCGGCGCTTCGGGACTGCTTGCTTTTTGGGACCTCGGTTATGTCTGACATCTTTTGGCGCGCTGTCGCGATCGGTATCGGCGCAACCGCGCTTATGGATATCTGGGCGATTTTCCTGAACAAGGCGTTTGCTCAGCCGCGGCCGAACTGGGGGCTGGTCGGCCGCTGGGTCTGGCATCTCAGGGAAGGCAAGGTCTTCCATGACGACATTGGCGAGGCCTCGCCCTATGCGCATGAATCTGCACTTGGCTGGGCCTTTCATTATGCTGTCGGCATCGTCTACGGCATCATACTGGTCGTGCTGGCCGGAACGGGCTGGCTCACCGCGCCGACCTTCCTGCCGGCCTTTATCCTCGGCATCGTCACCGTCGGCGCCGGTTGGTTTCTGCTGGCGCCCGGCATGGGTGCCGGCTGGGCCGCTTCGAAGCGCCCCAATCCAATGCAGGTCCGCGCCCTCAATCTGGTGTCGCACACGGTGTTCGCGCTCGGACTGTTCGGCACCGCCCTGCTCATCCGATAGCCAAGTCAGCCGTCGCGGCGCTGCGCCGGCCTGTCGATCGGCTGCCATCCATGGATAACGCGACGCGCACCGGTATCGTATGCGAAGTAGTTCCCGCCGCCCGCTGGCTGATCCGCCTCGCGGCTGATTTCCCGACCGCTCAAAGAGAGCAGCAGGAGCGTTCCGACACCTCCGTGACCTATGAATGCGACGTCGACAGCGGCGTCGGTGCCTAGCACAGTGTCTACCTCGCTTAGAATACGACGCTGGGCATCGATAGCTCGCTCCCATCCACGAATGCTGCTGTTTGGATTGGCGAAGAATTGGTCGGCGACCGCTTCGAACTCGGAAGGCGGCAGGAAACCGGTTGCCGATCGGTCATTCTCATGCATCCCTTCCCTCACCTCGATCGCAAGGCGGAGATGCCTTCCGAGTATCTCGGCGGTTTCTATCGCCTTGCGTTCACCAGATGACACGATCCGCCGAATCGACCCAACCCACGGCTGATCGAGCATTGCCGATGTTCTCGCTCGCCCGAGGTCGGATAGTCCCCATTCCGCCACTGGAACGTTGGCATCGACCTGAACCTGGGGATGCGTGATGTAGTATGCGATCGGCATGATAGAGCTCTTCCTGCCAGAGAGCGGACCCGCAGCCGGAATTCAATAGCTTTGGGTCGAGCGCCGCGCCTTTGTGGTCGTCGGCTGCTTTGACTGCGAACCTGGTACTGGTGCCACAGTCTTGACGAGCCCTTTCTTGAATGGCGCCATGCCGAGCCGCGCCAATTCGTCGGCGCGCTCGTTCTCGGGATGGCCGGCATGGCCCTTGACCCAATGCCAGGTGACCTGATGGCGGTTACGCGCTGCATCGAGCTGCTGCCACAGCTCGGCATTCTTCACCGGCTGCCTGGCGGCCGTCTTCCAGCCGTTGCGCTTCCATCCGTCGATCCAGCTGAAAATACCGTCCTTGACATAGTTGCTGTCGGTATAAAGATCGACGGCGCAGGGCTCCTTGAGCGCATTAAGCGCCGAGATGGCCGCCAACAGTTCCATACGGTTGTTGGTGGTGGCAGCCTCGCCGCCCGACAGTTCTTTCGTCACACCGTTGAAGCGCAAGATCGCGCCCCAGCCGCCAGGCCCGGGATTGCCCGAACAGGCACCATCGGTGAAGATTTCAACGCGCTTGGTCATGTTAGTCCATATTCGGAAGGAGAGTTGATCGCCCGATGGAAGCGCATCCGGCGGATATATTCGGTCGGGTCGCGTTTCATCACAAGCCCGCCGTCCGGGACCGTCAGCCAGTCGTAGAGCCGGGTCAGCATGAAGCGCAGCGCCGAACCGCGCGCCAGCATCGGCAGCGCCGCTTTCTCGTCGCTGCTCAGCGGCCGCACGCTTTGGTAGCCGGCAAGCAACGCCGTGCCCTTGGTCAGATTGAAGGAAAAATCCTTCTCGAAGCACCAGGCGTTGAGGCACGTGGCAACATCATAAGCGTAGAGGTCGTTGCAGGCGAAATAGAAGTCGATCAGCCCGGACAGTTTCTCGCCGAGGAAGAATACATTGTCCGGGAAAAGATCGGCATGGATGATGCCCTGCGGCAGACCGTTCGGCCAGTTCCGCTCGAAATCGGCGAAATCGGCATCGACCTCGGCCGCCAATCCCGGCTCGACCTCATCGGCGCGGGCGTGGGCGGCGTTCCACAGCTTGCGCCAGCCATCGATGGCAAGGGCGTTGGGGCGGGTCATCGGGAAATCCGCGCCGGCGAGATGCAGTGCCGCCAGAGCCTTGCCGACCTCGCCGCAATGCCCAGCTGTCGGCCGCCGCAGCGATAGACCCTCAAGGAAGGTGATGATGACCGCCGGCCGGCCGGCAAGCGTTCCGATCACACCGCCATCCTGCGCGGTGACCGGGAGCGGGCACGAAATGCCCTTTCTGGCGAGGTGGGCCATGAGGCCCAGAAAGAACGGCAGGTCAGCCTTGTCGACGCGCTTCTCGTAAAGCGTCAGTATGTAGGAGCCGCTGCTGGTGTGCAGCAGAAAATTCGAATTTTCGGTGCCTTCGGCGATGCCCTTGTAGGACAAGAGATCGCCGACCGGATAGTTCCTGAGGAACGCGCCGAGCTCGCCCTCATTGACGTCGGTGTAGACCGCCATCGTTGCTACGCAGCCCCGTTGACGAAGGCCATGTCGGCTGCCGTCAGTTCGACATCGCGCAACACCCGCATCACCGGAAAATCCTCCGTCTCCGTCGCCGTCACGGCCAACTCGATGGTTACGTCGAAGCGCTGCCGGAAGGCATCGACAATCTCGTCGACGATGATCTCCGGCGCCGAGGCGCCCGCCGACAGGCCGAGTGTCGAGATGCCGGCAATGTCATTCCACGGAATTTCGGAGGCGCGCTGCACGAGAAGCGACATCGAGGCGCCGGCGCGTTCGGCCACTTCGACAAGCCGCCGTGAGTTGGAGGAGTTAGGCGCACCGACGACCAGGAAGAGATCGGCGCCGGCCGCTGTTTCCTTGACCGCCTCCTGGCGATTGGTGGTGGCATAGCAGATCGATTCCGCCGCCGGCGCGTGCAACTCGGGAAAACGTTGCTGCAGGGCGCGGATGATGCCGGCGGTGTCCTCGACCGACAGCGTCGTCTGGGTGACGAAACCGAGCGCTCGCGGGTCTGCGGGCACGAAGCTTGCGGCGTCGGCTTCGGTCTCGATCAGAGTGACCGCGCCATCCGGCAACTGGCCCATTGTGCCGATCACCTCAGGATGCCCGGCATGGCCGATCAAAAGCACGTGGCGGCCAAGCCGCTGATGGCGCATTGCCTGCTTGTGGACTTTCGAGACCAGCGGGCACGTCGCGTCGAGATAGAACAGGTTGCGGGACCGGGCGTCGGCCGGCACCGATTTCGGCACGCCATGCGCCGAAAAGACGACCGGGCTCTGGCGATGCTCGGGCGGGATCTCGGAGAGCTCCTCGATGAACACCGCGCCGAGGCTTTGCAGCCCTTCGACGACGTAGCGGTTGTGCACGATCTCGTGGCGGACATAAACCGGCGCGCCATATTTCTTGAGCGCCAGCACGACGATCTGGATGGCACGGTCAACGCCCGCACAGAAACCGCGCGGCTGGCAGAGCCGGATGGTCAGCGGTGGCTTTGTCTGAAGCATGATTGCATCTTACGCTGATTGTAGGCCGGTTGATCGGACTATGACTTCTGAGCTCAAGGCGCGAAATGAGGTGTGCGGCCCTGCCCTGTCAAGGGTAGTGGCGGCGATCATTGGTCTTTCGCCGGGCGGCGGAGCCAGGAGATCAGGACACCGGCAAGGGCGACGGCAAGGCCGTACCAGGTTATCGCATATTGCAGATGGCTGTTCGGCAGGTCGATGACGGTGACGCCGCCGACCGGCAGCCCGCCGGGGTTGGCGGCGGCGTTCGCATCGATGAAGATCGGCACCAGCGCCGCACCTGCCGGCAGGCCGGCGCTCGAGGCCATCGCGTCACGATCTTTCCAGTAGAAGATGTTCTTCTGCGGATCATTGTCGGGAAGCATCATCGAGGGCTTGGCCGGCAGCGGGTTGCGGGCGAGCCCCGTCACCGTCACTTTGCCCGTCACCTGCCCCTGCGGCCGCTTGGCGGGGTCCTTGAAATCGTAGGGCACGAAGCCGCGGTTGATCAGCACGAAACGGCCATCCTCGAGCTGCAGCGGCGTGAACACATCGAAGCCGGACTGGCCTTCCCAGGTGGCGAGGAAATGCCGTTCGCCTTGATGCAGGAAAGTGCCGGTCACTATCACCGGCGTGTAGTCCACGTCGCCGGTGGCAGCAAACCGCTTTTCGACCTCGGCCAATGGCACAGGCGCCGAATGCGTGCGCTGGTCGATCGTCTGGAGAAGGCCCTCTTTCCAGTGCAGGCGCTGAACCTGCCAGGTGCCGAGTGCCAGCAGGATCAAAAACACGACGATACCCAGGCCGAGCGCCAATGCGCGTTTCGGCCTCGACCGGCCGGCCACCAAACCTGATGCCTCGCTCATTCGCCGCGGTCCAGCCGGCCCTCGGCCGCCTTGTTGCGGTATTGCAGCGTCAGCAGCACGCCCTTGATCAGCCTGAGCGCCGCCAGGCAAAGCACCAGCGTCAGCGGAATCCACAGCAACAGATGCAGCCAGAGCGGCGGATTGAGCGTCACCTCCATCCACAGCGCCAGGCCGACGACGATGAAGCCGATGATCAGAATAACGAACACCGCCGGCCCGTCGCCGGCATCGGCGAAGGAATAATCGAGGCCGCAATTGGTACAGCGATCGCCGACGGTGAGGAACCCGGAGAACAGCTTGCCCTCGCCACAGCGGGGGCAGCGGCCATGCAGGCCGGCCGAGATCGGATCGATTGGTGGCCAGATCGCCTTGTCGTCGCTCATGGGGTCATCCTAGGAGCATTTGCCGCAAAAGATAAGGCGGCCACGTCGCCGCAGCCGCCTTGTCTATTTCCTCGGCCCCATTTTCCTCGGGCCCATTTCCTCGGGCCAATGTCAGTGCGGTTCGATCATTGCGCCGTTCGATGCCCAGACATAGATCGAGGCAAACAGGAATAGCCACACCACGTCGACGAAATGCCAGTACCAGGCGGCGGCCTCGAAGCCGAAATGCTGCTTGGGCGTGAAGTCGCCCTTCATGGCGCGGATCAGGCAGACCAGCAGGAAGATAGTGCCGATGATGACGTGGAAACCATGGAAGCCGGTCGCCATGAAGAAGGTGGCGCCGTAGATCGAATCCCTGAAGCCGAACGGCGCATGCATGTACTCGTAGGCCTGCACCATGGTGAACAGCATGCCGAGGCCGACGGTCAGCACCAAGCCATTGATCAGCCCTTTGCGGTCGCCGTGGATGAGCGAGTGGTGCGCCCAGGTCACCGTGGTGCCCGACAGGAGCAAGATGACGGTGTTGTAAAGCGGCAGATGGAAAGGGTCGAGAACTTCGAGGCCCTTGGGCGGCCAGACGCCGCCGGTGAAGGCGGTACGGGCATACTGATGGACCTCGCCGGGGAACAGGCTGGCGTCGAAGAAGGCCCAGAACCAGGCGACGAAGAACATCACCTCGGAGGCGATGAACATGATCATGCCGTAGCGCAGATGCAGCGACACGACACGAGTGTGGTGTCCCTCATGCGCTTCCTTGATCGTATCAGACCACCAGGCGAACATCGTGTAGATGACGATCAGCAGGCCGATGAAGAACAACCATGGATTGGCGATGTTGAAACCGAAGATGGGGAAATCGCCGCCCTTGAGATATTGCATGTAACAGACGCCGCCGATCGCGGTCACCAGCGCCCCGACGGAGCCCAGGAAAGGCCATGGGCTCGGGTCGACGAGGTGGTAGTCATGTTGTGGTTTTGCGTGTGCGTCTGCCATATCAACCCCCGAGGCTTGCTTCGGTATCTGAACTCTTGTTGCGGCGGCCGTCGGCCGGCACCGATGATGCGACCGGCTTGGTCTTGTCGACCGGGAACATCGTATAGGACAGGGTAATCGTCCTCAAATCCTTCAGTTCCGGCGCGTTGACGATGTCGGGATCGACATAGAACACGACCGGCATGTCCAACGTCTCGCCCGGCTTCAGCGTCGTGTCGGTGAAGCAGAAACACTCGACCTTGTTGAAGTAAGGTCCGGCCAGTTCAGGCTGTACATTGAAGGTGGCGCGTCCGGTGATGGGCCGGCTGAATTTGTTGGTCGCGCTGAAATGCGCCTCGGCTGTTTCGCCGATCTTGATGGTGATCGAGCGGGCGACCGGCTGGAATTGCCAGGGAATGCCGACGGTGTTGGCATCGAAGCGGATGGTGATGTCACGGTCGAGCACCCGATCGGCATATTGCTGGGTCGCCCGTTTAACGGTGCCGCCGTAGCCTGTCGCCTGGCAGAACATCGCGTAGAGCGGCACTGCGGCATAGGCCATGCCGATCATGCCGCCGAAGAACGCGATGCAGACGCCGGCGACGACGCGGTTCGTATTCTTCTTCGTAGGATCGGTGACTGTTTGCCTGGTCATGTTCAGCTCACATCGAACCGGTGACGCTGTGACCAAATTTCACGATGGTCGCGACGTAGAATATGACGACCAGCGCCGCCAGCGCGAAGCCGATTGCGGCCGAGCGATTGCGGCGGGCCTTCTGCTGACGGTCGGTCAGCGTGACCAGTTCAAGCTTCTTTTCGGCCATGCTCATGCTCCACCGATGGTCAGCGCGCGCGCGACGACGCAATCGCCAAGGTAGGCGGCGAAGATGGCGAAGAGATAGAGCAGCGAATAGCCGAACAGGGCCTTGGCCGGCTTCATCGCCCGGTCGTCATCGGCCATTTGCAGCACCTTCCACGCATACCAGACGAAGCCGGCGCCGAGCAGCAATGCAACGACGCCATAGGCTGGCGTGGTGAAGCCGAGAACCCATGGCAGCACGCCAACCGGTGCGAGGACCAGCGCATAGGCAAAGATCTGGCGTCTGGTCGAAGCCTGGCCGGCGACATTCGGCATCATCGGAATGCCTGCCTTGGCATAGTCCTCCGACTTGAAGAGCGCGAGCGCCCAGAAATGCGGCGGCGTCCACAGGAAGATGATCAGGAACAGCACCAAGCTTTCGAGGCTGACCGATCCGGTTACCGCCGCCCAGCCGATGACCGGCGGAATGGCACCGGCAGCACCGCCGATGACAATGTTCTGTGGCGTCCAGCGCTTCAGCCACATCGTGTAGATGACGGCATAGAAAAAGATGGTGAAGGCCAGAAGCGATGCGGCCAACCAGTTGACCAGCACGCCGAGCGTCATCACCGACAGAACCGACAGCACCAGCCCGAAGCTCAATGCCTCGCCAGGCCGTATGCGGCCGGCCGGCACGGGACGGCCGGCGGTGCGCGTCATCACCGCATCGATGTCTGCGTCATACCACATGTTGAGCGCACCGGACGCGCCGGCACCAATGGCAATAGCCAGGATCGCGATCACCGCCAGCAGCGGATTGATGGTCACCGGGGCGGCGACCATGCCGACAAACGCTGTGAACACCACCAGCGACATGACGCGCGGCTTCAGCAGGGCGAAGAAATCGCCCGCCGTCGCTTCCGACATGCGGAAGCCCGGCTCGTCAATCAGTCTGTCTTCGGCAAGGGCCATGCGTACTTAGAGTCCATCATTCCGTTGGCCAAAACCGCCGGACGGCCGGCGGTTCCGTATTAAAGGAGGCAACCGCCTACTTGATCTTCGGCAGCTGTTCCCATTGGTGGAACGGCGGCGGCGAAGGCAGCTGCCATTCCAGCGTGGTCGCACCCTCACCCCAAGGATTGGCGCCGGCGACCCGCTTCTTCTGGAACGCCTCGAAGACGCCGAACAGGAAGATGACGACGCCGACAGCCGAGATGTACGAGCCGTAGGACGACACCATATTCCAGCCGGCGAAGGCATCGGGATAGTCGATATAGCGACGCGGCATTCCGGAGAGACCGAGGAAATGCTGCGGGAAAAAGACCAGGTTGACGCCGACGAAAGTGACCCAGAAGTGGGTGTTGGCGATCACCGGCGAATACATGTAGCCGGTCATCTTCGGGAACCAGTAGTACCAGCCGGCGAAGATGGCGAAGACCGCGCCCAGTGACAGCACGTAGTGGAAGTGCGCAACCACGAAATAGGTGTCGTGCAGCGGGCGGTCGAGGCCGGCATTGGCCAATTGCACGCCGGTGACGCCACCAACTGTGAACAGGAAGATGAAGCCGATCGCCCACAGCATCGGGGTCTTAAGCGAAATCGACCCGCCCCACATAGTGGCGATCCACGAGAAGATCTTCACGCCCGTCGGCACCGCGATGACCATGGTGGCGAAGACGAAATAGCGCTGGGTGTCGAGCGACAGGCCCGTCGTGTACATGTGGTGGGCCCAGACGATGAAGCCCACCGCGCCGATGGCAACCATCGCATAGGCCATGCCGAGATAGCCGAACACCGGCTTCCTTGAAAAGGTCGAGATGATATGGCTGATGATGCCGAAGCCCGGCAGGATCAGGATATAGACTTCTGGATGGCCGAAGAACCAGAACAGGTGCTGGAACAGGATCGGGTCGCCGCCGCCGTCCGGGGCGAAGAAGGTGGTGCCGAAATTGCGGTCGGTCAAAAGCATGGTGATGCCGCCGGCCAGCACCGGCAACGACAGCAGCAGCAGGAAGGCGGTGATCAACACCGACCACGCGAACAGCGGCATCTTGTGCATGGTCATGCCGGGCGCGCGCATGTTGAAGATGGTGGTGATGAAGTTGATGGCGCCAAGAATCGAGGAGGCGCCGGCGATGTGGATTGAAAGGATCGCCAGGTCCATGGCCGGTCCAGGCTGGCCCGATGTCGAGAGCGGCGGATAAAGCGTCCAGCCGCCACCGACGCCATAGGCGCCCGGCGCACTCGGGACGAAGGCCGAGATAATCAGCAGGATGAAAGCCGGCGGCAGCAGCCAGAACGAGACGTTGTTCATGCGCGGGAACGCCATGTCCGGCGCGCCGATCATGATCGGCACCATCCAGTTGGCAAAGCCGCCGATCAGCGCCGGCATCACCATGAAGAAGATCATGATCAGCGCATGCGCGGTGGTGAAGGCATTGTACATGCTCTTGCCGCCGTCGATGGCGGCGTCACCGTTCATGCCGTAGACCATCTGTGCCAGGCCAGTGAATATCTGGATGCCCGGCTCCTGCAATTCCATGCGCATGACGACCGATAAGGCGCCACCGATGCAGCCCGCCATGATCGCGAAGATCAGATAAAGCGTACCGATGTCCTTGTGGTTGGTCGAATACACCCACCGGACCCAGCCATGATACGGCTTGTGGTCGTGGTCGTCGTGAGCTGCAGCGTCTGCCATGGTCGGCTCCGTTCCCTGAATCTTTTCTGGTCGCGGCATCAGTTGCCGGCGGCCGCTACCTTGTTCGTGCCATCGACCTCGGCCATCAGCGCCTTGTTGGCGCCGGGAAGATCGGTCTTGGCTGCCGCCAGCCAGGTCTTGTATTGCGCATCGGAGACGACGCGAATGGCGATCGGCATGAAGGCGTGGTCCTTGCCGCAGAGTTCCGAGCACTGGCCGTAATAGAGGCCTTCCTTGTCGGCCTTGAACCACACCTCGTTGATGCGGCCCGGCACCGCGTCGGTCTTGATGCCGAAGGACGGCATGGCAAAGGCGTGAATCACGTCGGTCGCCGTCACCAGCACGCGGGTCATGGTGTTGACAGGCACCACCATCTCATTGTCGACGGCGAGCAGGCGCGGATAGGCGGCGCGATCTTCCTTGCCGGCAGCAGCCCTGTCGGCATCCTGAAGGATCGCGGAATTGAAGGAAAGCGTGTTGTCGACCTGGTATTCGTAATCCCAGTTCCACTGATTGCCCGTCGCCTTGACGGTCAGCTTGGCTTCTTCCGGCGGCGTGTATTGCGCGGTCAGCAGCTGGAACGAAGGAATGGCGAGACAGAGCAGGATGACGACGGGACCGACAGTCCAGATGACCTCGATCAGCGTGTTGTGGCTGGTGCGCGACGGGGTCGGGTTGACGCTCGCCCGGAATTTCAAAATGCAGTAGGCGATCAGAAAAAGCACCAAGGCGGTGATCACAATGATGAACGCGAACGAATAGTTTCCGAACCACTCGATCTGCCTCATAATATCGGTCGCCGGAGGCTGAAAACTGGTTTCCCAGGGTTGAGGCTGGGCTGCATGAGCGGATGCAGCGGCAAACAACGTGGCGGCGGCACTAGCTACGATTTTGGCGGTTGCCAGGAATTTTCTCATCGCCCTCGTCATCTCCCAGTTCCTCGCGATCGGACCGCAAGAATGCCGAATAATGCCGGGACGGGAATCCCGGACAATTCAAGGCTGGTTCAAACCATACTCTATTTGCCTCCGCAAGAAAGGAGCGGCGGAACCCGTGCGGCATTTTTGCGCGCAAGCGCGGCTGTAGCTTCGTGCGGTGACCGCTCGTCGCGAATCACCGGAGCGGCATCCCGGCAGAATGAGCCGCGCGGCGCGCGAAACCGTCGCAATTAGGGCGAAATTGGCACGGAAAAGCGCATTGTCGCCTATGTCGGGGCAGACCGCGGGGGTCTCGTCCTTTACTTGGGTTTAGTGCGGCTTAAAGTGCCGTGATTCGCAATGGAGCCGTCATGAACGCGTGGCTTTCGAGAACCTTGGCGGAGGTCATCCTTGTTGCCGCCGCAATAGCCTTGTCAGGCGGCGGCCTGGCCAATGCCGCGCAGCCAAGCGGCACGGTGAAGTCGACGCATGGGGCGTGGTCGATCATCTGCGATACGCCGGCCGGTGCTACGTCCGAACAATGCGTGATGATGCAGAACGTCGTCGCCGAGGACCGCCCGGAAATGGGTCTTTCCGTTGTCGTGCTGCGTACAGCCGACAACAAGGCCGAAATCCTTCGTGTGCTGGCGCCGCTCGGCGTGCTGTTGCCCAACGGCCTCGGCCTCAATGTCGACGGCAAGGATATCGGCCGCGCCTATTTCGTGCGCTGTTTCCAGGACGGCTGCTATGCCGAGGTCATCCTGGAAAAGCCGCTGCTCGACACGCTGAAGACCGGTACGTCGGCGACCTTTATCGTCTTCCAGACGCCCGAAGAAGGCATCGGCATTCCCGTCGACCTCAAGGGTTTTGCCGACGGCTTCGCCGCCCTGCCTTGAACGCGGTCTTGTAGCACGATCCAGTGATTGTTGACCGGCCGCGGTCACGGCAAATCTCATTTCAGATTGTCTGTGCAGGCCTTCGCGCCTACATCGTGGGAAACAATCCTCCTGCGAATGGACCTGCCATGAACAGCCTGATCGGCCAATTCGACATTTCCGACGATCGCATCAAGCAGATCGTCGCCGAGACCATCAACGGCGCCGACGACGGCGAACTGTTTCTCGAATACAGCGAAAGCGAAGCGCTGATGTTCGACAATGGCAAGCTGAAGACCGCGAATTTCAACACCGACCAGGGTTTCGGCCTGCGCGCCGTCGCTGGCGAGGCCAGCGGCTACGCCCATTCCAGTGATCTCTCCGAAGCCTCGCTGCGGCGCGCCGCCGATGCCGTTTCGACGGTGAAGAGCGGCTATTCCGGCACGCTTGCCGCAGCGCCCGTCCGCACCAACCGCCATCTCTACGGCGACGGAAACCCGATCCCCTCGCCTTCCTTCGAGACCAAGGCCAAGTTGCTTCAGGAAATCGATGCATGGCTGCGGGCCGAAGATCCGCGCGTCAGGCAGGTGACGGCGTCGCTCGCCGCCTCCTGGCAGCATGTCGAGATCGTGCGCGCCGATGGCCAGATGGTCCGCGACATCCGCCCGCTGGTCAGGATCAACGTATCGGTGGTGGTCGGCGACGGCGACCGCCAGGAGAGCGGCTCCTACGGCATGGGAGGCCGCAAGGATTTTGGCGAATTCCTGGTCGAGGACAGCTGGCGGCACGCGGCCAAGGAGGCACTGCGGCAGGCGCTCGTCAATCTCGAAGCGGTTCCAGCACCTGCCGGCACTTTCGACATCGTGCTGTCGAGCGGCTGGCCCGGCGTCATGTTGCACGAGGCCGTCGGCCACGGGCTGGAAGGCGATTTCAACCGCAAAAAGACGTCGGCCTTTGCCGGCCTGCTTGGCCAGCAGGTGGCGGCGAAAGGCGTCACCGTCGTTGACGACGGCACCATGCCCGAGCGGCGAGGTTCGCTGACCGTCGACGACGAAGGCACGCCTTCGGCCCATAACGTGCTGATCGATGATGGCAAGCTGGTCGGCTACATGCAGGACCGCCAGAATGCACGGCTGATGGGCATGAAGGCCACCGGCAACGGGCGGCGCCAAGGTTACGCGCATGAGCCGATGCCGCGCATGACCAACACCTACATGACGGCAGGCGACATGGAGCCGGAGGAAATCATAGCCTCGGTCAAGAACGGCATCTATGCCGCGTCGTTCGGTGGCGGCCAGGTCGACATCACTTCGGGCAAGTTCGTGTTCGGCTGCACCGAGGCCTACATGATCGAGAACGGCAAGGTGACGCAACCGATCAAGGGCGCCATGCTGATCGGCAATGGGCCGGATGCCATGCATCGGGTTTCGATGGTCGGCAACGACATGAAGCTCGACACCGGCATCGGCATGTGCGGCAAGGCCGGACAGGGCGTGCCGGTCGGCGTCGGCCAGCCGCATCTCAGGATGAACCAGATGACGGTCGGCGGCACCAGGGTTTGATGCGGCTGCCGCCTTCCGGTAACATCGCCTTCCAAATGATGTTTCCGGATGCCGGTGTCTTCGACCATGTCCAAAGCCAAAATCGTCATCCTGACAGGCGCCGGCATTTCGGCGGAATCGGGCGTCGCCACGTTCCGGGATCCCGACGGGGTCTGGGCGAAATACGACCTGCAGGACGTGGCCACGCCGCAAGGTTTTGCGCGCGACCCCGTAAAGGTGCAGGATTTCTACAATATGCGCCGGCGGCAGATGGGCAGCGTCGAGCCGAATGCGGCGCACGCCGCGCTGGCCAAGCTCGAGCAGAAATTCCCAGGCGACGTCCTCGTCGTCACGCAGAATATCGACGACCTGCATGAGCGCGCCGGTTCGCGCAAACTGATCCATATGCATGGAGAACTGGGCCATGCCCTTTGCCTGAGCTGCGGGCAAAGCAGCACCTGGGCCGACGACATCGCTGCCCATTCGGCCTGTCCAGCGTGTGGCGCAAAAGGTCAATTGAGGCCTGACGTGGTCTGGTTCGGCGAAATGCCTTACCGCATGGAGGAGGTCGGCGAGGCGCTGACGCGCTGCGACCTATTCGTGGCCATCGGCACCAGCGGGAGTGTCTACCCGGCAGCAGGTTTCGTGGAGGAGGCACGCGCGGCCGGAGCCGTAACAGCCGAACTCAATCTGAAATGCGCCGGCTGGGCCTCCCGTTTCGACGAGCAGATGGAAGGGCCGGCGACACAAGTGGTGCCCGCCTTCGTCGAGCGCGTCCTTTCAGGCGCAGGCTAGCACCGTCTGGCTATGCAGCCTTGAATTCAGCGCGCGATCAGCATCTTTGTTATGTCGGGAGAGGAAACTGTGATCGCTGCCGGAGAAAAGCTAGAAGTCACCAGTCGACCGACGATCAAGTCGCACTGCCTGTTCCAGTCTTGCCTTTAACACGGCCATAGGACGTATTTGGATCCCTGCCCCACATAGGCAAGCCGAAGACGTTGGAAGAGATGGAGGCGGGTGTGCCCGCCGCAGCTCGAACTGCCCTAAAGCCATGATGCCGCTGTTTTCGGCAGGCGATGGTCGGGATCGATGATTTCAAGATCCGGAGCATCGTTTTCGTTCCAGCGCCACAGCGCGACGCATGTGCCGCCAGGCGACATGAAGGACGGGTAGATCACGCCGTGCAGCCCGTCGCCAAGCAAGCGGTCTCTCAGTTGGTGCGTCTCGGGCACAAAGCCTCCATCCACGATGTCACGCCATTCGCACCGGTGAATGTCGGCCGTTACACCGAGCTTCGACAGCGTATCAGCCTCTGTCAGGTCGGCCAGCCGGGCGCCTGACAGTTTCAATTGTGCAATCAGCGCCGGGTGCTGGACAAAACCCTGATTGTACTCGGCCCAAGCCGTGGACAGTTCCCGGGCGGCGTAGATCGCCGGCGTGCCAATCGGATTCCAGCGGCCGCCGAAGCGGGCCGCGCCCTCACCGGAAAGCGGCAGATGGGCCCAGCGCGGCACAAAAGCGCGCCATAGAGTCAGCCTGGGTTCAGGCATAGATGCCGGAGCGGACTGCCTCCAGATAGGCAAGCACCTTGTCAGTCTTGCCTTCGCGAACGAGATCGTAGGCGGTCTTTCCCGCCCAGCCGGGGATCGGCTGATGTTTGAACCAGATCGCGGCACGCTGTTCATCACCGGCCATCTCGCCGGCCATCGCCAGGATGCGGACGATGGGACTCAATGCGGCGTCGACCTTGCGCGCACCGGACTTGGCGGCAAGCGTGTTGCGCGCGAGACCGGTCAGGCCGGCCAGTTCAGTCATATTGACCCCTAGCAGTGCGGCTACCCGCCTCGGCGAGAGAAACGGCGCCCGCTCCTCGCCGAAGCGCGATGCCGAATTTTCAAAGGCTGCGGTGCTCATGGCAATTTCCTAGCCCAGTTTGAACGACGTACACTCAAAATGTGCTTTTTTGGTGCGCATTTCAAGCCCTAGCTGCTAGCGCCTTCGTCTCGGCTTCTCCAACAGCGCGACGGCCTCGACATGCGGCGACCACAGGAACTGGTCGATCGGGATTACGCTCTTCAAGGCGTAACCGCCATCGAGGAGGATGCGAAGATCCCGCGCCAGCGTCACCGGATTGCAGGACACCGCGGCGACGAGCGGCACGTCGGAGCGCGCGATCTGCTTCGACTGGTCCTCGGCGCCGGCGCGGGGCGGGTCGAAGACTACGCCGTCAAAGGCATTCAACTCCTTGAATGTGAGCGGCCGCCGGAACAGGTCGCGACGTTCGCCGGTCACCCGCTTCAGGCCGCTGGCGAAACGGAAGGCCCGGTCAAGCGCCGAGAGTGCTGCCGCATCGCCTTCCACCGCATGAACCTCCGATCTTGAGGCCAGACGCAGTGCGAAGCTTCCGCAGCCGGCGAAGAGATCGGCGACCTTTTTGGCGCGCGCGAGATGCTGGCCGACAATGTCGGCCATCGCTTCTTCGGCGGCCTCGGTCGCCTGCAGGAAAGCGCCCGGCGGCACTGCGACAGCGACGCCACCAAACAGGACGACCGGTTTCTTTGGTTCGATAATGATCTCGCCGTCGACCGACAGCCTGGCTAGCCTCTCGGCAATGACAAAGTTCGAGGCGACGCGGCGCTGGTTCTCGCCGAGCTTACCGGAATCGTGAACCGCGACATCGAGGCCGGAACCGGTCACCGTCACCGCCATGTGGAACGATTTGGTCGTGGTGCAGATCAGTCCGGCAAGCATCCTCAAACGGTCGAGCGCAGCGACGATCTGCGGCAGCGAGATCGGGCATTCCTCGATGGAGATGATTTCGGACGACAGCGCGCGAACGAAGCCGAACTGCATTCCCGCCTCGCTCCGCCGGGCAGTGAAGACGACGCGGCGGCGCGTGTGCGGCGCGCACGGCACCAGCGGGCCGACATCGCAGGCGATGCCCTTGCTCTTCAGCGCATGCACGACCCTTTCGCGCTTCCATTGGTGATAGGCTTCAGTCTCGAGATGCTGGACGGCGCAGCCGCCGCATTCGCCGAAATGGCGGCACGGCGGATCGACTCGCAGCGGCGAGGCCTCAAGCACCGACATCAAGGTAGCGCGATCTTTCTCCCGCCCGGCGGTGACGACCTCTCCCGGCAGCGTAAACGGAATGAAAACCTCGCCGGTCTCGGTCTCGGCGATGCCGTCGCCCTGCGAGCCCAATTTTGCGATTGTGAAACGCGTGGTCATCGCTTCTCAATCCCGGCCCGCCCGATCTTGGCAGGCTTGGTCGCGACGGCCTTGATGCCGCCGAGCAGGAACTCGCGGTTGCCGTCGCCGCCCTCTATCGGCGACAGATGAAGTCCCAACGAGCGCCAGCCGGGAATGGCATCGAGCCAGTCCTGCATCAGGCCGGCAATGCGCGCCGCATCATAGGGGTCCTTCAGCAGGCCGCCCTTGCCGATCGCCTCGCGGCCGGCCTCGAATTGCGGCTTGACCAGAAACACGGCTTTTGCGCCGTTCCTGGCCAAGGCAAGCGCCGGCGGCAGCGCCAGTTTCAGCGATATGAAGCTGACATCCGAGACGATGAAATCCGGCACACGGCCGCCGAGATCGGCGGCCGACAGTTCGCGCGCATTCAGGCCTTCAATCACCGTCACGCGCGGATCGCCGGCAATGTCGGAGTGGATCTGGCCGTGCCCGACATCGATCGCCGTGACATGCGCCGCGCCGCGTTCGAGAAGTACCTGCGTGAAGCCGCCGGTCGAGGCGCCGACATCGAGCGCTTCGCTACCGGTGGGGTTGAGGCCGAAATGGTCGAGACCAGCCTTCAGCTTCAGTGCGGCGCGCGAGACGTAACCTTGCGCCGGATCGTCAACGACGATGTTGCACTCAGGCAGAACGGCCTGGCCCGGCTTGTGGGCGACGATGCCGTCGACCGTCACGGTGCCGCGCGCCACCGCATCGCGAGCACGCGAGCGGCTGGCAAACAGGCCGCGCTGGACGAGTAATTCGTCGAGCCGCTGGCGAATGCTGGCTGGCGGAAGGGAAGTCATCGGCCTTCATGGCGAATGCCAACGATGATGGCAAGGATATTGGCGATGAGACAAGGCATAGTTGGAAAAGCGGGTGAACTCATCAGCCGCTCCGCTGTTTGTCGAACCTCGCACGACACCCGACGCAATGCTAAGAAGAGATGCCGTTTAGCCGTCGAAACGTGGAGGAGGAACATGCTGACGGGAACCTGCCACTGCGGCGCAGCCCACTGGACCCTGGAGGGCGATCCCGGTTCGATCACTGCCTGCAACTGTACGCTTTGCCGTCGTTACGGCACGCTCTGGGCGTATGACTATGTCGACGAACGCATCCGCCTTGCGGGGCCCGTGAGTGCCTATACGCGCGTTGGAAGGGCTCACCCTTCGCTTGAGATTCTCTTCTGTCCAACGTGCGCTTGCGTCCTGGCCTGGCGCGGATTGCGTGCCGATACCGCCGGTCGCCACCGCATCGCCGTCAATATGAGGCTTGCGCCGCCGGAGGCTGTCGCCGACCTCCCGATCGATCATTTCGACGGTCTCGACACATTCGAGGATTTGCCGAGGGATGGTCGCTGTGTGCGGGATATGTGGTTCTAGTTTCTAGAATATGGTCCGCGAAACCCGCCGTTCAACGGCCGGCGTCAGACCGTCGCTGCTGTCGCCGGACACCTGCGGGCGCGGCCGGTCAACGGAAATGGACGCCTTCGGCAAGGTATCTGGCACGACGACGAATTGCGGCGCCTCCTTGTAGGAGAAGCCGCCACGGATTTGGCCGATCTTGCCGGCGACGATGCCCATCACCGCCTCTTCGAGTTTGCGGTCGTAGCGCGTTTCGGCCACGGCCGACGCGGCGAAGATGGCCGTTAGCGCGATGCCGCCCAAAAGCGATCTCATTGGTCTTCTTTCCCCTGCCGGTCGCTTTCTAGCAGGGCGGCGTTGAAAAACGGCCAAAGGACACGGTAAGCAAATCGCCAAATGGCAGCGTAAACAGTATCTTACGACTGTTCGCCGGTAATTTGATTCAAGCAGTTGAGATTTTGATTCAGACTGGCATTTGCAGCCAAGCAGAATCTTTTGGCGTTGCAGAAACGCGGAAACAACTAGGCGCGCTGGGCCTGCGCGGTATGCCCCAACGCCACGAACACTGTGCGCACGATGCCGGCGCTGTCCAGCCCGGCATCGGCATACATCTTTTCCGGCTTGGCATGGTCGACGAAAGTGTCGGGCAGCACCAGCGGGCGCACCTTCAGGCCGCTCTCCAGCAGCCCTTCGTGGGCCAGGAACTGCAGCACATGGCTGGCGAAGCCGCCGACCGCGCCCTCTTCCACCGTCACCAGTATCTCGTGCGAACGGGCCAGCCGCCGGATCAGATCCTCGTCGAGCGGCTTGGCAAAACGGGCATCGGCGACCGTGGTCGAAAGCCCCGCCGCGCCAAGCTCCTCGGCCGCGGCCAGGCAATCCTGCAGCCTGGTGCCGAAGGAAAGCAGCGCAACCTTGGTGCCTTCCCTGACGATCCGGCCCTTGCCGATCTCCAATACCGAGCCGCGCTGCGGCATCTCGACGCCAACGCCGTTGCCGCGCGGATAGCGGAAGGCGATCGGGCCGTCATCGTAGCTTGCAGCGGTGCGTACCATGTGGCGCAGCTCGGCCTCATCGGCCGCCGCCATGACGACGAAACCGGGCAGCGTCGCCAGGAAGGTGGTGTCGAAAGCGCCGCAATGGGTGGCACCATCGGCGCCGACGAAGCCGGCGCGGTCGATCGGAAAGCGCACCGGCAATTTCTGGATCGCCACGTCGTGGACGACCTGGTCGTAGGCGCGCTGCAGGAAGGTCGAGTAGATCGCCGCAAAAGGCTTGAAGCCTTCCGTGGCAAGGCCGGCGGCGAAGGTCACCGCATGCTGCTCGGCAATGCCGACGTCGAAGGTCCTCGCCGGAAACGCTTCGCCGAAGAGGTCAAGCCCGGTGCCGTTCGGCATGGCGGCGGTGATGGCGACGATGCGGTCGTCCTCTCGGGCCTCCTGGATCAGACTGTCGGCAAACACCTTGGTGTAGCTCGGCGCGTTGGCGGGCGCCTTGGCCTGGGCGCCGGTAATGACGTCGAATTTGTTGACGCCGTGATATTTGTCGGCGGCCGCCTCGGCCGGGGCGTAGCCCTTGCCCTTCTGGGTCACGACGTGGATCAGCACCGGGCCGTCGGCATTGTCGCGGACGTTCTTCAGCACCGGGATCAGGTGCTCGAGGTTGTGGCCGTCGATTGGGCCGATGTGGTAGAAACCCATTTCCTCGAACAGCGTGCCGCCGGTGACGTAGCCGCGCGCGTGCTCGACCGCCCGCTTGATGGCGCGATCGGCGCGCTCGCCGAGATAGGACGTCAGCTTCTTGCCGAAATCGCGCAACCCCAGATAGGTCTTGCCAGACGCCAGACGGGCCAGATAGGCGCTCATTGCGCCGGTCGGTGGAGCGATCGACATATCGTTGTCGTTCAAGATGACGATTAGCCGGGCATCGAGTGCGCCGGCATTGTTCATCGCCTCATAAGCCATGCCGGCCGACATGGCGCCGTCGCCGATGACGGCAATGACATTGTTGCGGCCATCGGACAGATCGCGCGCCATCGCCATGCCGAGGCCGGCTGAAATCGAGGTCGAGGAGTGGGCTGCGCCGAACGGATCGTATTCGCTCTCGACGCGACGGGTGAAACCGGACAGCCCCCCCTCCTGCCGCAGCGTGCGGATGCGGTCGCGGCGGCCGGTCAGGATCTTGTGCGGATAGGCCTGGTGGCCGACGTCCCAGATCAGCCGATCGTCCGGCGTGTTGAAGACGTAGTGCAGCGCGACGGTCAACTCGACCACGCCAAGGCCGGCGCCGAGATGCCCGCCGGTGTGGGAGACGACGTCGATCAGTTCGGCGCGAAGCTCGGAAGCCAGCTGCGGCAGGTCGCCTTCGGCAAGCGTGCGCAAATCGGCTGGGACGCGGACCTTGTCGAGAAGCGGCGTATCGGGCTTTGCGTTCACTGTTTGCGAGCCTGGTCAGATTTTCTGTTCATCGTGAAATATGCCGCTGGCCGGCGAATGTAAATGTGGCGGTAACGCGCATCAGCTTTCGGGCAGCGGGATGAACTCTTGCTCGTCTCCGGGAATGATATCGAAGCGGCCCGTCTTCCATTCTTCTTTCGCCTGTTCGATGCGTTCCTTTGAGGACGATACGAAATTCCACCAGATATAACGTTTCGAACCGAGCGAAGCGCCGCCAAACAGCATGAAATGGGCGCCGCTCTCCGATAAAACAACGATCTCATCGCCGGGCCGGAAAACCAGCAGCCGCTCGGCCGGGAAGCGGTCACCGGATATCGAAACCTCGCCTTCCAGCGTATAGATGGCGCGCTCCTCGGCATCGGCCGGGATCTTCACGCTGGCACCCGGCGCCAGCCTGAGATCGGCGTACAGTGTGTCCGAAGCGGTCGCGACCGGGGAGCGCATTCCGGAAAACGCACCGATGACGATATGGCCGCTGACCCCCTCGGCATCGATTTCGGGCAGGCGCAGCGCCGCGGTGTTTTCGAAGATCGGCGCGACCTCCTCCTTGCCGTCCGGCAGCGCCAACCATGTCTGCAGGCCGGAAACCGACATCGGCGCGCCGCGCAGTTCTTCTGGCGTGCGCTCCGAATGGACGATGCCGCGGCCGGCGGTCATCAGATTCACGTCGCCGGGCTGGATCACCATCTCGGTGCCGAGCGAATCACGGTGCCTGATCTTGCCGTCGAACAGGTAAGTCACCGTCGACAGTCCGATATGCGGATGCGGACGGACGTCGAGCGCCTGGCCGGCCCGAAGAACTGCCGGACCCATACGATCGAAGAAGATGAAAGGTCCGACCAGCCGGCGCCTGGCCGTCGGCAAGGCGCGGCGAACCTGAAATCCGCCAATATCCTTGGCGTTCGGAATGACCATCAGCTCGATCTGATCGCTGGCGAAGGCATCGCCCATCTGCGGATCGTTTCCGGGAAAGAAGCTCACGCGGTCCCCTCAGGCGAAGCGAAGTGCAGATTTGGCCTTCGCCTTGGCCGCCACCTCTTCGCGATTGCGCGGATGCTGCGTCGTCTCGAGGCTGTCGAGCAATTCGCGCGCCGAGGCGGCAATGGCCTCGACGGCATGGTCGAACGCATGCTGGTTCTGTTTTGACGGTCGCGTCGTTCCGCTCAGCTTGCGGACAAACTGAAGTGCGGCATCGCGGACCTCGTCATTGGTTGCCGGCGGATCGAAATTGAACAGGGTTTTGATGTTTCTGCACATCGTTCGCAATCTCCTCTCGTCCTGGAGCCGTTTCAAACGGGATGAGTTTTATCCTCAATCATGGTGATGTCCAAAGCCGGCAAGCACAATCGTCGTTCGAGGCCGCCTCAATCCGCGTCCAACGGCTCTGTCCCCACCGGCTTGCCGTCACGCGACAGCCTGATTTTCTCGACCTTGTCCTCGGCCGCCTTCAACAGCCGGTCGCAATGCGCCTTCAGCGCCTCGCCGCGCTCGTAGATGCGGATCGACTGGTCGAGCGGCACGTCGCCGCGCTCCAGATCGTCGACGATCCTCTCTAGCGCGTCGAGCGCCTGCTCGAAGCTCATCGCCTTGACGTCCTCGTTGATCTCACCAGCCATCGTCTATCCCTTCATCAGTCGCCCGACATGGGCGGCGACTGAAAATGCCAATCCCTGCAGATCGTAGCCGCCCTCGAGCAGGCTGACGACCCGATTGCCGCTAAGGCGCCCGGCGCGTTCGAGCAACTGACCGGTCGCCCAGTCGAAATCATCCTCGGTCAGGTTGATCTCGGCCAGCGGATCGCGGTGGTGGGCGTCGAAACCGGCGGAGATGATGATAAGATCGGGCGCAAAATTGTCGAGCGCCGGCAGGATGCGCGACAGAAAGGCGTCGCGGAAAACATCGCTGCCGCTCTGCGGCGCCAGCGGCGCGTTGACGATGTTGCCGGCGCCGGTTTCGCTCACGGCCCCGGTGCCGGGGTAAAGCGGCATCTGGTGCGTCGAGCAATAGAGCACCGACGGATCGTCCCAGAAGATGTCCTGCGTGCCGTTGCCATGATGCACATCCCAGTCGACGACGGCAACGCGGTCGGCGCCATGGTTCTTCTGCGCGTAGCGTGCGGCGATCGCCGCGGTGTTGAACAGGCAAAAACCCATGGAGGTGGTCTTTTCGGCATGATGGCCAGGCGGCCGTGCGGCGACGAAGACATTGTCGGCACGGCCGGTGAAGACGTCGTCAACAGCAGCGTTGGCAGCCCCGATCGCAGTCACGGCCGCCTGCCAGCTCTTTGGGCTGGCGGTGGTATCGGCGTCGATACGGGCGATGCCGGTGTCCGGTATCGCTGTGCGGACACGTTCGACGAATTCGGGCGGATGCGCGTAAAGGATGGTTGCCTCGTCGCCTTCCGGCGCCTGGACGCGATCGAGCGCCGCGAAGGCCTCGTCGTCAAGCACACGCTCTATGGCGCGCAAACGGTCCGGCCGCTCCGGGTGACCGGGCGGGGTTATGTGTTCGAGGAAAATCGGATGGGTGTAAAGTCTCGTGACCATGCCCCGATATAGGCGCGCCTCGACGCTTTGGCCATGTTTTAGCGTCTCGCTGGTGTGATGTTCAACAGGGTTTAAGCGGGCGGGGCCGGCTGGTTCCAGCGCGAGCCGCCAGATTGCTGGAAAGAACAACCTCAGGCCGGTGACTGGTCAATCTCGGGGTGCATCGACGATAGTCGATCAGGCTGGTGCAGCCTGCCGGTGAGATTGAGCAGCCCTTCCAGAAGAACCTTGAACGCCTTCACTGCCTTCTTCGACGTCGCTTCGGGATCGTTCGAATTTGCGATCCACTGCGCCGCATGCAACGAGGCGCCGCTGACCAGCCTTGCCGCGGCTTCGGGATCGACGGCAAGAATGGTCCCCTCGTCGCTCAGTCTTTGCAGGCTCTCCGTCATCGAGCGGATGCATGTGCTCTGGCTTGGCCATTGCGATGGATCGCCGAGCACCGCCGGGCCGTCGCGAAGCACAATACGCTGGATCTCCGGCTCCAGCGCCATCTCAATATAGGCGGTGCATTCGTCGACAAAGCCCTGCCAGAGATTGTCCGGCTTGGCCGAAACGACCTTCAGCCGGGCCGACATTTCGGCGTCGATCTCGGCGATGACCGCCTGGAGAAGGCCCTTCTTGTCGCCGAAGTGATGATAGAGCGCACCGCGCGTCAGCCCGGCCGATGCCGTGAAATCATCCATCGAGGCTTCGGCATAGCCGAGCGTCCCGAAGGCCTGGCGTGCCGCGGCAATCAGCTTGGCGCGGGTCTCGGCAATCATCTCCTTGCGTGGTCTGTGCATGCTCTGGCCCTATTAACATACGCTTCGTACGCCAATTGACATACGCGGCGTATGATCTATTTAAACTCATACGTTACGTATGTAATCGTCGAACCGTTCGTTGTCGAGGAGCCAGACCATGCAAAATCCCTATACCCAGATCTTTCGCGCGCCTGGCGCCATAGGCTTCGCCGCAGCCGGGTTCGTTGCCCGGCTGCCGATGGCCATGGCTCCGATCGGGATCGTTGCGATGCTGTCACAGACTGATGGCGAATACTGGCTGGCCGGCGCTGTCTCCGCGACATATGCGCTTGCCAACGCTTTCGTCGCGCCACAGGTATCGCGACTGGTGGATCGCCTCGGCCAGACGCGGATTGTGGTGCCGACCACCGTGATTTCCACGCTCGCTTTCGCGATCCTGATTGCGGCGGCCAATCAGCATTGGCCGATATGGACGCTGTTCGTGTCGTCGCTGCTGGCTGCTGTCATGCCCAGCATCCCGGCAATGGTGCGCGCGCGCTGGACTGAGATCTTCCGCAACCGTCCCGAGCTGAACACCGCGTTCGCCTTTGAATCGGCGGCGGACGAACTGGTCTACATCGCCGGGGCATCGCTGTCGGTGGGGCTGAGCGTCGCGCTTTTCCCGGAAGCGGGAGTGCTCGCGAGCACATTGTTCCTCGCCCTCGGTTCGACGGCTTTCATCCTGCAGCGTTCGACCGAACCGCGAGCCAGACCGGTGGAACATGGTTCGGGCGGTTCGGCAATCCGCCTGCGGCCTGTCCAGATCCTCACCTTGGCCCTGATCTTCATTGGCGCGACCTTTGCAACCACTGAGGTGAGCACGGTGGCGATCACCAAGGAGCTTGGCCAGCCGGGCGCCGCCAGCTTCGTTATCGGCGTCTACGCGCTCGGATCGTTCGTCGTCGGCATCATTATCGGCGCCCTGAACCTGAAAGTGCCGCTGCAAATTCAACTTGCCATCGCAATCGCCATCATTGCGCTTACCACGCTGCCGCTGCTCGTCGCCGACACCGTGCCGCTGCTGGCACTGGCCGTCTTCGTCAGCGGCGTGGCGATCTCGCCGACCTTCATCACGGCATTCGGTCTGATCGAGCGGCGCGTGCCCGAGGCGGTGCTGACCGAAGGCGTGACCTGGGTGATGACCGGCATTGGCATCGGCATGGCGCTCGGCTCATTCGCCGCCGGCTGGGTGGTGGACGCTTTCGGCGCGCAGAACGGATTCTGGGTATCGGTGGCGTCGGGCACAATCGCATTGGTCATCGTGCTTGCCGGCCAGCGCAGCCTTGCCGCGCCAGATTGCGACATTGCAGCCTGCGACGCTGCTGCGGTCGCTGCGGAATAGCTTCCGGTGCGTCCGGCCCGAGGCGGGGGCCGGACGCATACCAGCATCGTGAGAACGGTCTAAAGAATCTCGGTCTTGGCGATGTGGATGCCAAAACCTTCGAGGCCGACATAATGGCGCTCGCGCGAGGCGATCAGATTGATCGAGGAAATGCCGAGATCCTTGAGGATTTGCGCGCCGAGGCCGATCTCGCGCCATTCGTTCTCGCGCCGGCGCGCCTCTTCATGGTCCTCGCGGTCGCCGGCAGCCGGCCGCTTGCGCTCCTGATGGGCGACGCCGACCGACCCTTCGCGCAGATAGACGATGACGCCGCGCTTGCGCTCACCCATCGCCTTCATGATGGCGTCCAGCCTGTGGCTGGTGCCGAAGACGTCACTCACCACGTCCTCGGAATGAAGGCGCACCGGCACCTCGACGCCGTCGCGGATATCGCCGAAGACGACCGCCACGTGATGCATGGAATCCCAGGGCAGCGTATAGGTAAAGACCTGCGCCTTGCCGCCGGGCGTCTCGATGTCGGAACAGGCGACGCGTTCGACCAGCGTTTCCTTGCGTTGCCGGTAGGCGATGAGGTCGGCAACCGAGATCTGCTTCAACCCGTGCTTTTCGGCGAAGGCCTGCACCTGCGGGCCGCGCATCACGGTGCCGTCATCGTTGACCAGCTCGGAAATGACGCCGACCGGCGGCAGGCCGGCGAGCTTGCAAAGGTCGACAGCGGCTTCGGTATGGCCCGAACGCATCAGTACGCCGCCCTCGCGCGCGATCAGCGGAAAGATGTGGCCGGGGCGCACGAAATCGGACGCGCCGACATTGCCATTGGCGAGATTGCGCACCGTCAGCGTGCGGTCGTCCGCCGAAATGCCAGTCGTGGTGCCGTGCTTGAAGTCGACGCTGACGGTAAAGGCAGTGGTGTGGGCAGAATCATTGTCGGCCACCATCGGCGACAGGTTGAGCCGCTTGGCTTCCTCGCGCGGCATCGGCGTGCAGACGATGCCTGACGTGTTGCGGACGATGAACGCCATCTTTTCCGGCGTGCAATGGACGGCGGCGACGATCAGGTCGCCCTCGTTCTCGCGCCCGTCATCGTCCATGACGACGACGATCTCGCCGCGCTCGAAGGCGCGCAGGGCTTCAACGATCTTCTTCTGGTCGTAAGGCATAAGCGCTCGTTTCACTCGCAGGGGAGTAGGGCAGTACGGCAGTAGGGAAAAGGAAAAAATTGGCTGCTTGGCGTGCACCAACATACTCCCCTACTCCCCTACTCCCCTCCCTGTCTGTCCCCGATGCCGCAGATAATGATCGGCAATGGCGCAGGCAACCATCGCCTCGCCGATCGGCACGGCGCGGATGCCGACGCATGGATCGTGCCGGCCCTTGGTCATGATCTCGACGTCGTTGCCGTCCTTGTCGATCGACTTTCGCGGCGTCAGGATCGACGAGGTCGGCTTGACGGCGAAACGCGCGACGATCGCCTGGCCGGTCGAGATGCCACCGAGGATGCCACCGGCATTGTTGGACAGGAAGACCGGTTTGCCGTCATTGCCCATGCGCATCTCGTCGGCATTCTCCTCGCCGGTGATGCGGGCGGCCTCGAAACCGTTGCCGATCTCGACGCCCTTGACGGCGTTGATAGACATCAGGCCGGAGGCGATGTCCTGGTCGAGCTTGGCATAGATCGGCGCGCCAAGCCCCGCCGGCACGCCGTCGGCGACGATCTCGATGACCGCACCGACCGAGGAGCCCGCCTTGCGGATACCGTCCAGATATTTGGTGAAGACGGCGACCGACGCCGGATCGGGAGTGAAGAACGGGTTTTCGGCGTCACCGACGAAATTCCAGTTCCAGTTGGCGCGATCGATCGATCTTTCGCCCATCGACACTAGCGCGCCGCGCACCACCATGCCTGGCACGATTTTGCGGGCAAGCGCCCCGGCCGCCACTCGCGCCGCAGTCTCACGCGCCGAGGAGCGACCGCCGCCGCGGTAATCGCGCAGGCCGTATTTGACCTCGTAAGTGTAGTCGGCATGGCCCGGCCGGAACTGGCGGGCGATGTCGCCATAGTCCTTGGAGCGCTGGTCGACATTCTCGATCAGCATCGACACCGGCGTGCCGGTGGTGATCATCGTCTCCCCGTCCTCATCGACAATAAAGCCGGACAGGACCTTGACCTCGTCAGGTTCGCGACGCTGGGTCACAAAACGTGACTGGCCGGGGCGACGCTTGTCAAGTTCGGCCTGGATCTCGTCGCGAGTGAAGCGGATGCCGGGCGGACAGCCATCGACGACACAGCCCAGCGCCGGCCCGTGGCTTTCGCCCCAGGTGGTGACGCGGAAGAGATGGCCGAACGTGTTGTGCGACATGGAACCAGCCCTGCCGGCGTCGGAGCCGGCCTAGCGCATGACCTCGAAAATCGGCGCGATTTTCGGAAAGGATCATGCGCAAAAAAATCAAAAGTGCTACAGCGTTCGTTGCGCGCCCAGGAGGACGCGGCGCTGCAGCTTGCCTTTTATTGGCGTTTTCCACAGTGGTCAAACTGTGATCCGGCGGATTTAGTTTTGACACATTCGATTGGTTTCTGCTCAGTTCCGTTCCGTTGGACCGAGCCGCTGTACCGGCAATGATTAAAGAGGACGATGATGCGTATCCTGATTGGCGCTGTTGCCGCCACGCTGTTGATTTCCACCGCCGCCTTCGCCGGCCAGACCGAAGGCCTGATCAAGAAGGTCGACAAGGACGCGCTGACGCTGACGCTGGACGACGGCAAGTCCTACAAGCTGAACGCCGAAACCGATCTCGATGCGCTGAAACCGGGCATGGACATCGTCCTCGCGTATGACGTGACGAATGGCGAGAACGTCGTCACCGACATGGAACTGCCGGACACCGGATCGACCGAGTAGAGTCTTTTGCGAAGCTTCTTACGCGATGCGTGGGGAGCCGCACAGATATCCAACGGGATTCATTCCGCGTGATAGCAGATGGTTTTCTAGCAGTGGGGCAGACCAATCGAGGCTGCTTGCGCATCGTTGCTCATGTCTTCCTTCTTCGGATCGTTTCCCGGCCAGTACACTCCTTTTATATATTTTCCCGCCAGGTACTTCCGCATTACAAATTCCCGATGCGGTAGAAAGACGAACTTCAAAGCATCCGATATTTCGTACTCACCATCCGTTGATTCGGTGGTGACGTGTTTGTTCTCGAAGGAAATTTGCCAACAGACCTCGCGTTTGAAGTCGTCGGTGAAGCCGCCGTTGCCCGTTCTGGAAAACTGATGGCAACCCGCGCAGGAGAGGGACTGAATCCGCTTTCGGATTTGTTCCGCTGTCAGAGTTCTCGTAGCACCACCTTCGATCTCACCAATGAGGTCGGGATGTCCTTCAGCGTCGAGTATTTTCGCGTAGTCGCCGAGTGAACGATCTTCAGCGTTCATTTCCGCCGCGAGCAGGTGCTCGGGCAGGCTTGGCAACAAATGGAAGCTGTTAATGTTGGAATCAAGCAGAGGACCAGGCGCAGAACCATCGGTGCGAATAGACTTTGCCACTAGCTCAACGAGCTTGTTCGTTGCTTCGGGGTCCGGGGAATTTTTGGAAAAAAGAGTGGGCTCAGGGGAACCTGTTGTACGCGTGGGAAGCAGGCGCATCGAAGGCTTGTCGAAACGGTACTCACGGAGCCCCCATTGTCCCCCATGTAGCTTCGAGTTCGTCCGGATCTGACCGGTGCTTGATTCCGACGCGCCGAGATGGTCGACATGCATGGCCGGAGGCAGCTGAAACGTCGTCGGACCGACCGCATCGCCGTCAACAACGCTGCCGTCCTCCGCGAGCGTTATTCCCTCCAGGAAAAACCTGCGCAGCCAAATCGCGACTTCCTCGTCCGAGAACCGCTTTTCCGAAAGGGATAGCCAGAACTTCTGGATTGCCATGCAGCGCTCCGGCTTCCCCCCATTGGGCATGACTGCCTCGAAGGCGATCAGCATCTCGCCGTGGATTCGATCGGGAGCAGCCGGATTTTCCCAATCCGGATGCTTTCCCGCTATGATGCGAAACTCGCCGCAATCGCCGCCAAGCGAATCACGCAGCAGATCGACCCGATTCACGGCGGCAATGATGATGAATGGAGTTTTGCCAACGCCGAACTCCTTGTAGGGATCCTTGTCCTTGAGCATCCCTTCGGCTCGCGAACAGTCGTAGGAAAACGGCGGGCCACCATTCGGCTGCTTCGGCCGCAGTTCTTCGCATTCGTCGCCAGCAGCCGTTTTCCACCAGTTCCGGAACAGCTCGTTTCGGTCGGCGATCTTGCCCCCGCTCGACGCCACGAGTTGGTCCATCACGGCGGTGAAGGAAATTTTGTTCAGAAGGGCCGCCTTTCGCACGAAAAGCGACCGTCCCCACTCGATGGTGGGAGCGGCGCCAGCGTCGCGCCCAGGTGTCGCTTCAGTATTCGTCGAGCTTTTTCCCGCCAACTTGACACCCAAGCCACGCCGCTCCGGATGGTCTTGAAGCGGCGCCTTACCTTCGCCGGCATCGGGCGCACCTGCGGAAGACAACAACACCGCAAGCCCGACCAGCACTCCACGAACCGGCGCGAGCCGGACTGACCACAGTTGGCGAGAAAGTCGTCTCCAAGCAAAACCCAGACGACCAATATCGTTCATGCCGACCATCCCCTCAAAAAGCTTAATACCGTCTTGAGCCCCGATTAGCGGAAAGGAGATATGTTAAAACGTGAAGCCGATTTTGTCTTCTGGCGGTGTCACGTGAAATTTTCACGAAGCTTTCACGCTGACGATGTGAGTTAATCGCCCTTGCGGGTATTTGACGTTAGCGGTCTACTGCCCGTGCGTGAAGACGCTACCAAAGGAGGGAAGCATGCCGGGACCAGATATCGGTTCACCAGATCGAAAATACCCGCCGATTCAGTTCGGTAGACATGGCGACGAGACAGGTGCCATCTTCAAGGATTACGAGGCTGTCGGGAAGAAGTTGGTCGAATGGGCGCAGCAAGACAGAGACTCTTGGCCCACAACCATCGATGAGTTGCGGGAGGCGTTTAAGGACCTCCTGACGATACCGGACGTCTTCAAGACGCTCACGGTGGTACGGGGCGACGACCATATCGAAGGTAACTACGAGTTTCTCCTGCGGTTGCCACCGAAGGGCCAGGTAACGGAGTCGGAGCAGATCGTCAAAGCTAATGTTGAAGACGACGTCTATCCGCTTCCGGCGCTTTACAAGGATTTCGAGCCGGGCGGACGCGACGAGGACAAGCGCGTGATCACTCAGTTGCGCTTTTTCTATGCGCGGGTTGCCGACTATACGATGCGTGGCTGCCGGTGAGCGAAAAACGGTGGGTGGAACGCTAACCAGCCAGGTCGAGCAACCCGGTCGCCAGAATTCCTGAATGTAGCCTCTCCCGGTCCGCCATCAGGCGGATCGGGAGGCATTGCCAGAACCATTCGAGCGTGGCTTTCGGCGAAGCAGGACCGTCGCCATGCCAGTTGTCCGCGGTACGGCGGAAGAACGCTGCCGCCTCTTCAAGAGCCGCCTCTTTCAAGCCAAGCTCGGCCAGCGCCGCCGCTTTCAAGCCGCCGACAAAGAAGGTCGCATCCTCGGCAAGATCGGCTGCTTCCACCGCGCCCTCGCTGTTGCCGAAGAGAAAGCGAATACAGGCGTGGTAGGCCCAATGAACGGGTTCGGCGCCATATCCTACCCGCAGCGCCCTTTGTGCGATCTCGTCTGCGAGCGCCTTCTCGCCGCAATAGGCAAGGCCCTGCGCACATGAGATCAGCGTCCAAGGATCGTTGTCGTTCATTTTGAGCGTCAGCCCATAGCAATAGATCGCTTGCTCGTACTTTTCGTTCATAAGATAGGACCAGGCCAGAGTGAGCTTGGTCCGGCTATCCATCGGCGCGAGCTTGGAAGCCATGTTTGCAAGTTTGAGGGCCTCCTGTTCCCGCTTTCTATCCCGCATGAGGCCGGGGAAGATGAGATGTCTGCTGTTGAGGATCTGCGCCAGACTGGCATGAGCGGGCGCGAAATCGGGAGCATTCCGTATGATCGACCGGAATATCCCCTCGGACCGGCTCTCGTCGGCCGGACGCCACCGCGAAAGAAGCTCATTACCACGTAGCCAGCGGTCGTAGATGTCGAGATCCATATCGGCGAGGCCCGCCGTCGTGCTCAAACGCTCTGCCGAGATCTGAACATCGAGCGCTGCGGCCAGGTGCCGGACGATCTGCAGTCTGGCGCGATGCCAGTTGCCGATCTCGATCTCCGAGTTCTCGCTCCACATGTAGTGGCCGTCAGACCTGCGACGCAGCAGCACGGCGATGTGCAATTCACCGTCCTCGCCGGTTGCAGTGGCAAGCAAGTCATAGACCTTGCGGCCGCTTGGCGGGAGAGCATCGTCGGAGGCCGAATGCTCCCTCACCGACCAGTCCCGGAACCGTGTCATGGCTGCGATCAATTCGTGGCGGAAGCCATTGATACGGATGGCATGAACCGCCTCGTGCAAGAATGGATGAACCAGGATCAGTGGGGGTTCAGCGCGCGCCTGAGCGGCGATTCCTACACCGTCGAACAGCTGCGCTGCTGCCGGAACAGCGGGGGCGAGTTGCGGGACGTGGCTGGGAGGCGCGGGAAGAGGTTCCGCCGTCTTTATCTCCGCAACCAGCGCCTGGGTTTGCGGTGACGGCTCCATGTCATAGTCGGTGCCGAGCAATTCCCACAGGTCGTTGTAGATGCGAAGCGCTCCCGCCGTGTCGCCACGTGAGGCACGGCACTGCATGAGGATACGGCAGGCTTCCTCATGCGTCGGGTCCAGATTGTGGATGGCGGTGGCGAACCTCTCCCGCTTGGCATCGTTCTGCTCGCGCCGGGCCTGGTCCTGGAGGAGCTTAACGGCCCTGTCGTGGAGATATTCGCGCTGGACCGAGAGCCACATATCGAAGCTGGGATCAATGTCCCTCAAATTGACGAGAAAGCCCCCGAACAGCCGCTTCTGCGTGATCATCACTTCGGGCACGATATTCTGTTCGAGATCGGCGATGTGGGTCGCCGCGTCGCTTGATACATGGATCGGCTGCAACCAAACATTGTTCCGATCGCAGTCGAATATCTGTATTGGAAACTGCTTCGTGTCCTTCTTTATCCCACTGATTAGCTGACGCAGGGAGGTGCGCGCGGCTTCCTCACTGTTTTCGCCCCACAAAAGGCCGGCGAGGCGCTCCCGGCTTTCAATCATGTTCTTGCAAAATGCGAGGTAGGCAAAGAGCGCCTGTGCCTTACGGCTCTTGAAGGTGCAATTCACGGCGCCATGATACATACGGAAGATGCCAAGCGTCTCAATACGGAAGCTTGGCGTTTCACTGCTCCGCGATGCTGCCCGGCTATATTGGTCCATGGGACTCTGATTACAGCAAACGCCTTACAGTACCGGAATGTTGAAGTTGATGCACCTACCCACGGAGTCGAATTGCAACACGTCGCCTGGGGGAATCTGCTGCAGGCCTGTGGCAAGAGCGCGGGCGACCGGAATGCCAATGCGATCGCGCGTCAGGTCCACGATAAAGGCCGTACAGTCAGCACGGAGGAGTGCCTGGCGCGTATAGTCGAGGAGGAGTAATTCGTCGCTGCCTTCTAAGGACGAACTCTTCGAGCCGACGGGAGCAGCTTTAAGCTTTGGATGATCGGGGGTGACCCGCTGGCTTCGCGCAATATAGGCGAGGTCATCCTGATTGAGCTTCTCGAAACCGTGCACCTGTTGCTTGGCTCGTACCAGATGATGTCCGATTTCCATCTGCACCATCTCTTTCGTTGCGGCGTGGACAGCATCGGCCATGTTTGGCCGTGCTGCGAAACCGCAAGCGAAATCGCTCCCGTCACGAGAAAACGAAAAGGCAGCGATGACCGGAATGTCAACAGCTGCGCGGATATCGACCCAGCCACACGTCCGGGTCGTCTTTCCCGACCGGTATCGGGAGAGCAGGTCCGGGAGTCCGCTATCCCGCAATACATCTTCGCCAATCGCATGCGCCACCTGGTCGCCGTGCCACCATCTCGCGACGGCATCGCGCTCGACTAGTTCCCATATTGCACGGTTTGCCGCCTCTATAAGGGTTCTTCCCGCCGCGACGCCGTTACCGAGCCTGTACGGCAAAACACCATTGCCGCTTGCGCGGCGGACGCAAAGTTCGCCCGGCAAAGCCACCGGTTCCGATGAGCCGACCTGATGCCCGGCTAGCCACAGGCGCTCGCCTCCGGTTTCGGTGACGCCGGCAAGATAGTGATCGAAGGCATCAATGCGCCGACCGGCCGTTTCGGCCCCAGGATTTCGGTCCTCCGGGTACTCGAGCTGGGAAAGATATTCGGCTGCTTCGCCGATGCAGGCTTCGAATGCCCGCTCGGAACGCCAATCGCAGCCCGCGACTCCGACAGGCTGAAAGTCGCGGAACTCCTCGCCGTGTTCATGGGGATGCGCTTGCGCCACATATATCGCGGCACCAGGTGCGTCCGGATGAGGCAGTCGAGTAATAAGACGAAGCTTCGTCGCCAACCGCGCGATCGCTATCCGATTTTCTCGTGATATCGGATCGAGCTCGTGTGGAGTTTCAAGCGAACCCGAAGCAACCGTGGCCACGTGCCCTCCATCGCTGAGCGCCCCAGCAGAATGCCCGTTGCAGGCTTGCCAACCATATCGGCCAACCGGGCGCCGGATAACCGGCTGCTTGCCTCGACAGACGATGTGGCATCTTCGCGCGTGCAGGTCTAATGCGCAACACGGGCGATCGGTGGGCGGTGCGGCCCGATTAGTCGTCCACAGGCAGCAAATCCCAGCCCGCGCAGCAGGTGGCGACATCGTGCAGGGCGGGCAGCAATTCCATCGGCACCCCAGCGGGGGTACGCAGAGCTGGGTAGGTGTCGCCGGCACCGTCGAGCACGAGATCGCGGAACCGTTTCCACGGAAAGTGGGCACCTGGATCGCTGCATCGATCAGGGTCCAGCAAGGCATGCGATGCGATGTGTTTCAAATTTGGGTACTTCGCCCAACAGTAGCGCACGATTTCAGCGGCAATCTCCACCTGCCAGTCCGAGAATGGCTCCACGACATCGCGGCTCCGCGAATTGACTATCTGGATTGCGAGGCTCCAGTCATCGACTTTGGCCTGGCCAGCGTTCACCGCAGGATACGACCGATGGTCTCGCACGTGGAGGGCGGCGCTTGCCTCCGGCACACAGGCCCATGCGAACTTGCCATGCGGCTCTTCGTCCGTGCCAGGAATCAGCCAATGCCAACTGGCCCTGTGCGCTTTCATGACGGACATGGCGCCCGCCGAACTTAGCCCTGCCGCCGCGTGGATGACCAGCGCCCTGATTCCTTCGATCGGATCGACCGCTCGACGGGACGTCGCATTATACCAGTGATCCCGTACGCCGGGATAATATTCCTCCGGAATTCTGAATGGTGCAGGTCGTCCCGACCTTGGCAAATCAAAGAGAAAAAATCTCGGATCGTTCATCGTCCGTTATCCCAGGGTCGAGACCACCTTTGTCTGCGCCACGCGTGAAGGCAGCGTGATTCCCCCGCTCGCAGCCGTCTGCCGCGCGTCGACTGCCAATCACGTGCTGCTCACGAGCAACTTACGACGACCCGGTTCAAATCGGTGCATATCCCGATCTGGAGGCGAACCCGATGTTCTCCCGATCCCTTGGTGAGGAGCGATGCCGTGGATGAACTCGTAAACATCATCGTGTTGTGGCCAACCGTCACTTTTGGCTACCGGAACCGCCGCAACACCCGAGGATCCGGCATGTCTCGCCGACCCAGACGATCGTGCTGCGTCCGGATTGGAACGCTCGCGAATCCGGCACGCCAGTGGGGAGATAGCAGATGAATGCTCAGTTCGAGTTTTGCCGGTCCATGACCCGCAACCACCAGCTGGCTGCGTCCCTGCGGCGTCCGGCAAGCTTGTCTTGGCCGATCAAGGTGTATGTTCTCGGCGGGTTCCGGCTTGAACGTGACGGTTCGGCACTGGACCTTGGCGCCAAGCCACCGACGCGGGCCCTCGACATTCTTCGTGCCTTGGCCATCTCCCAGGGCCAAGTCTGCCCGCTCGAAGGCCTGCAGGACTGGCTCTGGCCCGACCTTGACGGCGACCAGGCGAAGGCTGCCTGCGATCAGGCGCTCCACCGTCTGCGCAAATTGCTCGGCCAGACGGACCTGGTGATTCAGAGGGAGGGCAAGCTGCGCCTCGCCGCAGACAGGGTTTGGGTGGATTTGGCCGATTGGGAGGCGCGCCTCAAACGGGCTCTGGCCTCGAATGCCGTGACTGAACCGGAGCTGGAGCGGCTCTTCCTCCTGTTCCCGGGGCCTCTCTTTCTGCACGAGCGTATTGCCGCCTGGTGCTTGCCGGCCGCTGAACGCGTGCGCCGCGACGTGATCGAACTCGCGATCCGCATCGGCAAGCACTGCGAGGCTCGCAACGATCCTGGGAAAGCCCGGACTATCTATTTGCGGGCGCTCGATTTTTACCCCGACTCTGTGAGAATCTACAAGGCGCTCATTCAGGGCGACATCGCCCAAGACGATGTTGCTGGCGCGATCGAGGATTACTCCTGCTACGAGCGGACACTTCGCGCATCATGCGGTAGCACACCTTCGCCTGAGCTGCGTGCCCTCATCCAGTTGCTCTTCGCGCGCCTTGCGCGTGAGACCGGACCTGTTGGGCAATATGTCAGGGCCGGTCGAGAACGGTTTGTCCCGGTTCTCAGGCCAGCGACGATCCCGGCGTGATCAACTTCGCCTACGCGCCTCTGTCGCCGATTCAGCGCGAGATCGCATTCTGCTTCAATCTCTCGAAAGCTCACGACTAAAGCCACTCCAGGCGCCAGCCGTCCAGCCTGAGCAGGCGGTCCTGCGGCACTTCCATGCTGACCGCATCTTGTTCGGACATCCCCAGCACGAAGCGGAACAGCGCGCGCATGACGCCACCATGGGTCACGCAGACCGTCTGGCGATCGAGCGCGTCGAACCACGGCTTCACCCGTTCGAGCAGCATCTGATAGCTTTCGGCGCCCTCGCCGGGCGGCTGGAAATTCCATTTATCGAGGCGGCGGTGCCTGGTCGAACCGGGATCGTTCGCCTCGAGTTCGGCAAAGGTGAAACCCTGCCAGTCGCCAAAGCTCAATTCTACGAGTAGCGGCTCGGTACGATAGGCGTGCGGATCGAGCTTCATCGCCGCGCGCAGGCGCTCCATCGTCTCGCGCGTGCGCCGCATCGGGCTGGCGACAAAGTCGAAATCTTCGGGCTTGTCGATGAGTTCGGCCAGCCTACGCCCGTTGCGGCTAGCCTGCTCGCGGCCAAGCTCGTTGAGGTCGGTATCGGCCTGCCCCTGCAGCCGGGCCTCGGCGTTCCACGCCGTCTGGCCGTGGCGCACGATATAGACGAGCGGGTACATCAGGTCTTCCGGAAGAGGTCAGGCGGCGGCGTCAGTCCTTGACGGTAGAAATATCCGGCGCGTCGACCGCCTTCATGCCGACGACATGATAGCCGGAATCGACATGATGGATCTCGCCGGTGACACCGCGCGAAAGGTCGGACAGGAAATAGACGCCGGAATCGCCAACCTCCTCCTGCGTCACCGTCTGCTTCAACGGGGAATTGTATTCGTTCCACTTCAGGATGTAGCGGAAATCGCCGATGCCGGATGCGGCAAGCGTCTTGATCGGGCCGGCGGAGATCGCGTTGACACGGATCTTCTTGGCGCCGAGATCGACGGCCAGATAGCGCACGCTGGCTTCGAGTGCCGCCTTGGCGACACCCATGACGTTGTAGTGCGGCATCACCTTTTCCGCGCCGTAATAGGTCAGCGTCAGCAGCGAGCCGCCGTCGGTCATCAGCGCCTCGGCACGTTTGGCGATGGTGGTGAAGGAATAGACCGAAATATCCATGGTGCGCAGGAAATTGTCGCGCGTCGTCTCGACATAGCGGCCGGTCAGCTCGTCCTTGTCGGAAAAGGCGATGGCGTGGACGAGGAAATCGAGCTTGCCCCAATGGCTGTCGATATCGGCGAACACCGCATCAAGGCTGGCCGGGTCGGTCACGTCGCAATGGCCGGCGACATGCGCGCCCAGTTCCGCGGCAAGCGGCTCGACGCGTTTCTTGAACGCCTCGCCCTGATAGGTCAGCGCGATCTCGGCGCCATGGTCGACACAGGCCTTGGCGATGCCGTAAGCGATCGAGCGATTGTTGGCGATGCCAAGGATAAGGCCGCGCTTGCCGGCCATAAGGCCCCGTCCACCCGCCATGTCAGCGCTCTCCGCAAGGTTCTCTACTTTGTGGAGTGCCTATCGCACAGCCACAGTGCCCCTTCAAGCGTTCAAAGCGGACAGTTCGGGGGACAAAGCGGTTGCTCAGCAGTGCCGCGCGTCCTTTGGACGTGCAAAGGACGCTGTAGCGCTTTGACCTTGCGGTCGTGGGCCAGTGAAAAAATACGACACTTGGTGTCCGTGTGGCACGGCGGAAGATGACCCTTTGGCGGAAGTTTCGTTGGCCAGCGGCCGAAGTCACGCTCATGACCCCAAGCCGACTTCATGATTTGAGCTGTGGACGACCGGTTTGCGCCTAATCTAAGACATTCCGGAGACGCGGCCCTATCCCGGAAGCGGACGTTGCCAGTGAGCGCGCTGGAGACGTGATTGCGCCAAACGTGGACCGCACGCGCGCTCCTCCAGCCGACACTCCTGTTAGGCTAGAGGCACCCCATTCCTGTCGTTGCAGCGAACTGAAAGCCCGCGTTGATGATCACGACTGGATTGCGAACGGATAGCAGACGGGTGGGCTAGGAACCCATTATGCCGTTGCCAATGGGACTATTCTAAGCCTTAGTGCTCACGATGGAGCTTCGATAACATCCGAGAAAGCCGCGTGGCTCTCTCAGCGTGTTGCAGGACGTCCGATGACCACCAGGGAACGAGTTCAGACCGGGTCGCTTGCAGGGGAGCGCAGGCATGTGACCGCGCTGTACTATGACATTGTTGGTTCGACCACTCTGCTAAATCAGCTGGACCCCGAAGAATTCGGCGCTATGCAACGTTCGCTCCACAATGGAGCGGCTGCATTGATCAGCGACTACAATGGCTACCTCGAGCGGGTTCATGGCGACGGCGGCTGCGCCTATTTCGGCTTTCCCGAGTCCAGGGAAGATGCCGCCGAATGTGCGGTCGCGTCGGCAATCGAAATTGTCGAGTGGTGCGAGAAACTGGCGAGACAGTCCGAATCCAGCCTCAAGGTAAGGGTCGGCATCACCACAGGTGTGGTCGTCATCGCTGACGCTTCGAAAACGAACCTTCCGGGCGCCACCGAGATTATTGGCGTCGCGCCGGCACTGGCTGCGCGCATCCAGTCCGAAGCAGCGCCGAACAGTGTTGCTGTCGCAGAAGCCACCTATCGGCTTACCATGGGCGCGTTCGAATTCGAGGAGATCGGTCCAAGGCACCTGAAAGGATTTGGCGAACCGGTACTTTTGTGGCGGCCATTAACTCGCCGGCAGCAGTTCGACCGCTTCACAGCGTATCGGCGCGTTTCCGCGCCGCTAATCGGTCGCGAAGACGAGCTTGAATTGTGTGGCCGGCGTTGGGTTAGAGCCGCAAACGGCAATGGCCAGTTCATTCTTCTCCATGGCGACCCCGGGATCGGAAAATCCCGGCTGATCGCCGAGTTCCGCCGTGATCTTGCCGCTAAGGGTGTGCGGACCCTGGTGTTTCAATGTCAGCCGCGCGGCAATTCGGAACCGCTGCACCCGTTTCTAGAACCTCTCAGAAAGGCAATCGCAGACGCGACCGGCAACGCCGACCCGGATCGGGATGCGGTCACGCGCTACCTGCGGTCACATGGCTCGGAACTTGGCGCGTTGAATGCCGAGATCATCACATTCCTTGTCGCGGGCGAGACGGAGGGGGGCGCTGGCCAAGCCTGGCAGGTCGATCTCTCGAACGAGGAGATCAGGGCGCGTGTTGTCGAGGCCATGCTGTCACTTCTGACGTCGCCGTCCGTTCTTGGACCGCTCCTCCTGATAATCGAGGACGTTCACTGGGCAGACACGCTCACCAAAGCACTTGTCGCCAAGCTGAGCCGGTGGATCGAAACACGGCCGATTCTTGCCGCAGTAACGTCGCGCGAGGCTATCGCGCCGGACGGTTTCGGCGATCCAAACGTGCTTGCCGTCGCCTTGTCTGGCCTGACTGCTCAAGCTACCGCGGAGCTGCTCAGCACGATCTGGGAGGATTATTCGCCACCAGATGAACTGGTCGCCTTTATCTACGAGAAGAGCGATGGCGTGCCCCTGTTTGCCGAACAGCTGGCGCTTTGGATCCGTGAACGAGCGAAGGCTGGCTTGCCAGATCGGGCCGGATTGGAGGCGTTGCTTCGTGCGGATAGCATTCTGGATCTCCGGGATCTTCTCGCAGCCCGCCTCGCCAGCTTGGGGCCATTGAGACGTGTCGCCCAAATCGCAAGCGTCCTAGGGCGACAGTTCCGACGGAAACTGCTGGCTTGTGTGCTTGAACTTGGGCCTCTTGCCATACCTCTGGACGAAGCAATCGAAGGTCTTGTCCAAGCCGGGATTGTCCGTCGGAAGTCTGGCGGTATGGAAATTCGCTTCCGCCACGTGCTGATCCAGGAAGCGGCCTACGAAAGCCTCCTGAAATCCGAGCGGCAGGAAATCCACACAAGCGTTGTAAATCTCATTCAATCAGGTGTTGTTCCGCCGCTCTCCGACGAGACGATGGCATGGCATTTCGGGCAGGCCGGACAGCCTGTGCAGGCGGCGCGCCACGCTATTCAGGCGGCAGAGGCTTGCGATGTTCGGTCAGCAATGCAGGAGGCAGAAAACCTGCTGGATTTCGCTGAGAAACAACTCGCTCAGGCCGGCAGGAATGCCGAGTCGAATGAGCAGCTGCTTCGCCTCCTCACAGTTCGCGGGCCGGTCGTTGCAGCGCTTTTCGGTAGAGGCAGCAAGCAAGCGCGTGCGATCTATGAGCGCGGCGTATCGCTGTGCGCCACGGTTAAGGATCGGGATCGTGCAGAATGGTTCCCGCTTTACTGGGGTTGGTGGTTCACTGCGCCCGACTACCAGACACAGCGCGCAAGATCCGACATCCTCGTGCAGGACCTTGAAGGCTCTGCAGATCCTGAGGTCCGGCTTCAGTCGCTGCATTGCGCATGGGCGACCAACATTGATGCCGGGCTGCATTCGCACTGCCTAAAATGCGTCGAGCAGGGTCTCGTTCTTTACGACGAGGATCGCGCATGTTTCAACCGCGGCCGTTACGGAGGTCATGACGCCAAGGTCTGCGGCCTGGGCGAACGTGCGTTCTCCCTGTGGTTCGTAGGCGACGACAATGGGGCTTCCGAAAGTATAATCGCTGCCAAACGATGGGCCGAGCACATCAATCATCCGAACAGCATGTTGCATGCACTGGAGTTCGAGATCGAGCTGAAACGATATCGAAACGACCATCCCGGTGTGATTGCGGTCTCCGAAAGGATCGGAGAACTCGGGCGGGCAACGCCGGGTGTACTCGCCAAGGCGGCGCTGTTCCGTGCCTGGGCGCAGGGTATGAGCGGGGACGCGGCAGCTGGCGTAGTGGCATTCGAAACCGAGTTGACACGCTGGCGCGAGATCGCGACCTACGAGGGTGCCCCCGTTTTTGAGGGCATGCGTTCGGAGTTGTTAGAACGCGCTGGACGCAACGACGAGGCCTTGTCGATACTGGATAGCATCATCGCGGCTTCGACCAGCAGTGGGCAAGTGTTCTGGCTTGCTGAGTTGCTACGGCAGCGCGGTGTGCTCCGTCATACCCTTGGCGAATCGCAGGAGGCGGTGATGGCCGACCTTCGTCGAGCGCTCGAAGTCAGCACCGAACAGCGGGCCGCACCCCTGGCGTCACGCGTGCGGCTGGACCTCGATCGGCTCCGGCTGTGAAGTCCGACACCGGCTTTGCGCAGGCGCTTGCCATTCCTGCGAATGAGATCGGTCTTAGGCTCGACCGCGAACTCTCCGCCCTTGGCGATGCCCAGTGCACAGACTCCGCAGCCACCGAGAAGCTCGCCCGCGGGCTTTTCTCCGTCCGGAGACGTTTTGGCATAACGCGGATCGGATCGTTGACCCGCCTTGATCGCGCCGGCGTGGCGGTTGCTCAAGCCGTGCGGCCATTGTCGCTCTCCAACGCTGTCTCCCAGGGCAAGGGTGAAACCCTCATAGAGGCAGCGGCCGGGGCACTGATGGAAGCGCTCGAAGGATGGGCAGCGGAGCAGGTCTCGCATGAGCGCATCAGGATCGCAAGCGCGCGCGTTCTGGGAGAAGAGATTCGGGCCCTCTATGCCGGCTGCCGAGTCCATGACTTCGACGCCGGCTGGGATCAACTGCAACTCCAGTGGACCGACGGTTATGATATTTTCACCGGCCGGGTGCTGCCAGTTCCTCTCCCCCTGGTCGATACCATCTACACGCTTCCGTCCCCGCATCCCGTGGCGTTTCCCCGATCCACGCGCGGACTCGCCGCCGGGCAAACGCTAGTTTCCGCGATCACCCATGCAGCGCTAGAAATCATCGAGCGCGCGAGCATCGCAGGAGCCAAGCGGTATCCACGTTCCTTTCCGGAAATTCGTATCGACCCCGCCCGTATTGGCGGTCCGCGTTCGTCGCGAATTCTGGCAAGCCTCGCAGCCGCGGATCTCGTTGCCGGAATATGGCTCGTCCCAGGCGATCATGATTTGCCGGTCTTTCGCTGCGCCGTAATGGAATCGGAAGCGCATCAGGAGATTGCGCCGCTGCCGGGCGAGGGGTTTGCGTGCGACTTTACCCATGATGGCGCCTTGGCCAAGGCACTGATGGAGGCGGCACAGGCCCGGGTAACCGCGCTCGCCGGTGCCCGTGAAGATATTACACGTGCCGCTTATCCCGAGTGGTACGACCGAGTGGACCTGGACACGCGTCGACGCTCGTTCCGGGTGCCAGGGAACGCCACCACGCTTCCCGCCGATAGCGTCGGACCGACCTCAGGCGCCAGCAAGCTCGACGCCGTTCTCAAATCGCTAAGGCGCGCCGGAGCGCAGGCGGCCCTTGTCGTGCCGCTCCATAGCAGCACGGATCCCGATATCGAGATTGTCCGTCTCGTCGCCCCTCCGCTCAAAGACCTCATCAGAGGATAGGGATGGCGGACAAGCCGGTCATTTTCCTCGGACCGACACTGCCGCGTGCCCAAGCGGCAGCCATCCTCGACGCCGTTTATCTACCGCCCGCCGAACAGGGTTCGATCGTCCGCGCAATGAGAGCCTATCAACCGAAAGCGATAATCCTCATCGACGGTTCGTTCGGGAAGGTACCGGCAGTTCGTCACAAGGAAATCCTGTGGGCGTTGGGAAACGGAATTCCGGTGTTCGGGGCGGCAAGCATGGGCGCGCTCCGCGCCGCTGAACTGGCGGCGTTCGGCATGCAGGGCCATGGCTTCATCTACCGATGGTACGCGTTGACGCCGCTCGCCGACGACGATGAAGTCGCGGTAGCGATGTGTCCTACTGAACTCGGCGCGGCGGCCCTGAGCGAAGCGCTTATCAACATACGCCTTACGCTAAAGCGGGCATTGCGAGCAGGCATCATCAACGCCGTGGAAAGGCGATCTCTGGAAGTGCTGGCGCGGGACACGCACTTCGTCGATCGCAGCTATCCGAGGCTGCTCGCGGAGGCGCGATCTTCTCTGCCCAGCAAATCCGCAACGGCCCTGGATCGGCTTGCTGACTGGCTCCCCCGATCGGCGATCGACCGCAAACGCGAAGACGCAACCGGCTTGCTGGCGAAACTTGCATGCTGCCCTGAACTTCTGGCGCATGCGCCGATGACCCCGCCTTTCACCCTGACCGAAGCTTGGGCCTATGACCTCGGCGCGGCCGGGCTGTGGGACGACGACATTGGGTCTGTTCTTGCGGAACGGGATGGATTTTGATCTAACAGGAATACTTCAGACTGTCCTTTCAGGAGAGGGGTGGGACTGCCTGCATGGGCGCCAGTGCAAGATGGCAGTCGGGTATTGGATCCGCGGCTTCGCGCCTTGGAACACGCTTTCTTGTTTTTCCCCAACCTCCTTTCATTCAGGGTTACGAACGGCCCGAGATGATTTGGGTCTCCACGCCGCCTGACGCGATCGGCCCCGGGCCAGCCGACCGACGGATGTATGTGATCGACCCGTTGCTTGAAAAGCAGCCATACCAGTTTCCTTACCTGCCTCCTTACGCCGGTGCCCTCAGGCCGCCTGCGGTAGCCGGCCCAGACGGGCACTTCGACAACATTCCGCTGGGCACACCGGAGTTCGAGGCGGCGCATGCCTACGCTTGCGTGCGGCGGGTGCTCGACATCTGCGAGAGCTATGTGGGGCGCGAGATTCCCTGGTTCTTCGAACCGACCTATCCGCGTCTCGAGATTGTGCCGCGGCTGAACTGGGACAACGCCCAGTCGGGTTACGGCTTTCTGGAGATGGGGATCGATGAGGCCCGCGGAACCACGCAGCCCTTCGCGCTCAACTTCGATGCTGTTGCACACGAGATCGGGCATCTGGTGATTTTCGGCGTCATGGGAGTTCCCCGTTTCGATCCGCCGCATGAATACTTCGCCTACCACGAGGCAGTGGCCGATTTCATCGCGCTGATCTCGCTCCTGCACTTCGATACTGCGCTGGATTTGCTTTTGCGGCGCACGCGCGGCAACCTCCTGATCAACAACGAACTGGACCGCTTCGGCGAGCTCTCCGACGAAAAGCAGGTCCGACGGTTCAGCCACTCGCTGCGGATGAGCGACGTCAGCACGGAAGTGCATGACCTTTCCAAGCCCTTCGCGGGCGCACTCTTCGACATCCTTATCGAGATCTACCAGGTGCTGCTGTTCGAACGCGGGCTGTCCGATCTGGATCCGCGTGACTTTCGTGATCTCAGGAGTGAGCTTTCCGAAGAAGAGGTCGAAGACCTGCTTTCGGTTTCACTCGCCGCCAATGACGGCCGCCTCTTCGCATTGAAATCGGCATTGGAAGAAGCCCGCGACCTAGTGGGCGAGATCCTGGTGCGGTCGTGGGAAGAGCTTGATCCGCATGCACTGGACTATCGCGAAGCAGCCGAGGCGATGGTTGTTGCCTGCGAAAGCGGGCGTGCGCGCCGCTTCGCTGACAGCCTTGTCGACAACTTCGCCTGGCGCGAGATTTTTTGAAGGAGAAAGGGATGCCAAAGTCACCAACGCCGACAGGCAACCCACTTAAACCGTCTGGCCCGGGCGGTGGGCCAGGTCGATCGCCAAACAATACTGGAGGGAGAAGCATTATGTCGTCCGATATTCCTGCGCCACCCAGCGCGCAAAACTATTCGCCGGATCAGATTACGCTCTATGGCGTCAGGTTGAATTTCGATAATGTGGGCAAAGTTAGTCACAGAACAGCGACTTTGCCGTTGAATGAAAACTTACTTCGCATGTCCATTGTCAAGAAACGCGATGACCTCGAGCCTATAATTCCAACCAAGGAGGTGATTGCTGTCGTCTATGGATATGCCTTTGAAGGTCAATGCTACCGCAATGACAAACCAAAACTACTCATTTTTCATCCAACGTCACGAGAAACCGCCGCGACAGGATGCGGATTTGATGACCTGGGATACGTCATGTGGGGAGTTACAAAGAAAACCCCGATCATGGAACTTGCCACAAGTACTGACTTCGCCGAAGAAATCATCTTGAATGCAAACCTTCCCGGCAACCGCAGCCCAAACACTTACGGGAACAGCTTCATGCTGGCACATCGCGGCGGCCGGCTAAGCCGCGGAGGGGGGAGCCAAAGTTAGTTCTTGGTATCTTCCTTGGCGGCTTCTTGCTTCGACTTCGAGGGTGGCGGTGGCGGGAAAGCTTTGTCATCAATATTGTATGTGCTGTCAGCCTCGACCTCCATATTCTCTTCGTGTACAAGCCAATCTTTCTCGTTCTTGCTCACATAGACATCGACACTGCCGACGTTATTGCCTTGGGTCGTAACGGCCACCTCACGTTTGGCATCACGGACTTTCAGGAAAAACTCCGTCGGCGGCGGCTCGGGAAATGGTAGTTTGTCTGTTATTCTCAAAAATTTATCACTAACCGTCACGGTGAAATATATCGATTCCACGCCTGCCATTGATCCCTCCTGCAGAAGGCCGTGCTCAAATTCGGTGCGAAGCAGTACAGTGCAACCAGTTCGGCTCGTTGTAAAGGCAGTGACTACGGCCTTACCTTTCGGGCACAGAACCCACACGGACAAACTCGACCCCGGTGATCGCCATCGCAGGTCGCCTCTCCACGATTGCCAGGATGGAGCGGATAGTTGTGCTCGATCAGGGACGCATCGTGGAAGAAGGCGGGCCGGACGAACTGGTGGGACAGGATGGCCCTGTTTGCCCGTCTGTGGAAACACCAAACCGGTGGCTTTATTCCTTACGAGATAAGCTAACCTACCCCTGTTGCAGGAGCCGACAAAGCTCCAGAGATTTGCGACGGAAATTGGGATTCCCGTTCTGCAGTCGCGAGCGCTCCGATCTACGCTCACGGCGCTTCGTGGCTTGAACGTCGCTCTCATCTATGAAGCTCCATAAGCTGCCCTTCCGCTCGCGGCTCCAAACGCGACGTCTGAGCAGTAGTTCGGCGACAACGCTCCTGGCCCAATCAAGACGTTCGGTGTATAGCAGAAGCGTCCGCAAGTCCGCTTTTCCACACGGCATCAAGCGCCGGCCTTTTCGATCGTCAGCCCTTTCGCCGGCGCATCAGCGCCTCGAGCTCGGCGTCGCCGCCTTCCGGCAGCATCAGCCGCACGTGCGCGTAGAGGTCGCCGTGACCGCCGGCCTTTTCCGGCAGGCCCCTGCCCTTCAGCCGCAGAACCTTGTCCGAGCTCGACCAAGGGGGGACGTTGACCGCAATCCTGCCGGTCGGGGTTTCGACCGCCACCTTGGCGCCGTGCACCGCATCGGCCAGTTCCACCGGCAGGTCGACATGCAGGTCGCGCCCCTCGACGCGGTAGCGCGGGTGCCGGCGGAAACGGATTTTAACCAGCGCATCGCCCGGCTGGCCCGGTCCTTGCTCACCCTGGCCTTTCAGGCGGATGGTCTGGCCGTCCTCGACATAGGCCGGCAACTTGACCGCCATCTTGCGGCCGTCGGGGAACATCGCCGTCACTTTCTCGGCGGTTGCGGCCTCCTCGATGGTGACGTCCAGCGTCACGTTGAGGTCGGCTGCGGTCGGCATCCGGCGGCCGGCGCCCATGCCGGCACCGCGCTGCTGGCTGAAAGCATCGCCGAAGATCTGGCTGAAGATGTCGCTGTTGCCGTCGAACGGGTCACCGCCGGGACGGCCCGTGCGGAATTCGAAATGCGCGCCGCCCGGCCCTTGCTGCCGGCGGAAACCGGCGAAAGGATCGGCGCCGCCGGCCGCACTCTCGAAACCCTGGAACCGCGGTTTGCCTTCGGCGTCGATCTCACCGCGATCGAAAGCCGCGCGGTTCTTCTCGTCGCCGACGATCTCGTAAGCCTGGTTGGCGGCGGCAAAACGCTCCTTTGCCTTGGGATCCGGATTCTGGTCCGGATGATACTTCTTGGCGAGCTTCCGGTACGCCGATTTTATGTCCTTGGCCGATGCGTTCTTGGCAACGCCCAGCACCTCATAGGGGTCGCGCATGCTTACTGCCCTGGAGAAGGAGTGGTTCCATGATCGCCTCCTATATGCGCTTGCATAGGAAGAAATTCCAGTGGCTTACCACTATATCGCCGGCGGAAAATCAGAGCGCCTTGAAGTCCTGCATTCGCCAGGCGCTGCCGCCGGCCAGGCATACTTCGCCTTTGAACAGCGCGACGCCGTCGAAGCTCTCGCGCGACGCGGTGAAGCGACGGCATGTCTCACCGTTAGCCCTGAATTCCGCGAGCTCGGTGATGGAGCCGCGCGAGCCGGTGTCGGCATTCGCCCAGGGAACGGCCTGCCCAGCCAGTTGCTCGACGTCGGCGGAGGACACGGCGTTGCGGATCGTGGCCTGATCGGAGGCGCGGTCCTGATCGAGCGGCGTGACTGAGGCCGGCGTGCTCGAGGTCAGCACCGAGCGGTCGACCTCCGCCTGCTCCAGGCTGAAGCCGCCGCCGCCACAGGCGGTAAGCGGCAGGACGATTATCACGATCATGGCTTTGGCGCTGGCCGAAGCGATAACGCTCCATTGCCCACTGTCAAAAGCTTGCGCGATACGCGACAATCGGCAATCTCCCCAGCCGGCGACAAATTTGGGAAAACTATGAGCGAAACCGGGTTAACAAGCGGTGACTTTACCGAGGCGGCGGAGCCGTTCCGGCTCTTTGCGGCGTGGCTCGACGACGCGACGAAGAGCGAGATCAACGACCCCAACAGCGTGGCGCTGGCGACCGTTGATGCCGAAGGCATGCCGAATGTGCGTATGGTGCTGCTCAAGGGGTTCGATGAGGGCGGATTTGTCTTCTACACGAATTTCGAGAGCGCCAAGGGCCGTGAGATCCTTGGCAGCATGAAAGCGGCGATGTGCTTCCACTGGAAATCGCTGCGCCGGCAGGTGCGAGCGCGCGGCCCGGTGGAGATCGTCACCGACGCCGAAGCCGACGCCTATTACGCGACGCGTCCGCGCGGCAGCCGCATCGGCGCCTGGGCCTCCAAACAGTCGCGGCCGCTGGAGAGCCGCTTCGCGCTGGAAAAGGCGGTCGCCGAATACACGGCGCGCCATGCGATCGGCGAGATCCCGCGGCCAAAACACTGGTCAGGCTTTCGCATCGTGCCGCAGAGCATCGAGTTCTGGCACGACCGTCCGTTCCGGCTGCACGACCGTGTCGTCTTTTCGCGCAACGCCGAGGGCGGCTGGGACAAGGTGAGGCTTTATCCGTAGGGGACGATGCCGCGCTGTTTCAATCGCAGGAGTGACTCCTATGTGGCTGCGCAGGCCATCGAGGATTTTGTAGCCCGTGAGGAATGGCAACTCGCCGAAATAGAGGCAGGATTGGCTGAAGCCTCGCGCGGCGATTTTGCCAGTGCCGGCGAGGTAGAGGCTGTTGTCGGGAAATACGTCAAGTCGACCCGCCAGGCATAAGCCACAGTCAATCCGCTAAACCGAGCGGGCGCTGCGGCGGCTTGATGAAATCGGCGCGCATGGCGAGAAAGACAATCCCGAGGCCGCCGCGAGAGTCATTGCGCGCATCGTAACGGCGGCGGGACATCTCGCCGAACAACCGCGATGGGGCGTGTCGGGCGCATCAACGGGACACGGGAACTCGTCTTGGTCGAAGCCGTATATCATCCCTCATCGCGTCGACGGCGAGACTGTCGAAATCCTCACCGTCATGCACGCCGCCCAGCGGTGGCTTAGGCCTTGTAAGTCGCTCGGCACCCAGGTCAGGCCATACCGCCTGCGCCGAACCACCCGGAACTCCCGGGCTCCAGAGACCTGGCGCTTCCGATCTCACTTCACGCTCTCGTGTGCGTGAAACGTTCCAGCTTGCGGGGACGAACCAGGGAAGGGCTCAACGCGCCGCTGGCGCAAATTCAGGAGGACGCAATGCATTCACTCAGGTTGGTCACGATAGCCGGTCTTGCCGGCCTTTTCGCTTCGCAAGCCTTTGCGGAGGACGCGATGGGGACAATGACGGTGATGAAGGGTGGCGAGGTCATGGCGATCATGCCCGATGGGCATATGGGCACCATGATGCCCGACGCGAAGATGAGCGCCGAAATGATGAAAATGGCGAAACCGATCAAGCATTGCATGATGTTGATGACCGACGCCAAAGGCAAGACATTCATGATCGACACGTCTTCGGCAAAGGCCCAGGCCGAATGTAAAAAAATGGCGATGTGACAAAGAGAGCATGGCGAGAAAACCCGCCGGTTGCTGCCGGCGGGTCCACGATGCGAGACAAGGCCAGAAGGTCTAGGCCTTTTTCCTGGTCAAGAAGGCGGTCAAGGCGGCGCGGGCTTCATCGGATTTGAGCCGCTCGCGGAAATGCTGGCTTTCCTGGCCGATGCGCTCGACAAGGTCTTCGCGCGAGCCGCGCATCAGGTCTCGCGCGATCCTCAGCGCTTGCGGCGGCTTGGCCGCGATCTGGCCCGCCGCCGCCAATACCGATGCTTCGAGTGCGTCTTCCTCGACCACCTCGTAGATCAGCCCGGCGGCCTTCGCCCGCTCGGCCGAAAAGCCCTCGCCAAGGCCAAGCAGCGCGAAAGCGCCCTGCCGGCCGAGGATCTGCGGTGCGAGCAGGCTCGAACCGGCCTCCGGCACAAGGCCGAGATCGACGAAGGGCGTCCGGAATATTGTGCGCGGCGTGGCGAACGTCAGGTCGCAATGCAGGTTGAGCGTGGTGCCGATGCCGACCGCAATCCCGTCGACGCCGGAAACCATGGGCTTTTCCACTTTGGCCAACGCCATCAGGAAATCCCAGACTTCGGTACCGGCTTCGCCGCCCGAGGCGATGACCATGAAATCGGCAAGGTCGTTGCCGGACGAGAAGGCACCGGGCACGCCGAGAAAGACATGGACACGGATCGCCGGATCGGCGTCGCCGCCGGTAAGAGCCGCCGACATTGTCGCATACATGGCGCGGGTCAGGGCGTTCTTCTTGTCCGGACGGTTGATGCGGATGATCTGGATGGCGCCCTGGCGTTCGACGAGGATGTGGTCTGTCACGGATTGTCCTTTGTGAATTTCGGGCGTTTGCGAACGTCAGGCGGAAATCAGCGACTTGCCGGCAACGCCAAGGCTGTCGGCGCCGCCGATGACGCGCTCCTTCAGCGCGCCCACCTCGCCCAGCAGGTTCTCGGCGAAGAACCGGCAAAGCGCGATGCGGTTTTGGTCGGCAAGCGCACCGCGCGCCAGATAGGCGCTGCCAGCGGCAAGCGAGATCAGCCTGAGATAAGGCGTGGCGCCGGCCAGCGCCTCGTCGGAACGGCCTTCGGCCTGCAGGTCTTGCAGGAAACAGGTCACCTGTGTGAGGTCGTCGAGCGCCTGGTCGAGGCGATCGGCGGTGCTGCCGAAGCCTTCAAGGTTCGACGCTCGCACCGCATCGGCGACGGCCTTGAGCTCGGCGATGTAGCCATGCACATGCCGACCGCCGCCGAGCGGCAGTTTGCGCGTCACCAGATCGATTGCCTGGATGCCATTGGTGCCTTCGTAAATGGGCGCAATGCGTGCGTCGCGATAAAGCGCTGCAGCCCCCGTCTCCTCGATGAACCCCATGCCGCCATGCACCTGAAGCCCAAGCGAGGCGACTTCGACGCCGACATCGGTGGAAAACGCCTTGGCCAGCGGCGTCAAAAGATTGGCGCGTTCCTGCCAGTGCTTTGCATCCTCGCTCGCGGACGCGAGATCGATGGCGTAGGCGCAGGAATAGCAGATGGCGCGGGCAATCTGGGTCAGCGCCTTCATGGTCAAAAGACTGCGCTGGATGTCGGGGTGATGCACGATCGGCGCCATGCCGGTACCGCGATAGCTTGCCGCCTTGCCTTGCCGGCGCTCGTTGGCGTAGGCCAGCGCCTTCTGCGTCGCCGCCTCGGCGACCGCGACGCCCTGCATGCCGACGGCAAGGCGCGCATTGTTCATCATGGTGAACATGCAGGCGAGGCCTTTGTTCTCCTCGCCGACCAGCCAGCCAATCGCGCCGGGCGTGCTGCCCTCGAAGCCATCGCCATAGATCATGGTGCAGGTCGGCGAAGCGTGGATGCCCAATTTGTGCTCCAGCGCGGAGCAGAAGACGTCATTGCGCCCGCCCAGCGCGCCATCGTCGCCAACCAGGAATTTCGGCACCAGGAACAGCGAAAGGCCACGCGTGCCGGCCGGCGCGTCCGGCAGCCGCGCCAGCACCAGATGGATGATGTTGTCGGTGAAATCGTGCTCGCCATAGGTAATGAAGATCTTTTGCCCGAAGATGCGGTAGGTGCCGTCGCCGGCCGGCTCGGCACGGGTTCGCAAGGCATTCAGGTCCGAGCCGGCCTGCGGCTCGGTCAGGTTCATAGTGCCCATCCATTCGCCAGAGACCAGCTTTTCCAGATATTTGGCCTTGAGCGCTTGCGAGCCGTGCTTGTCGAGTGCTTCGACCGCACCCATGGTCAGCGTCGGAGCGATGCCGAACGCCATTGAGGCGGAGTTCCACATTTCGAGCGCGGCGGCGCCGAGCATGGCCGGCAGCGCCTGGCCGCCATACGCTTCCGGCGCGGACAGCGCGTTCCAGCCGCTATCTATCCAGCGGCGATAAAGTTCCTTCCAGCCGGTTGGCGTGGTGACGGCAGCGCCGTTGAGCACCGCGCCTTGCCGGTCGCCGATCTCATAGAGCGGCGCCACCTCCTCACTGGCGAAACGGCCGGCCTCGGCCAGAATGGCGTCGACGAGGTCTTCGCCGAGTTCGCCAAAGGTGCCGGCATCGAGCGCCGCCTTCAAGCCGGCGACATGCTTCAGGGTGAAGGCGATTTCCTCGACCGGTGCCCGATACATGGCGCTCGCTTCTCCTCAGCCTGGCTCTCCTCAGTCCGGCAGGCCAAGTTAAGACCCGTGCCGGCGCAAAATCATCAGCTTTCGGAGTTCCCTGTCCATCTTCTTTTTACGTAAACGTCAAACTTTGTCACGTGGATTTTGCAATTGCCACGACGCAGGCTAAATTCGCCAAGATAGAGCAGAATACCGAAATAGGATTGCCTCGTGCTCGCAGACCTGACGCCCATCGCTGCATCGAATGCGCCTGCTTTGGCGGGCGGCCGGTTTTTGCTATCATGAAGGTAAGGTCGAGAACGGCGCAGCCTATTGGTCGGATCGCGGCACATTGTGCTCACCACCATGCTCGCTGACCCCTCATCGCAAACGCGAGGCCGAGGGAACGCTGTCGCAAGTGCCGGCGCTAAATCCGTTTCATATCCCCTCTCGCCAGTGACAACCATCAAGACCATCGACGGAGAAGCTGTCCGAGCCGTGGCATCCGCGGGCCGCGATCGAAAGCATTTCCTTAACCATGGCGGTTCAGGATCTGGCTTTGGCCAGCAAGGACCTGCTGTTTGAAAACGCCGGCGCACCCCCTTGTCCGCTCAGCGCTTCTCCTTGTCGCGGCCGCGATAACCCTGGCGCTGACGCCGGCAAGGGCCTCGGATTTCTCCGAACCGTGGAAGGATGCGGACCGGGCGCTGGTCGTCGACGCCTACGAATACAATTCCATTGACTGGACCCGGCTAGCTGCCGACAAGCGTCTTGTCGGCTTCATCAACAAGGCATCCGACGGAATGCCGCCACCCTATTTCTGTTTCGGCGACGAGACCGCGTCTGTGCAAGACGCTTTGGAAGCGCCATGCGATGGCACAGGAACTGTTCCAGACGCGCAAGGTGGTGGCCAAGGCGCTGGGCCTGAAATGGGGTGCCTATCATCTCGCCCGCCCTGGCAACCCCGTGGGACAGGCCAATAATTTCATCAATTTCGTGAAACCCGGGCCGGATGACCTGCTTGCCCTCGACATCGAGGACGATGATCCCACCCAATGGATGTCGCTCGAGGATGCCGAGGAATTCGTGCGCCATGTGCATCGTCGGGTTGGCCGCTTTCCGGTGCTCTACACCAACGGCACGACCGCCAGGCATATCGCCGACAATAAGTATAAATACCCGCTCCTGTCCCGGTTGCCGCTGTGGTACGCGCGTTATAAGCCAGACATCGATGTGCATTTTCCGATGGGCAACTGGCAGGGCTATGCGCTCTGGCAGTTTTCGGCGCGAGCAAATTGCGGCCGGTTCCGCTGTCCCTACAGGGTTGCGGGCACGCCCAACGATATCGATGTCAGCGTCGCGCCGATGAACGCGACGGAATTGCGCGCACAGTGGCCGTTCGGCGGCCTGATCGACGTGCAGCCGGATTATCTCGCCTCGATACCGGTGCCGCTCTCACGCGAGGCGGGGCTCGCCGGCACTGCCATGACCTATGCCACAGTGGCAGCACCCGCGAGCCTCGAGCAACTGGTCGCGGTATTTAGGACGCGCTTGGCCAGGTTCAGCAGCGGCTTTCAAATGCCTGCGGCGAAGGCGGCGCCGAGCCTTCCGCGCGGGATTGCCGAATATGTTGCCTGGACGCGAAACGAAGAGCGCCTGGCATCGGTGTCTGGAATTGCCCCCACCGCCGATGCGGTCAGCAGCGTCTCGTCCGTATTCGGCCGCGGCCTGCGCTGAGGCTGAGGGCCGCCTGAAGCGTCAGTTCGCCTGCTCGCGCGCCACCGCCAGCCAGCCAATGTCGCGGCGGCAAAAGCCTTGCGGCCAGTCGATCCGGTCGAGCGCGGCGTAAGCCTTCTTCTGCGCCTCGCCGACGGTGCGGCCGGTCGCCGTGACGTTGAGCACGCGACCGCCATTGGCGACGAGTGCGCCGCCGTTGATTGCGGTGCCGGCGTGAAAAATCTCGACGCCCTCACCTGCCGCCGCCTCGACGCCGCGAATGACCGAGCCCTTTTCCGGCGTGCCGGGATAACCCCTGGCTGCCATCACCACGGTGAGCGCCGCCTCGTCGCGCCAGCGCACCGAGGTGTGCGCCAGCTGGCCGTCGGCGGCGGCGTTGAGCAGGACCAGGAGATCGTCCTTCAGCCGCATCATCAGCACCTGGCATTCCGGGTCGCCGAAACGGTTGTTGTATTCGATCAGCTTCGGCCCGCTGTCTGATATCATCAGCCCGGCGAACAGCACGCCGGAAAACGGCGCGCCTGTTTCAGCCATGCCGCGCATGGTCGGCTCGACGATCTCGCGCATGGTTCGGTCGATCATCTCCGGCGTCATCACCGGCGCCGGCGAATAGGCGCCCATGCCGCCGGTGTTGGGGCCGGTGTCGCCGTCACTGAGGCGCTTATGATCCTGCGCGGTGCCGAAGGGCAGCGCGGTGATGCCGTCGCAAAGGCAGAAGAAGCTTGCCTCTTCGCCGCTGAGAAACTCCTCGACCACCACTTCGGCGCCGGCCTGGCCGAAGGAGCCGTCGAAACAGGCGTCGAGCGCGGCCAGCGCCTCGTCAAGCGTCATGGCGACGGTGACGCCCTTGCCGGCAGCGAGGCCGTCGGCCTTGATGACGATCGGCGCACCCATTCTCTCGACATAGGCCTTGGCCGAAGCCAGATCGCCGAAGCGGCCATAGGCGGCGGTCGGGATGCCGTATTTGGCGCAGAGGTCCTTGGTGAACCCCTTCGAGCCTTCCAGCCGTGCCGCTGCCTTTGACGGGCCGAAGACGCGGATGCCCTCGGCGCGAAGGTCGTCGGCAATGCCGGCGACCAGCGGCCCTTCCGGGCCGACCACGACGAGGTCTATTTCTTTCTCGCGGCAAAACCGGACCACCGCTGCATGATCCGAAACATCGAGCCTCACCAGTTCGGCTTCGCCGCCGATGCCCGGATTGCCGGGCGCCGCGTAGAGTTTGGTCAGCAGCGGCGACGCCGCCATCTTCCAGGCCAACGCATGTTCTCGTCCGCCGGAGCCGATCAGCAAAACACGCATGCCTGGATTCCTTGCCCGTTCCGATCAGGACTGCGCTATTGCGCCCCGGGCGGCGGGTCAAGACATTTGGCTGTCCGCGGCGGCGATTCCGCGCCGCGAGCGGATCCGGCCTGCTTGACGCTTGACGGCATTCGCCTCTGCTGCCACTCCAGCAAAATGGAAACCGTCCAGTCGAAAGCGGCCCAGGGCCGCGTCGCCGATGCGCCGAGCGGCCACTGGGTCTATCGCGCGCTGCCGCGGGGGTTGTGGCCCTATGCGCAGCTTGCCCGATGGGACCGGCCGATCGGCTGGCAATTGCTGCTGTGGCCATGCTGGTGGTCGGCTGCACTTGCCGCGAGCGCCTATCCGCGTCCGACGGACCCGCTGCTCTCGCTGCTGCCGTCGCCGTGGTATCTGCTGCTGTTTTTTCTTGGCGCGTTCGCCATGCGTGGCGCCGGCTGCACCTACAACGACCTAGTCGACGAGGACATCGACAACCAGGTGGAACGCACACGCTCGCGACCGCTGCCGGCCGGCAAGGTTACGCGCCGGCAGGCCTGGATGTTTGTTGTCTTGCAGGCACTGGTCGGCCTCGCCGTGCTTTTGCAGTTCAACAGCTTGGCCATCTTGCTCGGCATCGGCTCGCTGGTCATCGTCGCCATCTACCCGTTCATGAAGCGGTACACCAATTGGCCGCAACTGGTTCTCGGTCTTGCCTTTTCCTGGGGGGCGCTGATGGGATGGGCGGTCGAGTTCGGCGATCTCGATGGGCCGGCAATCATGCTCTATATCGGCTCGATCCTGTGGGTGATCGGCTATGACACGATCTATGCGCATCAGGACAAGGAGGACGACGCCATCGTCGGCGTGCGCTCGACGGCGCGCCTGTTCGGCGACAACACCAAGGGCTGGCTTGCCGGACTTTATGGCGGAGCGCTGGTCTGCTTCGCCATTGCTTTCGCCTCGGCGCAGGCACCGGTGCCGGCGCTCGCCGGGCTGATTGCCGCCGGCGCCCATCTGGCGCGGCAGATCGGCGTGCTCGACATCGACGATCCGGACCAGTGCCTGAGGCTGTTCAGATCGAACAACCAGGTCGGCTGGCTGATCTTCCTCGGCCTGATCGGCGGCGCGGTGTGGGTGGCGCTGAAGCCGCTGGTTTAGGAGCCTTTTCCCTTCTCCCCCTGTGGGAGAAGGTGGATTGGCGCGTAGCGCCAAGACGGTTGAGGGGTGTTGGAAGAAATGAGGCGTTGGCGGTCCCTGGAACACCCCTCATCCGACCGAGCTCCGCTCGGCCACCTTCTCCCACAGGGGGAGAAGGAAGAGGCGCTCAGGCCTATTCCCGCGAAATAAGCTCCTCGCCGCCGATGACCAGCCTGAGGCCGAGGTCGCCGGCGCGGCGGCGGGCGAGGAAGCGCGGGCGGCGCATGGTCGAGACGCGACCTTTGCGACGGTCCTGCGCCGGGAGCGCCTTGATGGCGGCGCCGAGCGATTCTTCCAGCGTGCGGGCAATGCCGTCGGCCTCGATCAGAAGCATCGGCAGGCGGTAGGCGTCGGCCCAGGCGCGCCAGTCGGCGGCGACGTCGTCGAGATCGTCGGCGACCAGCAGCGGCACCGACAGCATCGGGTCGTTGTGCAGAAGCTCAAGCGTCACTGTGACATTGCCATCCGGATCCTCCATGGCGCGGGCGGCGACGCCGCGAAACGCGTTGGCGGGCAGAGCGATGATCGCCGGCACGCCACTCATCTCCAGCGTGCGGCGGATAACCGCGCCGCGCTGATCGATGGTGAAGGTAACGTCGCCATAGTCGTCGCGCGTGGCGTAGCTCACCACCTGCGGCAGGCGGAATGGGTCGAGGCGCATATTGCGCCCGGCCCAGACTGGCTTCAGTCCAGTGTTCATATCGTGCCTTTCCTGTTTCTCCTGAGAGCCGGTGTTTCCGGATCTCCGGGCCGGTTTTCCCAGCCTCGTTGTGGAGAAACATTAGCGCGAGCTTCTTATCCTCGCGCTTAAGAAAGTCGGTTAAATTTTGCTGATCCGAGGCGGATGGTTATCGGAATACGAACCGGCGCGGGCCGGCGAAAGGATCAGATAACCTTACCGGGATTCATGATGCCGGCGGGATCGAAAGCGGCCTTCACCCTGCGCATCAGCTCGATCGCCATCGGCGGCGCCGTCGCGATCAATTCGTCCCGCTTCAACTGACCGATGCCGTGCTCGGCCGAGATCGAGCCATGAAACGAGCGCACGACGTCGTGCACGGCCTTGTTCATGACGTGGTAAAGGCCGAGAAACGCCTCGTCGTCACCGTCGACCGGCCGGGAAATGTTGTAGTGCAGATTGCCGTCGCCCATGTGGCCGAAGCAGACGACGCGTGCGCCGGGACTGACCGATTGCACGGCGCCGGCGGCCTTTTCGATGAAGGGCGGGATCGACGCCACCGGCACCGAGATGTCGTGCTTGATCGAGGCACCTTCGGGTCTCTGCGCCTCGGGCAGCACTTCGCGGAAATTCCAGAACGCATCGCCCTGGGCGATGCTTGACGCGATCACCGCATCGCCGACGATCCCTTGCTCGAGGCCTGCCTCCAGCACCTCTTCGATCAGCGCCCGTGCATCCTCGGCCGAGCGGCCCGACGAGATCTGCATCAGCACATACCACGGCCAATCGCCGGCCAGCGGCCGCACTACGCCTTGTGCGTGGGCAAGCGTGAAGTCGTAAGGCCTCTGGCCGATCAGCTCGAAGGCGGTGAGCGCTGCCCCTGCACGGTCCATCGCGAGGCTGAACAGCGACAGTGCCGCCTCCGGCGATGACAGGCCGGCAAACGCCACCTCGCGCCCCTTGGGCTTGGGGAAAAGCTTGAGCACGGCGGCGGTGATGATGCCGAGCGTACCCTCGGCGCCGACGAACAGGTCCTTCAGATCATAACCGGTATTGTCCTTCTTCAGCTTGCGCAGATCGTCGAACACTTCGCCGGTCGGCAGCACCACTTCGACGCCGAGGCAGAGTTCGCGCGCATTGCCGTAGGCAAGCACGCCGGTGCCACCGGCGTTGGAAGAGAGATTGCCGCCGATCTGGCAGGAGCCTTGCGCGGCAAGCGACAGCGGAAACAGCCGGTCGGCGGCATCGGCCGCTTCCTGCAGCGTTTGCAGGATGACGCCGGTTTCGACCGTCACCGTGTTGGACAGGGTATCGATCTCACGGATGCGGTTTAGCCGCGACAGCGACAGCACGATCTCGCGGCCGGACGCGTCCGGCACCTGGGCGCCGACCAGCCCGGTGTTGCCGCTTTGCGGTACAATCGGCATGCCCGTTTCGGTCGCCAGCCGCATGATGCGGCTGATCTCCTCGACGCTGCCCGGCCTCAGCACCAGCGCCGTCCTGCCGTGCCAAAGTCCGCGCCGCTCGGTGAGGTAAGGCGCGATGTCCTGCTGGTCGCGCAGCGCATATTTGTCGCCGACGATTGTCACAAAGCGCGCGATGACGGCAGGATCGAGGTCGGGGGAAATGTCGTTCATGGGTGGAAACTATGGTGCTCAATCCATCTTGTCACGAGGGGCGATCTTGTCACGCGGGGCGGCGGCGCGCGAAAGCCTGTCGTTGATCGCCTCGCCCAGCCCTTCGAACGGGATCGGCTCGACGGCGATGGTTTTGGCGCCGCTGCCATCGAGATCCTGCAGATGAGCGAAGAGATTGCTTGCTGCCTCGCGCAGGTCGCCGGTCTCCGACAAATTGCGCAGTGCGGCTGCATCGCGCCAGCCCTCGGCACGGCGGCGGCCGAAGGCCAGCAAGGCTTCGCCTGTGGCGACCTTGCCGGCATTGAGCCGCACCGCCGCACCCGGAGCGTAATGCGAGGCGAGCATGCCGGGCGCCTCGATGCCCGAAGCGCCGCGCAGCAACTTTGTCCCGGCCACTGCTTCGATCTCTTCGGCGGCAATGCCGCCCGGTCGCAGCAGCCGCAGCTTTCCGGCTTCGACCTTGAGGATGGTCGATTCCAGCCCGACCGGCGTCGCGCCGCCATCGACCACAAGCTTGATCCTGGGACCGAGGTCGGCCGCCACTGCTTCCGCCGTCGTGGCGCTGATCCTGCCCGAGGAATTGGCGCTGGGCGCCGCAAGCGCGCGACCGAACCTGGCAATCAGCTCGCCGCCAAAGCCTTTCGGCATGCGCAGCGCGATGGTGTCCAGACCGGCGGTGACCAGCGGATGAATGCCGTTGCTGGGCCGTTGCGGCAGCACCATCGTCAGCGGCCCCGGCCAGAATACCTGCGCCAATCTTTCCGACAGCGGATCGAACAGCGCGATGCGCTCGGCCATCGCCGGATCGGCTATATGGGCGATCAGCGGGTTGAAGCGAGGTCGGCCCTTGGCTTCGAAGATACGAGCCACGGCAACGCCGTTGGTCGCGTCGCCGGCCAGGCCATAGACGGTCTCGGTCGGTATGGCGACGACGTCGCCGCTTTCGAGCAGCGCCAACGCCCTTTCCATCGCCTCGCCGACGGCACGAATTTCAGCCACTGTCGTCACCTCACGGATGCGGGTGCCTAATACGGCGACGCCGGGCGAGCAAGCCCAGGCATTGGCGAATCGCAAATCGCTAAAATGCTATGTTTCCCCGCAAGCCGGCATCAACTGCCCTCGGCTACGGTGCCGTCTTGTTGGGCAAGGGGAATTATCATGCTTTCGATGCGTATCCTTGGAGCGCTTGGTCTGGCGGTTATGGCCAGCACGGCACAGGCCTCATCGCTGGTTTTTCTCGGGCAAACGACGGCGACGCCTTCGGTTGTAAGTGCCAGCGCGCTCGAACGGGCGAAAACACGGTCGATCGTCGCGCTCGGCGAGAAGTTGCCTGACGTCAATGAAAACGTCACCGATGAAAAGGTCGCGGCAATCCCGAGCCAGCCGAGTCGTGGCTTCGACGGAAGTCCGATGATCATTCGCGGCGGTATCGTCGGCGATGCCTTTGCAACGCCTGCGCCCAAAGCCGCGCCGGCCACCGCTGCCGCGCCCGCCGCGAACAGCAAGGCCGATCCAAAGGTCGCCAGCAAAACCCCTGAGCCGGCAGCGCCGCAGCCTGCGCCGCTAGCAGCTCCCGACCAGCCCAAATAGCGCCACAAGCGATGATTTTTTCCCAGACGTCAGCCGGCTATCTTGGAGAAATCCGCGACCCGGTCGGTCGCCGCGCGGATGCGGGCGAGCAATGCCAGGCGATTGGCGCGCACCGCCTGGTCCTCGTCGTTTACCAGGACTTTCTCAAAGAATGAATCAACCGGCTCGCGCAACACGCTAAGCGCCAGCATGGCGGCGGAAAAGTCTTCGTTTTGAATTCCTTCGCCGGCTTGCCTCTCGGCCTGATTCACCGCCGCGAACAGGGTTTTTTCGGCGCCCTCCCGGAACAGAGCCGGCTCAACGCTGCTTGCGATCGCTGTCGCCTTCTTCTCTTCGGCAGCCACGATGTTGGCCGCGCGCTTGGTGCCGGCAAGCAGGTTCTTGCCGTCCTCGGTGTCGAGGAACGAGCCAAGGGCTTCGACCCGGCGGACGATTTGCAGAAGGTCGTCGTTTTGCGAAGCCCCCTCATCCGGCCGCTTCGCGGCCACCTTCTCCCCGAGGGGAGAAGAGGTCGCCAACGCCGGTGCCAGCCTCTTCTCCCCAGCGGGGAGAAGGTGGCCCGAAGGGCCGGATGAGGGGGCAGCGCCACTCGCCAGCACCGCGTCGATCAGGTCGTGCCGCGCACCCTGATCGCGGAGATAGACTTTGAGGCGATCGTGGAAGAAGGAGAGGAGATTGTTGATCTCTTGCTGCTGCCTTTCTCCGGAACGCTCAAAGGTGTTGTTTGAGATTGCGGAATCGCGTTCGATGACGAGATCGGTAAGCGAATCTCCTCCGAGTTGCTGGTCTAGCTCCGCAGCAATTTCGAACTGTCGGTCGAGTTTGGGATCGCGTATGTGACCTGCAATATCTTCGGACGCGATATTGGCCACAGATTTCAGGGACAACCTAATCCCGTTCTCAATCAGTATCCTCGTTACCCCCAGCGCCGCTCTCCGCAGCGCATAGGGGTCCTTCGATCCGGTCGGTTTTTCGTCGATCGCCCAGAACCCGACCAGCGTATCGAGCTTGTCGGCGAGCGCCACGGCGATCGATACCGGATCAGTCGGCACGCGATCTGACGGCCCCTGCGGCTTGTAGTGCTCCTCGATCGCAGCGGCGACCGACGGATGCTCGCGTTGCAGCAGGGCGTATTTGCGACCCATGGCGCCCTGCAGTTCCGGGAATTCGCCAACCACCTCGGTGGTGAGATCGGCCTTGGCGAGGACGGCAGCGCGACGCGCCAGCGCGGTAATCTCCCCCCTTGAGGGGGAGATGTCGCCGAAGGCGACAGAGGGGATCGGTGCGTCCTGACGCGACTCTCTCTTGTGGACCGAGGATGCCGGCGCTTCACGCGAAGCGACCCCCTCTGGCCTGCCGGCCATCTCCCCCTCAAGGGGGGAGATTGCGCGCACCACGATTGGTGCCAGTTCTTCGGCCAAGCGCGCAATCCGCTCCACCCGCTCGCCCTGCGTGCCGAGCTTGGCATGAAACGTCACATTGAGATGGTCGAGGCGGGCCATGCGCTGGTCGAGCGGCTTGTTGAGGTCAAGCCCGAACTTTTCCGCCGATGCCTGCAACTGGTCGAGATCCGGCAGGTCGCCCTGGTCGGTCTTCCAGAAATAGAGCGCGTCGGACAGGCGGGCGCGCACCACCTTGCCGTTGCCATGGGCGATCTCCTTGCCGCCATCCTTGGCCTCGACATTGGCGGTCAGGATGAAGCGGTTGGAGAGCTCTTCGCCCGCGCCATGCGGCCGCGTCACAAAACACTTCTGGTTGGCGCGGATGGTGAGCCGGATCACCTCGGCCGGAATGGCCAGAAAATCCTGCTCGAATTCGCCCATCAGCACGACGGGCCATTCGACCAGGCCCGACACTTCCTCCAGCAGCCCCTCGTCCTCGACGAGGTCGAGCCCGCTGGCGAAGGCGAGGTTCCTGGCATCGGCAAGAATGATCTCCTTGCGTCGGTCGGCATCGAGCACGACCTTGGCCGCTTCAAGCTTGGCGACGTAATCGTCAAAGCGGCGCACCGTGATGGCGCCCGGCGCATGAAAACGGTGGCCGTAGGTGACGTTGCCTGAGCGGATACCGTCGATCTCGAAATCGACCACCACCGGCTCCTCGGTTTCCGGGCCGAAGGTGCACAGGATCGATTGCAGCGGCCGCACCCAGCGCAGCGACCCGGGCTTGGCCGACGCCGGTCCCCAGCGCATCGATTTCGGCCAGGGGAAGTTGCGGATGATGCCCGGCACCAGCTCGGCGATGATCTGCTCCGCCGACCTGCCCGGCCTGGAAATATGGGCGACATAGAAGTCGCCCTTCTTCGGATCGGAATGGACATGCGCCTCGGCAATCGAGGCAAGGCCGGCCTTGCGCAGAAAACCTTGCACCGCCTGCTCGGGCGCCTTGGTCGAGGGGCCCTTGATCTCCTCGCTGATGTCCTTCGAGCGGGCGGTCAGGCCGCGGATGTCGAGCGCCAACCGACGCGGCGTCCAATGTTCGCGCGCCGCCTCATAGGTCAGCCCGGCTTCGACCAGACCGTCGGTCAAAAGCTTCCTGAGATCGCCGGCCGCCTTGCGCTGCATGCGAGCGGGGATTTCTTCGGAACGAAGTTCTAGAAGCAGGTCAGGCATTGAAAGAGCTCACGCGACAAAAAACAGCCGCCGCTTCGCGGCGTCCTCCCCCATCGAGGCGGAGGTAAGCGGGGCATAGCAACTCGGTCGGCTGCTGTCACCCTTCCCAGCAAGATCGGGCCAGCACGATCAAGGCGTCCAGCGGCGATTTCCGAAAAAATTCAGCCTCCTGTCGGACACGCGCCGGTCCGCCCGTCCTTGGATCAAAGATTTCCATGAACCGAACGCAGCGCTGAAGCGACCAACGCTCAGGCAGAGAGCTATTGGCTGAACGACCATGAAAACGGCATCGACATTCCTGCAGATCCTCGCGCTCAGCGCCTGTTTTACAGCGCAGGTGCACGGTGCCTTCTCGATGCCCGGCGTCCGGCAGGCGCTGCGGACAATAGCCGGTGCAAGCGGCCAAGGCACGTTGCCAATCAGCGCCCCTGTCGAAATCGCCTGGAGCTAAGCCGCCATTCCACCCGCCTGCGTCAGCAGAAACGCCTCGCCGCAGGCTTTGGCCAGATTGCGCACCCGCAAGATGTAGCTCTGGCGCTCGGTGACGGAAATGACGCCGCGTGCGTCGAGCAGGTTGAAGACATGGCTGGCCTTGATGCACTGGTCGTAGGCGGGGAATACCATCCTGTGCATCGCCAGATTGTCGTTCGACGCCGGCGCGCCGGCTTGTAGCAGCGCCTTGCACTCGGCCTCGGCGTCTTCGAAATGCCTGAGCAGCATCACCGTGTTGGCGAATTCGAAATTGTGGCGCGAATATTCCTGCTCGGCCTGCAGGAAGACGTCGCCATAGGTCACCTTGTCGGCGCCTTCGCGGCCGTTGAAGTTGAGGTCGTAGACATTGTCGACGCCCTGCACATACATGGCCAGCCGTTCCAGCCCGTAAGTGAGCTCACCCGCCACCGGCGCGCATTCGATGCCGCAGACCTGCTGGAAATAGGTGAACTGCGACACCTCCATGCCGTCGCACCAGCACTCCCAGCCCAGTCCCCAGGCGCCCAGTGTCGGGCTTTCCCAGTCGTCCTCGACGAAGCGGATGTCGTGCAGCAGCGGATCGATGCCGATCGCGGCCAGCGAGCCGAGGTAAAGCTCCTGCAAATTGGGCGGATTGGGCTTCAGGATCACCTGGTATTGGTAATAATGCTGCAGCCGGTTCGGATTTTCGCCATAGCGGCCGTCCTTGGGGCGGCGCGAGGGCTGGACATAGGCCGCGTTCCAGCGTTTTGGGCCGAGCGCGCGCAATGTCGTTGCCGGATGAAAGGTACCGGCGCCGACTTCCATGTCGTAAGGCTGGAGGACGACGCAGCCATAGTCCGCCCAATAATTATGCAAGGTCAGGATCAGCCCCTGGAACGAGCGGCTGGGATGCGTGTGGGCAGGGATGTCAACGGTCACGGCGGCCTCCGGCGGGATGCGGCACCTCGTAGAGTGCCGCTCCGCGACCGTCAAGGCGATGGGGTCACCCCTTCGGGGCGGGCGCCGGCTCGGGCTTTACGTTCGGGGTTTCCTGCGCCGTGTTGGATTCGATCGGCGGCAGGCCCTTCATCAGCTTTTGCTGCAAGGCGGCAAGCACGTCCGGGTCCGGCTTCAGGTCGCGGGCCTGGTTCCACTGGAAGGTGGCTTCCAGCTTGCGGCCAACGCGCCAGTAGGCGTCGCCGAGGTGATCGTTGAGCACCGGATCCTCCGGCTTCAACGAAACGGCGCGTTCCATTTCGCGCACAGCGTCGTCGAACTGGCCAAGGCGATAATAGGCCCAGCCCAGCGAATCGACGATGTAGCCGTCGCTCGGCCTCAGGTCGACGGCCTTCTGGATCATCGCGAGGCCTTCCTTGAGGTTCATGTCCTTGTCGACCCAGGAATAGCCGAGATAGTTCAAAACCTGCGGCTGGTCGGGGTAGAGCTCCAGCGCCTTGCGGAAATTCGGCTCGGCCTTCGGCCATTCCTTCAGCCGCTCATAGGCGATGCCGCGCTGGTAGAAGATGTTCCAGTTGACGGCGGTCGGCGTCTTCAGCACCTCGACCGCCTTGTCATAAAGATTGGCGGCGGAGCGGAAATCCTCCTTCGAGGAATAGACCCCGCCGAGCGCCAGATAGGCGCGCATGTCGTCGGGATGCGCATCGACGATGGCCTTGAGGTGGGTGATCGCCTCGTCGTTGCGGTCGAGATCGGCAAGGTTGAGGCCGAGCTGCAGGTCCGAAAGCTCCTTCAGCGGCGAACCGGCGGGAATGCGGCGATAGAGCGCGATGGCGCCCTCGCCGTCCTTCAACTGCTCGGCAACGGCGGCAAGCTGAACGAGCGCCGCGTCATTGTCGGGCCGCAGCGCCAGCGCATATTGCAGATAAAGCCGCACGAACGGCTCGCCGCCGCCGCGGTTGAGCGCGGTGGCGAGATCGAGCAGGATTTCCGAGGCGCCGTCCGACGGGCCGGCAGCGAAGGGTTGGATCCTTTCGCCCTTGTTGATCTTGTCGCGAAGGGCTGCAATCTCGACCTTGCCGGGCGCAAATGTCTCGGCCTGGTCGAGCACCGACAGCGCCTTGGCCTTGTCGCCCTTACGGGCGAGGAAAGAGGCGTAGGCCTGCGCGTTGCGCATCCATGTTTCGGGGGCGGCACCGCCGGCGGCCGTGTCCTGCAGGGTGGCGGTGTAGAGCGCATCCGCCCTGTCGGGCAGGCCGGAGGCGTCGGCAATCAAGGCACGGTGGAAGGACTTGAACAGGCCGAACCAGTCGGGGCCCTGCAGCTTGTCGATGGAAGCCATGGCCTCGCCGGCGTCACCCGCACCCTGCTTGGCCCAGCCGGTCATGACGCCGGAAATCAGCCGGTCGAGATCGGATTCGAGCGACAGCTTGAGCCAGTATTCGGCCTTGGAGAAATCCTTCTTGTGGAAGGAATCGATGGCCAGCGCCAGGCGCGAGAAGCGCTCGACATCGGGAACCGCCTTGAGCTTGTCGGCGTAGACCAGGGACTCATCGAAGCGCCCCTGTGCGATCAGCGACAGCATCAGGCTCTGCTGCAGTCCCGTATCGTTCGGATCGAAGGCAAGCGCCTGCTTGTAGTAGGAGACGGCGCTGTCGAGGTCGTTGTCGCCTTCGGCAATCCGGGCGGCGAGATAGGCCCCCGAGAAGGATGTGATCCTGACCGGCTCTGCGGTCTGTTTGGCATGGACCGGCAGAGCCGAGATCGCCATGCCCGTCGCGATTGCCAGCCCCGTCAGCCAGCGCGCATATCCTTGCCGCATCATATCCCTTTCAGCCAAACGCCATCTCCGCGTCAGCGGGATCGCCGTAGACTCGATCTTTACAGGTAAAGCATGGCCTTTTTGGGGTCGTGCTTCAACCCGGCCCGAATTCACAATCGGGTCAAGCAATTAATAAACCATGCCGAAAGGGCCTGAACTGCGACCCTTGACCGCGTGGCGTCCGCTTTGGCGCTGCCTGCGCGTCGCTATTTGCCCGATGCCGTAAGCGATCCATAAGCGCCATCGGTTGAAAGCTTCCGCCATGCAACTTTGCGTGGCAGGATGAGATTTCAATTCTTGCTTCGCCAGCCATGGGGGCGCCGATGCTGGAAGTGCCGCGCGACGAAGAAGCCTTCGCCATCGTCGATCGTATCTACGAAGCAGCGTTCGCCGCCGCCGACGCCGGAGGTCAATCCCAGAAGGGCCGCCGAACAAGCCGGTAAGTGAGGCGTCACGGCCCGGAACTCAGGACGTTTGCGAAAGCCTTGCGTCGAGCGCCTGCATGGCGACGGTGACAAGATCGTGCAGCCGTTTTTTCGGAATGCCGTCGCGTGCCTGCACCGAAAGGCCGTGCATCAGCGTGGCATAATAATCGCCCAACGCCGCGGCGTCGGTGGCCGGCTTCAATTCGCCATCGCGCACGGCCTTTTTCAATCGCTCGACGATCGATGCGGTACGTGCCAGCCGGTGCTCCGCCAGCCATTGCAGCACGGCGTCATTTTCGACGGCGCAATTGGTCGCGGCCGTCACCACCATGCAGCCCTGCGGCCGCCCCGGCCGCGTATAGATTTCGACGGCGTCGCGAAGCATGCGCTCGATGACGCGCCGGACGTTTGGTTCTTCCTGCAGCGCGCGCGTGGCGAAGCCGCCCTCATTGGCTTCGTAAAGCGCCACCGCTTCGCGAAACAGGTCCTCCTTCGAGCCGAAGGCGGCATAGATGCGCGCCGATGCGAGGCCAAGCGCCGATACGAGATCGGCCATCGAGGTGCCCTCGTAGCCGCGTCTCCAAAAGGCGTCGCGGGCTTTCTCAAGCGCCTGGTCGCGGTCGAATTCCCTTGGCCTGCCTGCCATGGCGGTCTCCAATTTTTGTCGATCAACAAATAATCCGCTTGACTTCGGATTGCAAATCTCAATTCTTTGTCGATCATTAAATAATTGTCGACAAGGAGACCGGCATGAGTTCACTCGATCAAGGCGCGCCGCTCGGGGCGATGGCAGCGCAAGGAACAACCAGCGCGAAGCGCGGCGCAACGCTGGCGCTGCTCGCCTTCGCGCAGCTCATCATCGCGCTCGACCTCAACATCGTCTTCGTGGCGTTGCCGGAGATCGGCGCCGGCCTCGGATTTTCAGGCCAGACCCTGCAATGGGTGGTCAGCGCCTATACCGTGTTCACCGGCGGCTTCCTACTGTTCGGCGGCCGGGCCGCCGACCTGATCGGCCAGCGCCGCGTCTTCATCTTCGCGCTCTGGCTCTACGCGCTCTCGTCCCTGGTCGGCGGCCTCGCATGGTCGCCGCAAATCATCATTGCGGCCCGCGCCGTGCAAGGCATCGGCGGCGCCTTCCTGTTTCCGGCGACGCTGTCGCTGATCAACCGTCTGTTCGCCGAAGGACCGGAACGCAACCGGGCGCTCGCCGTCTGGGGTGGCGCAGGCGCCAGCGGCCTGACGCTCGGTTCGCTTGCCGGCGGGTTTCTGACCAGCGCCTTCGGCTGGCCGTCGGTCTTCTACGTCAACGTGCTTTTGGCCGGGATCGCCATCATCGCGGCTTTCGCCATCATTCCGCGCGATCCGAAGCCGCACGAGCACCGCAGCTTCGATCTGCCGGGCGCGCTGACCGTCACCGCCGGCGCGACCTTGCTTGTCTTCACACTGGTTCAGGGGCCCGAATATGGCTGGGGATCGACCGCAATCATCGTCAGTGCAGCACTGGCGGCATTCTTCCTGATCGCTTTCACGATGATCGAGGCGAAGAGCGCCGATCCGCTGATGCCGCTGCGCCTGTTCCACAACCGCAGCCTCGTCGCCGGCATGACGATCACCTTCCTCTACATGGCCACTTTCGGAGCGCTGCCCTACTTCCTCACCGTGCTGTTGCAGAACGTGCACGGCTTCACCGCCTTGCAGACGGGCCTCGCCTTTCTCGTGCCGTCGGTCGCCATCGCCACCGGCACGCAAGCCGGCGAGCGTCTGGCGACGCGCTTTTCGACGCGCAGCACGCTGGTCGGCGGCATGATCGTCGGCGCGGTAGGCACAGCATTGATGGTATCAGGCGCGACCGCGGAGAGCAGCTATCTGTCCCTCGTACCCGGCCTGATCGTCTCCGGCGTTGGACAAGGCATCGTCTGGACAGCAATGTGGATTGCCGCCGCTTCCGGCGTTGCGCATGATCAGCAAGGCGTCGCCTCGGGGATGGCTTCGACGACACTCAATGTCGGCAATGCCGTCGGCATGGCCGTGCTGATTGCGATTGCGAACAGCCAAATCGGCGAATTGTCCGGCAATGCCTTGAAAATTGCCGTCGCCGACGGCATCCAGGTCGCCTTCTGGCTCGCGGCGGCGGGCATCGTCGTCAGCCTGCTCGCAGCAATGGTTCTTCCGGCAAAGGCGCGATGAGAACAGGCGCGGGCGCCGACGCCTGTCAATTCACCCGGCTGATGCAGAAATCGATGACGTCGATCAGCGCCGATTTCTGCGGCGTCGCCTCGAGCGGCGCCAGCGCGTCACGGGCGATCTCGCCGAAGTGGCGGGCGCGTCCGATGGTGTCGGCAATTGCGCCGTGGCGGAGCATCAGGCCGACGGCCTTCTCCAGTCCGGCATCGTCGGCGGCATTGTCCTCGATGGCGCGTTTCCAGAAGCTGCGCTCGGCCTTTGTGCCGCGCCGATAGGCGAGGATCACCGGCAGCGTCACCTTGCCCTCGCGGAAATCGTCGCCGACATTCTTGCCGAGGTCCTTGCTGGTGCCGCCGTAATCCAGCGCATCATCGATCAGTTGGAAGGCAAGGCCGAGATTCATGCCGTAGGAGCGGAGTGCTGCGCGATCATTGCGCGTCGCCTGGGCGATGACCGGGCCGACCTCGGCGGCGGCCGAAAACAGCGCCGCGGTCTTGGCCTTGATCACGGCGAAATGCTCATCCTCGGTGGTCTCGAGGTTTTTGGCGGCGGCGAGCTGCATCACCTCGCCTTCGGCGATGACCGAAGCCGCACTCGACAGGATGTCGAGCGCTTCCAGCGAGCCGACATCGACCATCATGCGAAAGGCCTGGCCGAGCAGGAAATCGCCGACCAAAACACTGGCCTGGTTACCCCAGATCATGCGCGCCGTCTTCTTGCCGCGCCGCATGCCGCTTTCGTCGACAACGTCGTCGTGGAGAAGTGTCGCGGTGTGCATGAATTCGACCGAGGTGGCGAGCTTGACGTGGCCGTCACCGGAATAGCCGAACATCTGGGCGGCGGCGAGCGTCAGCATCGGCCGCAGCCGTTTGCCGCCGGACGAGATCAAGTGGTTGGCAATCTCCGGGATCATCTCGACGTCGGAGCCGGCCTTCGACAGGATCAGTTCATTGACGCGCCCCATGTCGGCGGCGGTCAGGTCGATAAGGTCCTTGATCGAGGCGGCTTCCCGCTTCCCGTTTTCAATGTTGAGAACGACACCCACGGCAAAACTCCCAACCTCGATATGCACGACGGCAACATGGTCCCTGGACAGACTCTAGGGCGGCAGCCACCGGTGCGGCAAGAGGCGAATTGGCGCGGCGGCTCTGGTACATAATCACGTCCACGTTTACATCAACGCCGCAAACTGCGAGTTTCATCCGATGATAGAGCTCATCCGCACCAACGACGCCGTCATCATTTCCTTTGTCGAATCGCTAATGCGCGATGCCGGCATCGGCTTTTTCGTCGCCGACCAGAACATGAGCGTGCTCGACGGCTCGATCGGCATTCTGCCCCGCCGTGTCATGGTGGACGCCGACAAGGCCGATGCGGCGCGGCGCATCCTGACGGATGCCGGCATCGCCAACGAGATCCGCCAAAAATAATGTCCGCGTCGCCCGCTGCCCTTGTCCCGGACATGCCGGCTCATACGGTCGATGCCTTCCATCGCGGTCGCTTCTGGCTGGTGCAGCCGAGAAAGGCAGGTCACCGCGCCGGCATGGATGCGATGATGCTGGCGGCTGCCGTGCCGTCCTCGTTCGCCGGGCGGCTTGCAGACTTTGGCGCGGGTGCCGGTGCCGCCGGCCTGGCGGTACTGTCGCGCTGCCCCGGTGCCGAGGCAGTGCTCGTCGAGCGTTCTCCGGAAATGGCGGCCTTCGCCACAACCACGCTTGCCCATCCCGGCAACGCGCATCTCAGCGACCGCGCCTCGGTGCTCGTCGCCGATGTCGCGCTGTCGGGCCGGGCGCGAATGGCCGCCGGCCTCGAGGATAACAGCTTCGATTTCGTCATCATGAACCCGCCGTTCAATGCCGCCGAGGATCGCGCGACGCCCGATCCGCTGAGAAAGGCCGCGCATGTCGCGGAGGACGGGCTGTTCGACAGCTGGATCCGCAGCGCGGCGGCGGTGGTCAGGCCGGGCGGCGGGCTGGCCGTCATTGCCCGGCCGGAACAGCTCGGCGCCATCCTCGATGCCATTGCCGGCCGCTTCGGCGATGCCGAGATGCTGGCCGTCCATCCTCGCCCCGAAGCGGCAGCGATCCGCATCGTCGTCCGGGCAGCACTCGGCGCACGCGGCAAGCTGTCGATCCGGCCGCCGCTGATGCTGCATGCCTATTCAGGCAATGGCCCCTCGGAACGGGCAGAGCTGATCAATAACGGGTTGGCGTCGCTGTTCGGAGACTGATCCATTTTGATTGCCGGGGTGACGGCATTGCCGTTGGCCGGCGAATTCCTACATGCCTCAAGCAAATCGACCGGAGACAGCCCCCTCGTGAAACGTCTTTTCAATCGCCTGCTGCCGAAATCCTGGCGCTCGAACGTCGTCACCATTCCGGTCATCCGGCTGCACGGCACCATCATGCCCGGCGGCGGCCAGTTCCGGCCGAGCCTGTCGCTGGCGTCGACTGCCGGCCTTCTCGAAAAGCTGTTTTCCTTCGACGCGCCGGCGGTCGCCATCTCGATCAATTCGCCAGGCGGCTCGCCGGTGCAGTCGCGGCTGATTTTCAGGCGCATCCGCGACCTGGCAACGGAGAAAAACAAGAAGGTCCTGGTCTTCGTCGAGGACGTGGCGGCATCGGGCGGCTACATGATCGCGGTCGCCGGCGACGAGATCTTTGCCGACCCGTCCTCCATCGTCGGCTCGATCGGCGTGGTGTCGGCCTCGTTCGGCTTTCCGGAGCTGTTGAAGAAGATCGGCGTCGAGCGCCGCGTCCACACCGCCGGCCAGAACAAGGCGGTGCTCGACCCGTTCAAACCGGAAAAGAAGGAAGACGTCGAGCGCCTGAAGGCGCTGCAGCTCGAGGTCCACGAGACCTTCATCGATCTCGTCAAGGATAGGCGCGGCAGCAAGCTCAAGGACGATCCCGACCTGTTCACCGGCCTGTTCTGGACGGCCAAGAAGGGGCTCGAGCTCGGGCTGGTCGATGCCCTCGGCGACATGCGCAGCGTGCTGAAAAGCCGTTTCGGGCCGAAGACCCAGCTCAAGCTGATCACCGCGCCGCGCGGCCTGTTCGGCCGCTTCGGCCTGTTCGGCTCGAGTTTTTCGGCGCCCGATATTGCCGCCGCCGCGGCAAGCGGCGTCATCGATGCGGCGGAAGAGCGCGCGCTGTGGGCGCGCTTCGGGCTTTGAAAAGCCGGTGAAAGCGTCTAGCATAAATCATCAACCGACCCGACCGGCCGTCTTGCCGGCCTTGCGAGGGAGAGTTTGACATGCCGCAGATCATCTTCTTCGCCGTCGTCGGCATTGCCGCCTATTTCGGCTACCGCTCCTTCGTCAGGGAAGCCGAGCGGGTGACCGCCAAGGTGCGGCGTACCGAAAAGCAAGCCGCCAACGGTACGATGGGAACGCTGGTCAAGGATCCGAAGACCGGCGAATACCGTCTGGCCAAGGATTGACCGTCGTCTCCCTCGCGGCCGAGCCAGTGGATTCCGAGACCAGCATCCGGGCATCGCATGCGCACGCCAAGATAAATCTCGCGCTGCACGTCACCGGCCGGCGCGCCGACGGTTATCACACGATCGAAAGCCTGGCTGTGTTCACGCGCTTCGGCGACCGCATCGAGACGGAACTTGCCGACAGCGACGGGTTTTCCGTGTCCGGCAAATACGCCTCCGCGGTACCGGCCGACGACAATAATCTGGTGGCGAAAGCGCGCGACGCGCTGCGTCGCGAGGCCGGTCCCCAGCATGCGCCGGCTGTCGCCATCAGGCTCGAAAAGAACCTGCCGGTCGCGTCCGGCGTCGGCGGCGGGTCAAGCGACGCGGCGGCTGTGCTGCGTGCTCTGGTCCAGGCCTGGAGGCTCGACATCGGCGATGCCGAACTGGCGCGGATCGGCCTGTCGCTTGGCGCCGACGTGCCGATGTGCCTCGCAGCCAAGCCGCTGATAGCCCGCGGCATCGGCGACGAGCTGACGCTCGTGCGGAGTTTCCCGGCCCTGGGTCTGGTGCTCGTCAATCCAGGAACTGCCGTCTCGACGGCCGAAGTGTTCGAGGCGCTTGGCCGCCGCGACAATGCGGGGCTGCCGCCGCTGCCGCACAGCCTCGACTTCCACAGCATCCGCAACTGGCTGGAGATCACCCGCAACGATCTCGAGCCTGCGGCGCGTGCAATCCAGCCCGCCATCGGCAAGGCGCTTTCTGTGCTCAACAAGGCTGGAGCCGGTTTTGCCAGAATGTCTGGTTCCGGCGCCACCTGTTTCGGGCTGTTCGAGACCGGCAATGTGGCCAAGCGCGCGGCCGTCGATATCCGCAGCCGCCATCCCGACTGGTTTGTCGCCGCGACGCGAAGCATGACATCGGAGGCTGAGGCGCATGGCCAGGATTGACGAGAGCCGCCCGTTCGTTCCCGTACGCATCGCGGTACTGACCGTTTCAGATACGCGCAGCCTCGCCGACGACAAATCCGGGCAGACCCTGGCCGACCGCATCACCGAGGCCGGCCACATCCTCGCCGCTCGTGACATCGTCACCGACGACCGCGACAAGATCCGCGACAAGGTTTTGGGCTGGTCGAAGGACGATGCGATCGATGTCGTCATCACCACCGGCGGCACCGGCTTCACCGGCCGCGACGTGACGCCGGAGGCGCTGGAGCCGATCTTCGAAAAGCGCATGGACGGCTTTTCCGAAGTGTTCCACCGCATCTCCTACGACAAGATCGGCACTTCGACGATCCAGAGCCGGGCAACCGGCGGCGTCGTCAACGCCACCTTCGTCTTCGTGTTGCCGGGCTCGCCCGGCGCCTGCAAGGACGCCTGGGACGGCATTTTGAAGCCGCAGCTCGACTATCGGCACATGCCCTGCAACTTCGTCGAGATCATGCCGCGCCTGGACGAGCATTTGCGGCGCGGCTGAGACGGAGCGAGGTATCAGCCGGGCGATCCCGCCTCAGCGAATGACCGGCTCGCCGTGAAACCGCCGGCGCGACGGCGGCGAGACGCCGAAGCCGACTTCCATCATCAGTCGTGGCGTGCGCGTCGGCACGGTACCCATATGGAAGCCGAACGGATCCTCGACAAAGCCGAGACCGGCCTGCCCCGTCAGCGTGACCGGGCTCTGCTCGCCATAGACGCCCAGCACCTCTTCCGCCGAATGGCCGACCAGAAGCGTCAGCTGATGCTTCAGGATGCGGCGGTTGTGGGAGCCGCGGACATAGACATGCGGCCCGGTGTCGTTGTCGACCGGCACCAGGTAGAAAAAGAACTTCAGCATGCGCCAGTCGTCGAGGTCGAAATGGTATTTGCCGAGCGAAGCCATGTTCTTGTCGGCGTCCGAGACGCCACCGGTCGGAAAGCTCCACCAGACGCGGGTGGTGATCAGCTTGGCCTGGCTGCCGAGATAGTGCGCTGCGATGTCGAGGAGTAGCGGATCGCGCTGCACGGCGACCGCAGCGTTGCAGTCGAGGACCCGCTCGAAATAGTGGCCGCTGAGCAGCGGGCGGCCGAAATGCTTTTCTGCATCGGCGTGTTTTTCGGGCAGGAATTCCAGCCGGCGGTCGAAATTGCCGAAGCATGGCGTGTGCTCGGCGAAGCGGGCGATCTCCTCATGGATGGCGGCTGGCAGCGTCAGGCCCGAATAGAGCCCCTCCGTCCGCAGCGCGCCGACGACGGCATCGCGATCGACGCCGGCGAACATCGTTTCACTGACATTGCGCGCCGGCCGAACCGGCTTCGCACCGCGCCAGTGCAGCCGCCGCGCCGGCATGGTGCGCGCCAGCATGAACATCGGCAGCCATGCCGGATTCTCGCGAAGGTCGGAAAGATAGGTCGGAATGCGGGCGGCGATGCGGCGCAGCGTACCGCCGTTGCGTGCGATCGCCTCGAGGCTTGCAGCGCCGGACTTGTCAGGGCTTGAAAGGGTCATCGGGGTCCTCAAATGTCGAGGGAACAGCATCGACGATAGTCGTCGTCGCCGCTCCGGCACACCCCAAACCCATTCGCCCGTATCGCTGGGAATGGTAACCCCCGGCCAGATTTTGTGCAATGCACAATAAACGACAACCCGCCAGAAAATTTGCTTGGGCGGCGTTCCCTAGGCCGGGATGGTAAGCCGTCACTTCCGCGGCGCCACCCAGATCTCGGCGTGGAGCCTTCTTGTCGCCAGGCCGCGGGCGATGGCTTCGGCGCTGCGGGCGCCCTTCGACAGCGCAGCGGCGTGACGCTTGCTGATCACCAAGCCTTCGGCGAGGGCGCGATTTCCGGCAAAGACCCGCGACAGGAACGGCGCGCGGCTGCCGCGTGCCCGCGAAAATCGCGCCGCCATGGTTTGCCTAGCAGTATGGGCGACGACCTCGTCGATCCAGCCCTCCCCCAGCCGCGCGCCCGGTTCCAGCAAGAGCAGCCAGTCGCCCTTGGCCTGCCTGATGCCGGCGGCGATGCCGCCGCTGACATAGTGGCAGCCGGCATGTTCGGCGACGCGGTGCGTCTGATCGGTCGAGCCGGTGTCGCAGACGAGAACGTCGCGCACCACGCCTTCGACCGCACCGCCGATCAGCGAGGCGAGCGTGCGGGCGAGGCCCTCCTCGTCGTTCAGGGTTTCGATCAGGACGCTGAGCATGTTTAGCCGAATAGCGGAAAGCGGTGGGCAGCGCCAGTTTTTGCGGCGCGCCATCAGAAAGTTCTTGCTTTGTTCCACTCAATGCGATAGGAATACATTCATGAGCAGAGCGATTCGACAGCGGGCGGACAGTCCCTGGGAAAGGGCCAAAATGGAACAGATCGTGCGTGCCGACATTGCCGCCTTCGGCGCTGGCAGGGCCGAGATGGCGAATGCGATGATCGAGCAGAGCGGCATGCGCGTCCGTCCGGACCGCAATCGCGGCAGGTCGGCGGGCATCAATCCGTCCGGCCGTTTCGAGCCGGTCAGCCGGCATGTGTTCGACGACGGCTGGAACTCGCTGGAGGAGCTGCCACCGTTCAAGACCGAGGTACAGGTCGAGAAGCCGCGCACCATCATCACCCGCAACGAATCGCCCGACATCTCCTTCGACCGCTCGATCAATCCCTATCGCGGCTGCGAACATGGCTGCGTCTATTGCTTCGCGCGGCCGACGCACAGCTTCATGGGCCTGTCGCCGGGGCTGGATTTCGAATCGAAGCTGTTTGCCAAGCCGGATGCGGCGCGGCTGCTCGACAAGGAATTGTCCAGGGATAATTACCAGCCGCGCACCATCGCCATCGGCACCAACACCGATCCCTACCAGCCGATCGAGAAGCAATACCGGATCATGCGCGAGATCCTCGAAGTGCTGGAGGCGCGCGGGCATCCGGTCGGCATCGTCACCAAGTCAGCGCTGGTGACACGCGACATCGACATTCTGTCACGCATGGCCGAACGCGGGCTGGCCAAGGTGGCACTGTCGGTGACGACATTGGACAGGATGCTGGCCAGAACGATGGAGCCGCGCGCGTCGACGCCGACCAAGCGGCTGGAGGCGATCAGGCAGCTTTCGGACGCCGGCATTCCGGCCTCGGTGATGGTCGCGCCGATCATCCCCGGACTGACCGACTCGGAAATGGAGCGCATCCTCGATTCGGCGCAGGCAGCGGGCGCGCGTGAAGCGGGCTATGTGCTGCTGCGCCTGCCGCTGGAGGTCGCGCCGATCTTCAAGGACTGGCTGCTGCGCCACTATCCCGACCGCTATCGCCACGTCATGTCGCTGATCCGTTCGATGCGCGACGGCAAGGACTACGATTCGGAATGGGGCAAGCGCATGAAAGGCTCCGGCCCTTATGCCTGGCAGATCGGCCGCCGTTTCGAGATCGCCGCCAAACGGCTCGGCCTCAATGCCGAGCGGCGCTCGCTGAGGACCGACCGGTTCGTCCCCGCCGCCAAGGCAACCGAGCAGCTGATGCTGCTGTGACAAAGCGTCTCGCGCCAGCCGCTTGAAGCGGCCGCAGCAGGCGAAAAATCCCGTCCGGCCTGTCCTGTCCCCGGGCTTGCAGACGGTAGCCCCTCCTGGTCCGGTGCCCCGCCCGACCCGGAGGGGACTTGCGGAGAATCGGAGCCGATGCGAACCTCGCCGCACCATGGCTCGCCCGCGTTCCGATTCTCCGCTTCTCTTCGAAATCGTCGAGAAACCCGACTTCTCGTTCGAGACGAAGGCGATGGCCGAAGGCCTGTGGCCGGTGGCGGGGATGGACGAGGCCGGCCGCGGCCCGCTCGCCGGGCCGGTGGTGGCTGCAGCGGTGGTGCTCGATCCCGCCAACATCCCCGACGGCCTCGATGATTCCAAGCGGCTGACGCATTTGCAGCGCGAGGCGCTGTTCCTGAAAATCCTCGGCTCCGCACTCGCCGTATCGATGGCCTCGGTCAGCGCCGAAGGCATCGATGCCTCCAACATCCTCAAGGCCAGCCTGGAGGCGATGCGCCGTGCAGTGGCCGGCCTGTCAATCCGGCCGAAGCTGGCGCTGGCCGACGGCCGCGACGTGCCGCCCGGCCTGCCCTGCGAGGGCAAAGCGCTGATCAAGGGCGACCAGCGCTCGCAGTCGATCGCTGCAGCCTCGATCGTCGCCAAGGTGTTGCGCGACCGCATGATGTGCGGCTGCGGCAGCCATCATGCGCGTTACGGCTTCGAGCTGCATATGGGCTACGCCACTGTGCGCCATCGCACGGCGATCGATCTGCACGGGCCAGTGGCACGGCTGCACCGCGCCTCCTTCGCGCCGTTCCGGTTCGGCGGCACCGAGGTGCTGGAGGAAGAGGGCCTTTCGGGCCTGGATTGAGCGAAAGCGGCTAGGCGTAATCTCCCCCTCGAGGGGGAGATGGCCAGGCCAGAGGGGGTCGCCTCGCGTGAAGCGCCAACCTTCTCTTTCGTCCCACATGGCGTCGCGCCAGGACGTACTGACCCCCTCTGTCGCCTTCGGCGACATCTCCCCCTCGAGGGGCCTTACAGGGGGAGATTTGCGCTCAGCCGCTTTCGCTAACAAAAAAGCCGCCAGGTTTCCCAGGCGGCCTTGGATGAATTTCTCGACGACGTCGCTTAATTCAGCTTCGACTTCAAATCCTGCAGCGAGGCGTTGAAAAGGTCGGCGCCGGCCTTGGCGTCGATCTTGCCGGCCAGCAGCGCGCGCGCGGCTTCGACCGCGATGTCGACGGCGCTGGCGCGCACTTCGCCGATCGCCTCGCGCTCGGCCTGGCCGATCTTCTGCTCTGCCAAGGCGGTACGCCGGGCGACATAATCCTCGGTCTTCTTGTGCGCCTCGGCGGCGAGCATGTCGGCTTCGCGCTTGGCGGCGGCGACGATGGCCGCGGCCTCCTGCTCGGCTTCCTTGCGCTTGCGCTGATATTGGCCGAGCAACTGCTGGGCCTCTTCGCGCAACCGGCGCGCTTCCTCGAGTTCGCTGCTGATCTTGTCGGCACGGGCATCGAGCGCCTTGGCGATCATGCCCGGCACCTTGATGTAGATGGCAATGCCGAGGAAGATTATGAGGGCAACGGTTGCCCAAAGCGTCGCGAGAGATGTGGCGTCCATGATGCGCTCCTCACCCGGCCACGGATTTGACCGCGGCCGCGATCTCGGCCTTGCTGGCCTTGCCGCCGACCAGCGCCTCGACGATGGCCGAAGCGGTGTCCTCGGCGATCGTGCCGACTTCCTTCATGGCATTGGCCTTGATGGAAGATATGCGCGCCTCGGCCTCGCCAAGCTTCTGGTCAAGCGCTGCCTCGATCGTCTTGCGGGCAGCCTCGGCTTCCGCCTTGGCCGCATCGTTGGCCTGCTGGCCGATCGCATTGGCCTTGCCCTTGGCTTCCGCCAATTCCTGCTCATAGGCGGCAACGGCGGCATCGGCCTCGCCTTTCAGCCGGGCAGCATGATCGAGATCCTGCGTGATGCGGTCGTTGCGCACGTCGATGATGCCGCCGACGCGCGGCATCACTACCCGCTTCAAGAAGAGGTAGAACAGCCCGAAAGTGATTGCCAGCCACAGCAGCTGTGACGGGTACGTCGCCGGATTGAATGGCGGGAACGTGCCGTGCGCCTCGGCAGGCACGCCGGTGGCGGCGTGCGTTTCGCCTTCCGTTGCGGCGGGCGCGGACTCTTGCGCAAAGGCAGATGTCACGAACATGGACTATCCCCGAAATTCAGACCCGCCGCAGGATCGCGGCCGGCCTGTTCAATTCTTCCCAATGTTCAGCCGAACAAGTATTCAGCCGAACAGGGCGAGAAGCGCGATGAGAAGCGAGAAAATACCCAGCGCTTCGGTCACGGCGAAGCCGAAAATCAGGCGGCCGAACTGGCCGTCGGCGGCCGACGGGTTGCGCAGCGCGCCCGCCAGATAGCTGCCGAATATGTTGCCGAGGCCAATGCCCGCGCCGCCCATGCCGAGGCATGCGATGCCGGCGCCGATGTACTTTGCTGCTTCTGCGTCCATTTGTTCAACTCCTTGGGATCTAAAATTCCGTTGCAAATTCGATCCGGCGGCAATGCCGGAAACCTTGTTAGTGCCCGGGATGCAGGGCGTCGTTGAGATACATGCAAGTCAGCACGGCAAAGACGTAGGCCTGCAGGAACGCGACCAGCAGCTCCAGCGCCGTCAGCGCCACGGCCATCGCCAGCGGCAGAACCGAGCCCGCCACGCCGACCGCGCCGAGCGCGCTCAGGCTGACGACAAAGCCCGAGAACACTTTCAGCGTGATGTGACCGGCAAGCATGTTGGCGAACAGACGAACCGAGAGGCTGACCGGACGCGAGACGAAGGAAATCACCTCGATCAGCACCACCAGCGGCAGCAGGTAGACCGGCACGCCATGCGGGACGAACAGCTTCAGGAAGCCAAAGCCGTGCTTGGTGAAGCCGTAGACGACGACCGTTCCGATCACCAGCGCAGCGAGGCCGAAGGTGACGATGATGTGGCTGGTGATGGTGAAGAAATATGGGAACAGGCCAAGCAGGTTGGCGACAAGCACGAACATGAACAGCGAGAACACGAAGGGGAAGAACTTCATGCCTTGCGTGCCCGCGGCGTCCCTCAGCATATTGCCGACAAATTCATAGGCCATTTCCGAGACCGACTGAAGGCGGCCGGGAACGAGGCTGCGGCTCGACGTGCTGAGGTAGAGAAACGCCGATGCAACAGCAACCGTCGCAAGCATAAACAGAGCCGAATTGGTGAAAGACAGGTCGTAGCCGCCGATGTGAATCGGAATGATCGGCTGAATCTGGAACTGGTGGATCGGATCGACCTTGTCAGCAGCCACTTTAAATCCCCATCGAAGCCGCAGACGGCTTGAGTATCCTGTTCAATGCGCCGGCATGCGGCGCCTCAATTCATTCTTTCGGATCGCGCGGTTTGTCGCCCGTTCCGAATTCCGACACAAGCCCGGCTGAACGCAGGACATTGAGCACGCCGGCGCCAAAACCCAGCAACAGCCCGACTATCAGACCCCATGGCGATGTCCCCGCCACGCGATCGATAAACCAGCCGAGAGCCGCGCCGACCACTATCCCGGCGATGAACTCGCTGGACAGCTTGAGCGCCTGGCCGTACCCGGCCACACTGCCCGCTTTCGCGTCGTCTTTCCCCTCGAGCCGGTCCGGCCGCCTTGTCGCAAGCGATGCTTCAAGGTCGCGCCGACGGCGCTCAAGATCGTCGTCGCGGATGTCGGCTTCATGCTGCTTGCCGCGGCCGGTTTTTCCGGTTCCGTCTGGCCCATTCTTGTCGGCCACGCAACCCCCCTGCCCGGTCAGACCGTCACCGTCCGTCCGCTTCTTAAAGTCGCCGGCAACATAGTTAGAGGGTCCGCGCCCGTCAAGCCACGAGCGGACGTTCAAGCTCAAGTATTTTTTCGTTATAAATCAGCTACTTGCTTGGGTGCGACATCGTGCCCGACGCGGTCTCTGGCGGGCTGCGGCCGAATCCCCACGACGACGGGTCTTCGATCGGCCGCTCTCCCGCGAAAGATGCAAGGGCTGCCCGAGCACTCAGCTCCAGCCGCCGCCATAGGTGCGGTAGAAGATATGCAGGCCGATCCTGGTCATTTTCTTCATCGTCCTCGCCCAGCCCGGATGGACGTAGTTGGCGTAATAATGGGTCGACGAGCCGACTTCCGGAATGAATATCTTGCCGGCTGTGACGGCCATGGCGACATCCTGGGCGGTCTTGTAGGCGGCGGGATTGTCGATGCGCTTCTTCCTGCCGTCGCAGGCGAAGGAAAACTGGCAGCGGTTGAACCAGTTGTCGTTCTGGTAGACGACGCCGCAGATCGAGTTCGGATAGGCCGGGTTGCGGACGCGGTTGAGGATAACCTGGGCGACGGCGGCCTGGCCGCGCACGGATTCGCCGCGCGCCTCGAAATAGATGCCGTTGGCGAGACAGGCCTGCTCCGGTTTGGAAAAGACGCTCGCCGGCAGCGGCGTCTGCATCCAAGAATGATCGCCCTTGCTCAGCGGTGGAATGAAGCGGCCATCGTTCGGGTCCTCGTCCTGCAGCAAGGCCTCGAAAGGCGATGCCTTGGCATAGTCGGGAGCCGACGAGGCATAGGCGGTTGCCAGCACGTCGGGATGATCGTTGTTGACCAGCGCGGCAAGCATCGCCGGCACGCCGGGATCCGGCTTCTTGTCGACGCGCGTGTGGAAGGCGGCGGCGATCTGGATTTCCTTGCCTTTGATCTCGGGCTTGGCGAAAGCCATCCTCAGGCCGCTGTCCATGCTTGGGCGGAGCAGTGAGGAGGTGCGCTCGAAGATCGAGCCGGCGTTGAAGTTCTTCGGCGGCGAGACGGGCGAGACCTGGATGATGCGGCCCTTCTTGTCGGCACGCGTGATACGGTTCTCGTCCGGCGTCGTGCCGGCGATGCCGCCCTTGCCGCGAAACGAGACGGAGCCGATGCCGGGCAGTTGGACGCCGGAGCCGGAGAGCGAGCCGGTGCTGCTGGAATCGAGGAAGGGCATTTCGGCGGCGTGAACGGAGCCGGCGACGGACTTCTCGACATAGGCGTTCCAGCGGACGCTCGGCGCCTCAAGGCCGGAGACCAGGCTTGTCATGTCCTGATAGGCAGCGACCGTCGGAAAGCCGATCCAGATGCCAAGGCCAATAATAAACGGAGACAGGAAGGAACGTTTTTTGTCACCGGCGGCGGCGACAAGCCGCGTCAAAACACGTCGATGCACGGAACTCTCCAGAAACGCAACGGACCCCACTGGAGAGCTACAATGATGCATTAACCTTGATGGGGCGTTAACAGCTTAGAACGTTGTTTTCCCATCTCATGTCGAAGTCAGGCGCTTTTGCGGCCATCGCTTGACGGAAGAAAGATCGGCCAGGCGATCAGTGCGCAAATAGCCGCACCCAGCCAGACGCCTGCCCACGAGCAGAGCACGAGAAGTCCGGGAATGGCGATCGGCACCAGGAAGAAGGCAATAAAGACCAGGCTGTTGGCGAGGCCGAGCGCCGTTCCGGCCTGGCTCGCGCCGGCCAGCGTCGCAAGCTCGGTGTAGGCGACGCCATGCCAGGAGGAGACGCAAATGCCGGCCACGACCAGCATCGCGACGATCGCCGGCGACAGCATCGGCACTTGGCCTGACAAGAATTGGGCCGCCAACAAGACGAGCGCCGCAAGCACGGTGAAGGCGATCAGGCTCAACAGGCTGCACAGACGCAGAAACGACCGGCGGTTGCCGTGACGGTCGGTGTAGCGGCCGCTCCAGACGCGCATGACCATGGCGCCGACCTGCACGGTGGCGAGGCTGGCGCTGATCACGGCTGTTCCCATGCCGGCGAAATCATGCAGGAAGACGGAAGCAAAGGTGAGCACCGCCACCTGCGGAAAGCACAGCAGGCCGATGGCTGTTGCGATGCGCCAGACGGCCGGGTTGCGCAGCGGCGCCGGGCCGGCCGGCAATGCCGTGCTGCTCGAATTGGCATCGTCATGCACCGGTGGCTGATGCAGCCAGCGCCAGGCGAGAGAGGTCGAGACGGCGGACGCAGCCGCCAGAAGTCCGAAGACCGCCGTGAAGCCATGGGCCGAAGCGAGCGACGGCAGCACGAGCGCGCCAAGCCCGCCGCCAAGCGGCACCGCCGTCTGCCTGATGCTCATGGCAAAGCCGCGCTCGCCTTCGCCGAACCAGGCCATGATGGCACGGCCGCTGGAGCCGTTGACGCTGCCGCCGAGCAATCCGGTGACCAGCAGGGCAGCGGCGAGAAGCGCGATGCCGGGAATGTGGGCCGGTGACGGCACGATCAGCGCGGCCATGACAAGCAGCCAAACCGCGGTTGCGCCGAGCCCGGTCAGCAGCACGCGGCGGTCGCCCCAGCGATCGGTCAGCAGTCCCCACGGCAATTCGCTCAGCGCTACGCCCAGGCCGAGAAGACCAAGCGCCATGCCGAGTTCGCCATTGGAGAGATGATAGCCCGAGCGCAGGAACACCGCCGTCGCCGGAATGCCGGAGAAGGTCGCGGAAAAGCAGGCATTGGCGGCGACGCCGATGCCCAGCACCTTCCAGCGATGATTGGCTCGAAGTGCCGCCGCTTCCGACGGGGCGGCAACGGCGCCTGGGCGAAGCGGTTTGCAATCTGGTCCTGTGGCGACAGCAGACATGGTTCAGCTCCTGCATGGGCTGGTTGCGTTCGGTCTTGACGCGCTGTCTCTATCGCCATAGCTTCGTCCTGAATATCAGGAAGTTTTTGACGTAATGTCCCAAATATCAGGATTATTGCCATGCGACGCGTGACATTCGATCTCGACGTCCTGCGCAGCTTCGTCACCGGTATGGAGTTGGGCAGCTTCGCCAAGGCCGCCGACCGGCTCGGCCGCTCGACCTCGGCAATCAGCGCACAATTGAAGAAACTGGAGGAGCAGGCGGCGACGCCGATCTTCCGCAAGTCGGGGCGCAGCCTGGCGCTGACCGAGGCAGGCGAGACCATGCTGGGCTATGCGCGCAGGCTGATCGAGCTCAACGACGAGGCCGCGTCCGCCATCCACGACGTCGAGCTGGAGGGCTGGGTGCGGCTTGGATTGCAGGAGGATTTCGGCGAGGCGGTCCTGCCGGAGGTGCTCGGGCGCTTCGCCCGCGCCCATCCCAAGGTCAAGATCGAAGCCAGGATCGCACGCAGCCACGAGCTTGCCGAACGGATCATTTCGGGCAGCCTCGATATCGCGCTTGCCTGGCACAATGGCGCGACGCTGCCCTACAGCCGGCATGTCGCCGACGTCCAGATGCGCTGGATCGGCCCGGCAAAACAGATCGAGACCAGCCTGCGCGATGGCGAGCCTTTGCCGCTGGTGGCGCTCGAAGCGCCGTGCCTGCTCCGCAGCGTGGCGACCGAAACCCTGGACCGCGCTGGTCTGGCATGGCGGATGGCCTTCTCCAGCCCGAGCCTTGGCGGTATCTGGGCAGCCGTCGCCGCCGGGCTCGGACTGACGATCCGCACCGATATCGGCCTGCCGGCCACCGTCAGGGCGATGACGCCGGGGATCGCCGGGCTGCCCGCTTTGCCCAAGATGGCGCTGTTCCTGCATCGCAAGGAGGCCGAGCCCGACCCGGTGGCGGCGCGGCTTGGCGACATCCTGCTGCAGGCGGCGCTGGAAGCGTTGCCGCAGACGCAAACAGCGCCTGTCCTGCGCAACGTGGCGTAGAGGAGAAGTGGCGCTCAGCGGCGCTTCTTTGCCTTGCTGGCGAATGGGTTGTCCGAGGTGCGCAAGGCGATGCGGATCGGCACGCCGGGCATGTCGAAAGCCTCGCGCAGGCTGTTCGAGAGATAGCGGACATAGGATTGCGGCATCGCGTCGGGCCGTGAGCAGGAGACGACGAAGCCCGGCGGCCGCGTCTTGGCCTGCGTGACATATTTGATCTTCAGCCGGCGTCCGGCGACGGCGGGCGGCGGGTGATGCGCCAGGATGCCTTCCAGCCAGCGGTTGAGCTTGCCGGTCGACACGCGGCTGTTCCAAACGCGATGCGTCCTGATGACAGCATCCATCAGCTTGTCGAGGCCACGCCCGGTCTCGGCCGAGACCGGCACCGCCTGCATGCCGCGCGCCTGCGGCAACAGCCGCTCGGTTTTTTCGCGCAGCTCGGCCAGCAACTCCTGGGGATGGTCGATAAGGTCCCATTTGTTGAAGGCGATCACCGGGGCACGGCCCTCGCGGATGATCAGGTCGGCGATCTGCAGATCCTGCTTCTCGAAGGGAATAGTCGCGTCGAGCACGATGATGACGATCTCGGCAAAGCGGATGGCGCGCAAGCCGTCCTGCACCGACATCACTTCGAGCTTTTCGTGGATCCTGGCCTTGCGGCGCATGCCGGCGGTGTCGAACAGTTTTAAGCGGCGGCCATGCCAGTCCCAGTCGACCGAGATGGAATCGCGGGTGATGCCGGCCTCGGGGCCGGTCAACAGCCGTTCCTCGCCGATCAGCGCGTTGATCAGCGTCGACTTGCCGGCGTTGGGACGGCCGACGACGGCGATGCGCATCGGCTTGGTGTCGTCATAGCTCGGCTCTGCGTCCGGGTCGGTGATGTCTTCGCCGATCAGCACCTCGCTGGCGGCGACCTCCTCCTCACCGGCCTCTTCGTCCTCACCGAAGGCGCGCGCCTCGCCCAGTGCCGCGATCACCGCATCGCGCAGATCGGGCAGGCCCTGGCCGTGTTCGGCCGAGACCGGGATCGGCTCGCCAAGGCCGAGCTCCCAGGCCTCCAGCATGCCGCCCTGGGCGCCGCGCGCCTCGGCCTTGTTGGCGACGACGACAACCGGCTTGCCGGATTTGCGCACGATCTCGGCGAAGGTCTTGTCGTCGGGCATCAGCCCGGACTTGGCATCGATCGTGAAAAAGATCAGGTCGGCCTCGCGGATGGCGATCTCGGTCTGCGCGCGCATGCGGCCGGGCAGCGTCGAGGCGGCCGCATCCTCGAAGCCGGCGGTATCGATGACGTCGAAATGCAGATCGTAGAGTTTTGCGGCATGGACGCGTCGATCGCGGGTGACGCCCGGCGTATCGTCGACAAGCGCCAGCTTCCTTCCCACCAGCCGGTTGAAAAGGGTCGATTTGCCGACGTTAGGCCGGCCGATGATGGCGACTTTGAAAGTCATCCGTTGTTACGATACACCGCCCGAGCCGCGGATCAGCTCCGACATCAACGTCGCCCGCTCGCGCGTGTTGCGCGGGGCGCCGTCATCGGCGGCGATCTGGTCGAACAGCTTCAATGCATCCGCCGCCTTGCCTTCCTTCCAGGCGGCAAGGCCAAGTGCTTCGCGCGCCGTATGGCGCAGCGTGTTGGTGTCGGCGGTAAGCGCCTCGACGCGGCTGGAGACATCGGCGAAAGAGCCATGGTCGACCAGAAGCAGCGCTGCCCTGAGGCGCGCCATGTCGCGAATGCCGGAGGGAATCTTGGTGTCGGCGGCGACCTCGTCGAAATCCTTGACGGCGGCATCGACGTCGCCCTTGTCCGCCTTGACGGTTGCCGCACGCATGCGGGCGAGCAGCGGATAGGCGCCGTAGCCGTCCTTCTCCAGCCCCTCCAGCGCGGCAAGCGCCTCGTCGTTCTTGCCGTCATTGGCGAGCTTGAGCGCCTGCGAAAAAGCATCGCCCGAGCGGTTGGCGCGGGTCTCGTCCCAATAGCGGTAGCCGACGACGGCAGCAGTGCCGAGCACCACCAGCACGGCCAGCACGAGCAAGGCGGGACCGAAACGGTCCCACAGCGCATGCGCCTGATCGCGACGAATCTCTTCGTTGACTTCGCGGATAAAACTGTCGTCCGACATGATCAAAACCATTCATGCCCCGGGCGGGGCGGTTGATGAGCCCGCGTTTTAGCGAAATTTTGCCGGCATGGAAGGGGTTCGGCAGGAAAATCGCCTATTCACGAGGCAGTCGCCGCCAACGGCGGCCGACAGGTCGATCGTACCCGTGCCATATTTCACCGGTAGGCGTCGCTTCTACATTCCTTGACCCGGTCAGATGCCTTTGCCCCGTTTGTCCCGCGTTGTTGCGTTTTCCGCATTTGCTGCCAGCGCGGCTTTTGCCGACCCGCCGGCGCCGCCGGCAAAACCGAAGCAGATCGTCATCATCTCATTCGACAGCGCCCGCGACATTTCGCAGTGGCAGCGCAGCCGGGCGCTGGCCGCGCGCACGGGTGCGCATTTCACCTATTTTGTCTCCTGCGTGTTCCTGCTGTCGCCCGAGACACGCAAGGAATACACCGCACCCGGCAAGACAGAAGGCAAATCGAATATCGGCTTTGCCGCCTCCAAACAGGAAGTTGCCGAGCGGCTCGAGCAGATCAACCTTGCGGCCTCGGAAGGCCACGACATCGGCAGCCATGGCTGCGGCCATTTCGACGGCAAGGACTGGAGCAAGGCCGACTGGCTGAGCGAATTTGGCGCCTTCAGGCATGTTCTCGAAAACGCCTATTCGATCAACGGCATTGCTGCTGAACCGAAGGGCTGGCGCGATTTCGCCCGCAAATCGGTGGTCGGGTTTCGCGCGCCTTATCTGTCGGCAAACAAGGCGCTTTACGAGGCGCTGCCCGCGGCCGGTTTCCTGCTCGACGCAAGCGGCGTTTCGCGCGGGCCGGTCGAGCCGCCGACCGTCAACGGCATCACGCGCTTTTCGCTGCCGCAGATCCCGGAAGGGCCGAGCTCAAGGCGGGTGATCGCCATGGACTACAATCTCTATGTCAGACATTCCGGCGGCTTCGAGCGGCCGAGCATGGCAGAAGAGTTCGCTGACCGGACCTATCACGCGTTCCGCGCCGCCTTCGATGCGCAATACCAGGGCAAGCGCATTCCGCTTGAGCTCGGCTTCCATTTCACGCTGATGAATGACGGCGCCTACTGGAACGCGCTGGAAGGCTTTGCCGGCGAGGTCTGCGTCAAAGCGGACGTCGAGTGCATCAGCTTTCGCGATTATGTTTCGCGGCGAGGCGAAAGGCAGGCGGCGGTGGGCGGCTGAGCCGCAAGTGATCGCCGCCCGATACTTTTTAGCTTACCGGCTGATCCTCAGGGCGCAAGCCGGCTTGCTCACGTTCGAGATAACGCTGGTCGATTTCGGGCAGTGGCTCGCCCTCGAGCGTCGCCTCGAAGGCGCGCAGGCGCTTGTAGATCGAGATCAGTTCCACGACCGTCGGCCAGGCATTGACCAGATACTGAAATGAAGATCGGACCTGCTCAAAGGAGTTGAGAATCTGGTTCAGAGCGCCGAGCTTGATCTTTCCCGCGACCATCGTAGGAACAAGAACAATATATGGAAATATATTGTCGATCTGTAGATAGAATATTCTAGCGACGTTAAAATATAAGTAGTGGAAATATTTACGAAAATAGATGCTTCTTACGCTTCTAAAAAGGTCAGCGACAGTTGGCGGTTGGGCGCGATCTGCATCGTCCTCACCATAGACCAATTCTTTGCGGTAGGCTGCCTCGACACGTTGGGTGCGGAATTCGAGACCCGGCAGTTTGATTCCTACCGCAGCTAAGAAAGTAGTTCCGAAGGCCGACCAAAGGATTGCTACAACGACCAGGGAGTAAGGCACCGTGCCGACAATCGGCAGTTCCGTGACGTTTTCAGAGAGATGCAGCAGCACGGGAAGGAACGCTATCAGTGTCATGATGGACCCGACTAAGCTTACGCCCAGATCCTCCATCGTGCTGGAGAAGCGCATCGTGTCTTCTTGAACACGCTGGGACGCACCTTCGATGCGCCTCAATCTTTCCCAGTTGGTCATGTAGTATTCGTTCATTGCGGTGCGCCAACGAAATATCCAATGACTTACAAAAAACCGGTTGAGGGCGCCAACGGTCACAGCCAGAAGCGCAATCCACATGATTGTCAGCAGTTGGATATAGAAGTCCCACGGCGTCGTAGAGTACGGTGTGCCTAAAGCCTTCTGAATAAGATCGTAGAAAGGGCCATACCAGTCATTGAAGGCGACATTTACCTGCACCTGGTAATAGATCACAAAGAGAATCAGTGAGGTGCCAAGGATCGACCAATTCCGCCATGGATGAGGTCGGTACCAGGCCCAAAAGCCGTAGAAGATGAGGACGACAGCCGCAAAATATATATAGAACCAGAGAAATGGCTTCGACCAAAAGAGCGACACGCCAATGATCTTGTCGACGCCGGCGGCCATCGGGGGCAGTCCAAACACTGCTCCAAGTTGCTCTCCTCCAAAAAACCAAAACAGAACGGCCGCGAGGCTCCAGACGGCGACCGAACTGAAGAACAGCTTCGGCTGCGGAAAAAACGATACGAACACTGTGGCGAAATCCTCGGTCGATGCGCAAATCAGCGGGGTTCAGCGGGCATAAAGTCACACATTAGTGGGAAAGAAAATGCCCGTGCCCGATGCCCGCAACCGAGCAAGACCATAATCATGGCGATTTTGGCGCAGCCGACCAGGCGATCGTACCGGAAGCGAGCAGGACGGCGGCGGCCACGATCGAGGCAAGGAAAAAGTTACCGGAGGCCTGCGCAAGCAGCCCGGCGACGATCGGGCCGATGATCTGGCCAAGGCCGAAGGCGGCCGTCATTACCGCCAGCATCCGGCGTGGTGCTTGCGGAGCAAGCTGCCTGCCGGCCTGCAGGCCAAGCGCGGTGATGGCGATGAAGGTGCCGCCGACAAGAAGGCCGCCGAGCAGCGGCCCGGTGCGCCCGCCCATGGCGACGCTGGCGCTGACGCCGACCACCTCGACCAGGCACCCCAGCGCGTATGTGGCATAGAGCCCGATCCTGGCCGTAAGCTTCTGCCACAGCCAGACCGAGGGGAAACCGGCAAGGCCGGTGACCATCCAGACCACCGCCTCGAAGACGCGGCCGCCGCCGCCCTGGCGGACGATGGCGACCAGGAACGTTGCCGTGACGATGTAGCCGAAGCCGAACAGGCCGTAGGCGACGATGATCTTCACCAGCGACCGGTCTTTCGGCAGTGCCGGCTCGCTCCCGGTGGTGCTGTTCGCGGCCGAGGTGCCGCCGGCCAGCAAGGCGACGGCGGCAAAGCCGCAGGCTGAAATCACCGCCGACCACAGCCAGCCCGCAGCCCAGCCGGCATGTTCGGTGACGAGGACTGCCAACAGCGCCGAAGACGCCGCGATGCCGAGGCCGACTCCGCCGAAATACAGCGCCTGCAGGTCGTTTCGCCCGGCTGCGGCGAGATGACCAAAAACGATGCTGGTCATGAAGACCAATACGAAGGCGCTGGCGAGGCCGGCAAGAAAGCGGATGAGGAGAAAGACGGGCATCGTGCCGGTCAGGCCCATCAGGCCGGCGAGGATCGCAGTGGCGGCGAGGCCGGCCAGCATCAGCTGGCGCTCGCGGCCTTGCGCCCAGCCGCCGGTGGCGGCAAGCGCGCCGACGAGGTAGCCGAGATAATTGGCCGATGCGATCCAGCCGGCATCGGCCGGCGACAGGCCGAGCTCTTCCATCATTCCGGGCAGGATCGGCGTATAGACGAAGCGGCCGATGCCCATGGCGACGGCCAGGGCGATCATGCCGGCGATTGCCAGACGCAAGGGCGAAGCGATGTTCATCGCGGTGCACCATAGGTGCGCCTGCCAGTGAGACAATCCGCCTTTTATTGGGCCAGAAGTGTTCGCGGCCGCGTCGGCGGCTGGCTCGCCTGAAGTGCCAGCAAGTCCTTGTTTAGCCGCAGCAGGTCCTTGGCGGGGCCGTCTCAAAGTGAGTACGACCCGCAGTCAGCCTGAACGGCATGTCGGCGAGTTCGCGCTCCGACATGGTGTCGAGCACCGGATGCGACAGCGGATCGGTCACCCAGTTGGTGGCCTCGCTGTCATGCCGGTGTGGCTGCATTCCGATTGGGGAAAAGGCGCCGAGCCATGATAAAATCTTCATCGGATTTGCCTCCTCACTCTGAGTAACCCACCTAAAATCCGGCATTCGGCAGCGCCTGGCAATTGAGATTTAAGCCGTACGAGTTTAGAAAAACTGTATGGCTATGCTGAACCGTGTCCATCTCAACGGCTTGCGCGCCGTCGAAGCCGTCGCCCGCCTGGGCTCGCTCGCGGCGGCGGCCGGCGAGCTCAACGTCTCGGTCAGCGCCGTCAGCCAGCAGATCAACCGGACCGAAAAGCAGCTCGGCCGGGCGCTGTTCGAACGAACGCCAGCTGGCCTGGTGGCGACGGAATTCGGCACCGTCTTTACCGCGCGGCTCAGCGCAGGCTTCCGCGAGCTCGCACAGGCGGTAGCGCTTGCCGATGAAAGCTCGGAGTGCACGCTGGTGGTTTCGGTGGCGCCGGCTTTCGCCTCGAAATGGCTGCTGCCGCGGCTGTCGCGGCATTTCGCCCGCCATCCGAACGTGCTCCTGCGCATCGATGCCTCGGTGCGGCTTGCCGATCTCGATCGCTCGGACATCGACGTCGCCATCCGGCTCGGCGACGGCAAATGGCCGGGCGGGCGGGCAGAATTGCTGCTGGCGCAGGAGGTGTTTCCGGTCTGTGCACCGGTGATCGCCAGCAAGCTGAAATCGATCGAGGACCTTGCTTTGACCTGTGCGATCACCGACGAAAGATCGATGATCAGCTGGGGGAGCTGGTTCGAAGCGGCGGGGGTGGAGCCGGTCACCTTCATGAAGGGCGCGCGCTTCACCGATCCGATGCTGTGCCTGGAATCGGCGATTGCCGGTCACGGCGTCATGCTCGGCTGGCAGTTGCTGGCCGCCGACGCACTGGCCGACGGCCGGCTCGTCGCGCCGTTCGGCGTACGCGCGCAGAGCGGCCTCGGCTATTGGCTGGTGACTTCGGCCAGCAAGGGCGAAAGCCGCAAGGTCAGGGATTTCAAGACCTGGATGCGCGAAGAGATCGAGGCGACGATGGCGCAGTTCAGATCGCTCGAGAGGGCCAGCTAGGACGTAGACTCATTACCGCGTAGCCAGATGCGGATTGCGACGAGTTTGAGCGCGGTAAGATAGTTCTCAGCCAGCTTGTCGTAGCGGGTTGCGATGCGGCGGAATTGCTTCGCTTTGTTGAAGAAGCGCTCAACTAAGTTGCGGGCCTTATACAAGAAGGGGCTGAAGCAGATCGGGTCCTTGCGGTTGGCCTTGGGCGGGATGTTGGCCCATGCTTTTCGCTCGCTGACCGCATTGCGCAAGGCGTCGGCATCATAGCCCTTGTCGGCGAGTAGCATGGCACCCTCCGGCAAATCCGTGATCAGGTCCGCGGCCGAGGTAATGTCACTCATCTGACCTGCCGTGAGCATCAGTTTGATCGGCATGCCTTTGGCGTCGACAAGAGCATGGATTTTGGTTGTCAGCCCGCCTCGGGAACGACCGAGACAATGATCTCGATCCCCCTTTTTTGCCGTCGCGCCCTGCTGATGGACGCGAACAATAGAGGTGTCGATCATCTGCACCTTGCCGTCATGGACTTTGGTGATAGCACGCGCCGATCATCGACACGCGGCACACCTCGTGGCCTTTTTGGGCAAAAGTGGCTTGATCACGTGCCATTCGAAGTCGGTCAGGTCATATCGGCTCATGCAGAGTCTGGAATCAGATTCCCCTGCAATAGGAAAGCCGCCAGTCGACAATCGACCTCTTAGCGGACGTATTTGATCAATTCACAGGTGGTCTTGGGAGTGCCGCAGCCACGAAGTCTTGACCTCGGAATTGCAGTGCCAATGGTGTTCAGCCACCAGCACGGCAAGTCCGGACGTTCCGCAGGGGTCGTTAGTTGCGGCCGTTGTCGTCGATGGCGAGGGAACTCGACAGCTCGCGATAGGTATCGATCTGCTGCTGCAGAATGGCAATCTTCTGCTCTGCCGTGGCAATGGCATCGGCACCGGCAAGGAAACGGTGGGGCAGCACGTCCCCAGCCGCGAGCGTGATCAGGGCGCGCGCAAGCTTGGCGGGGGCACCCCCTTGCTTGCCGTTTTGAGAACGCCAGAAAGCGATCTGCGCCGTCCGCCGCTCATGGTAGTCCTCGACGGAAGGCGCGGCATAGTTGGTCGACTCTTCCGTGAGAAGCTCGGTGCGGAAGAAGCCGGGGTTCACGATCATCGTCTCGATGCCGAACGGCACGACTTCGGTCTGCAGCGCCTCCATCCAGCCGTCGAGGCCGAACTTCGAGGCTGAATAGGCCGAGCAGAACTCGAAACCCATCAGCCCGGCCGTCGAGGAGATCGAAATGACCCTGCCGGACCGCTGGTTGCGCATCGCTGGCAGAAAGGCCCGCGTCACCTTCATGGGACCGACGAGGCTGGTGCTGAGCTGCAGTTGCATCTGTTCGGCGGTCAACTCTTCGAAGTACCCGGCAAAGAAACTCGCCGCATTGTTGACCAGCACGTCGATGCGGCCAAACCGGTCAAGCGTTGCCTGGGCAGCGGCTTCGGCGTCGGCCGCGCTCGTCACGTCCAGCTTGACGATAAGGAGGTTCTCGGACTTTCCGACGGCCCTTGCGACCTTTTCCGTGTTGCGGCCGGTTGCCACCACCTTGTGGCCCGCCGCCAACGCGGCCTTGGCGATATCCAGACCGAGGCCCCGGCCTGCGCCGGTGATGAACCAAACACTCATATTGGGCTCCTGTTGTCTAGGCCGCAGCTCGGCCTCGAATTCGGACGGATGGCCAGCATGGGCTGACGTCCCATGCTGGTACCCATCCGCTAGCGGACTGCATCACTGCGGAAGGCCGGCGCCTTCGGTGATGATGCGAAATCCTTCGGTCGACTTGGTAAAAAACTGCCGGGCCGCCGTGTATCCCGGCGAGTTGTAGTAGCGCTTGGCGTCAGCAAGGCTCGGGAACTCGGCGATGGCGATCACCGATCTCGAGCTTCCTTCGATGGCAGTGACATTAGGATTGTAGACGATCACGCGGCCGCCATACTGGGTGACGAGCGGCGAGGCGGCTTCGATGTACTGCTGAAACACCGCCTGATCCTTGATGTCATAGCTGCCGATCATGTAGGCGCGGGGGACGGCGCCCGTCGCTTCCTGAGCAAAGGCGGCCGGGCTCACGATCATGGTGAGAGCGGTGAGCGCGCCCACGATTACCTTCTTCATTTTGTTCTCCTTCAGTGGGCCAGTTGGACGGTAGGCATTGCGCGGAGAGTTGCTCCGGTTGACCGTCTGGCCTTGATGTCAGGAAGTTAGCTCCTTTAGCGGCATGCAATTAGATGGTATAATTTGCATGAGCTTAGAAGGGGGATTGATGAATGCGTCGCGACAGCCTGGATGACTTCCTGACCTTCATCGCCGTCGCCCGCGAGCGCAGCTTCACCAAGGCGGCCGCCATGCTCGGCGTGTCGCAGTCGGCTCTGAGCTATTCGATCCGGACGATGGAAGAGCGCCTCGGCGTTAGGCTGCTGACCCGCACGACCCGCAGCGTCTCGCTAACCGAAGCGGGGGATCGCCTGTTTCGAAGCATCGCTCCCAAGTTAGATGAGATCGCAAGCGAGATTGCCGCCCTCAGCGCCCTGCGCGACAAGCCGGCCGGCACAGTCCGGATCACCACCGTGGAGCATGCCGGCGAGACCATCATCTGGCCCGCCATGGTCGGGCTCATGCGCGACTATCCCGACATCAGGGTCGAGATTATCCACGACTACGGCTTGGCAGACATTGCGGCCGATCGCTTCGATGCGGGTGTACGGCTTGGCGAACAGGTGGACAAGGACATGATCTCGGCGCGCGTTGGGCCAGACTTCCGCATGGCGGTTGTGGTAGCGCCTTCATACTTCGCAAGCCGCTCCCGTCCGGTCACGCCTGAAGACCTTGCCGATCATGCGTGCATACCCCTGCGACTGCCCACAGGCGGCTGTGCACCGTGGGAGTTTCGCAAGGAGGGGCGGGAGTTGAAGGTGCGCGTTCAAGGAGACGCCGCGTTCAACACCCTCGCGATGATCTGTCAGGCCAGCCTTGAAGGATTCGGGCTCGCCTATCTGCCCGAGGATCTGGTGACCTACCCACTCGAACAGGGTCGCCTGGTGCGTGTTCTTGAGGACTGGTGCCCCCTTCGGCCGGGATATCACCTGTATTATCCAAGCCGGCGCCAACACTCGCCGGCTTTCGCACTCGTGCTGGAAACGCTGCGCTACCGCGACTGAGTGCGGTTGAAATAAGGGTCGTCAGACCTCGACGACCATGGCACCTATCCAAGCCGCCCAGTACAGGAAGTCCGGAGCGTCCGTTTCCCACCGATCCCAGTCTTCCCCAATTTATGAGTTCACGGCCTAGCACTACTTTGGCAGATTTTTAGCGGAGATGGTTCTGCGGCAGTGGGGACAACGGATTGGGGGCGGCTGCGCGAGCGCGGTGAGGATGGCTTGCCTGAC
>NZ_JAMYMA010000012.1:82500-219302 GCF_040318275.1 Mesorhizobium sp. M1217 | reverse complement strand
GCGGCCGGCAAGCAGTTGGTCCAGAAGTTCCTTCTCAATAGCCATGCGATGATTCTCTCCTTTCCATCATCATGGCCTCGCGCACAGAATTCCCGACAGTCCCGCCGGGCTACTCCAGCACAGACTCTGCCCGTCGATCACCTCGATCGGCACGGACTCCAGACCGACATCGTCGAACAGCCGCGCATTTGACCGCGTTCGCCAAATTAATGGCCGATCTTTGCGAAGCCTCCGCATTTTCGTGGGGGGAAGCCCTCCCAGCATCATCGTGATTGGACTTCACGATCGGTTGGAGTCACGCTGGCTGCAGGCATAAGAAGGATATGGGTGGACCAACTATCGTCCGAATAGGAGGCCAAAATGAAATACCAGACGATCGAGCAACTGCAGATCGTCGCCGAGATCGATCAGGCCTACCCGCGCCAGGCCATGTCGCGCAGCGAGCGTCTTGAACGCTGGGCGGAGCTCCTTGAACGGAACCCTGACCGGCGACTCTCGACGCTACACCAGACCGAGTATCAGCCGGTTAGATCACGCGGGGCCATGCGCGGCGACGGCTCGCCGATCTCAGTCGCTTTCGAGGATCCTGTCCTCCGCGCCGCCGGGTTGGAAAACGACAACTACGGCGAAGCGAAGCGGTTCTTCGAACTGACCGACAGGCAATTGCATGAGATCATCTGCTATTGTCATTTCGGCGCGACGGTGAGCGCCGTAACGGCCGCCCGTCACATCCGTGCGGCGATTGCCGGGAGACAGCCAGGCATGTTCGCTCGGATGCGTGAGGCGTTCGTCGGATAAAGCCGGAGCCGTTTCGCAGCATCATTTTTGAAGCGGCTCGCATGGAAAGCCGCCGCCGTAGCGCAGGCAAGCGCTCCCCACGCGGGGAGGCTGCGTTTGCATGAGGGGGTGCGGCTTTCCGCAGGAGCACGCCGACGCCCCCTCCTGCATCTTTTCCATCCGAACCGGAAAGATCCCAATGCTGCCAGCACATCCGTGGTCAGCGCCGGTGGTCAAAGGCTCGAACAGAGCGACATGCGCGCCGGATAAGCGCTATACATTCGCTGTCGAAAATTCGATGCTTCATGGTGGGTCGAAGGTCGCGGACCTATGTCGATCGGGACCGGGAAAGCCAAATCGTGATCGCGAGCAGCTTGGCCTTGTGATCGAGGCCGTCCCGAGCCAGCGCCTCCCCGAACCCGAAATCGATCGAAAGCTGCGCGAGGTCGGGCGCGATGCCGGCGAAGCGGTCAAAATAGCCCTGCGCGTCGCCCGCTACGAGCCGCTCCAGCATCTCGCGTCCGGCCCATCCGCGTCCCGCTCCGTAACCCGTCGCGGGCTTGATGGGCTGAAATGCCAGCTCGCGTTCGGCGAATACCGACCGGACGATGCCGACGGCATTGACGGTTGCAGGGAAGCCCAGGACCGCGACCGAGACGAAGAGCAGTTCGACGATCGCTTCGGGGGTGCCGCCGGCATTGAGAAAGCCGGCGATATGAAACTTCAATTGCGGCTGGGCGCTTCCGTCGGCCAGCAGCATCGAGACGGTGCAGAGCTGCCTTAGCGGGAGATCCAGCCCCGGGCGGGACAACACATCGCCATAGGGATATTCGACGGTGAAGCGCGACAAATCGGCGGAGGTCTCCGCCAGAGCATTGATCGGTCCATCGAAATTCTCCCCGCCGATCCGGCGGAGCGTCTCCAGGCCGCGTGAAAATCGATCCTCATGAGTTTCCGAGGCCATGGCTTGCCCGCTCCGACTGATGGCGAAAGAACTTGCTGCGATGAAGGCAGCCTCAATAAAGCGTCGGCGAGAACTTACTCTTCCCGTTGCTGCGGTGGTGGGACCTGACACTCATGTTCTCTAACTCTGCCCGCCCCCGCTTTATTTCAGGTCAGACCTTGCATCGGCGATTGCGATAAATTCAATTCATTATTAGCATCGCCGTGATGAAGAAGATTCATATCGCTAACGTCGATCTCAATCTGCTGGTCGTCTTCGACGCCCTCGTTGCCGAAGGGCACGCCACGCGCGCGGCCGAGCGGATTGGGCTGACCCAGCCGGCGGTCAGCCATTCGCTCAATCGCCTTCGGGCTCTGTTCGGAGACCCGCTGTTTGTCCGATCCCCGCGCGGCATGACGCCGACGCCACTGGCGCAGGACATTGCGCCGAGTGTTCGGTCGATCCTCGAACAGGTTGAAGGCGTCCTGCTCGGCGGGCGCTCGTTCGATCCGACCGAAAGCACTCGGCAATTCGTGGTCGGTCTCTCCGATTATGCCGCTTTCGTGCTGCTACCGCGTCTGACTGCACGGCTCGGCCGCGAAGCACCAGGCGTTTCTCTGGTGGTCCGCAACACGAGCCGCAGCGTCGGTTTGCCGATGCTGGACGACGGCGCAGTCGAACTCATCGCCGGCAACTTCCCCCAGCCGCCGACCCATATGCGAGAAGAACTGCTATACGAAGAGGACTTCATCTGCGCTGGCCGCGGCGATCACACCGATCTGGCCGATAGTCTCGACCTCGACCGCTATCTCTCGCTGCGCCATCTTCAGGTTTCGATGAAGGGCAATCCGAGCGGCTATGTCGATGCTGTGCTCACCGAGAAAGGATTGAAGAGGAATGTCGTCGTGACGGTCGGCCACTTCTTGATGGCACCGATGCTGGTCGATGCCTCCGAGCTCGTGGCAACGGAACCCCGTCGTCTCTTCGCACCGTTGGCAGGGCGGCTACCGCTCCGACTTTTTCCGCCGCCATTGGATATTCCTTCATTTCGAGTGGTGCAGACTTGGCATGCGCCACGACGCCGACCCAGGGCATCAATGGCTGCGACGGGTGCTCAGTGAAGTCGGTCAAGGGGTTTGAGGGCGAAAGCCCCAATCCCCGCTGCCGCCCCAACTGCCAGGACACCGATCCGCCCTGCACGATGCCACTGACCTCGCGGCCGAGCTGGCGGTCGATGACTGGCCGCCACGGGACAAGCGTGAACTCGTGGGACTTCTCGACGATGGCGAACTTGCCACTGGATAGCTGCGCGGCCCCGGTGAAGGTGCCGGTCACGGTTTCGCCCTCGGCGGCAGCTCGGAACGGCAGTGCCTTTTTCGCCGCCAGTTCCCCACCGGCACGGTCAACCTCGCGTTCCTGAAGCGTGGCGATCAGGTTGCGCCGGTAAGCGCCCCTTCAAATTTGTAGATTCGCTGAAAGATCTGTCGATCGATCCAAGCCGCGATTGCCGACGAGGAGCTGAGGACCCTGTGAGAGTATGGCGCTGCAGATCAGTTCCTCGGCAACAAATTTCGTTCTTGCAGTACCGCATTTTTCGAGGGCAGCCACAGCCGGCCTACTGAAAGCCACCTTTTGACCTTGCAGCCTCGGCACTGACGTTGGCTGCTTATGGGACGCGCGTCCCATCCATCAATGTCGGAAATGGGGGGCGGTAGCAGTCATCCAGCTCTTAATCGTCGAATGCGAACTTTTCCGTGATCCACACCTAGGAGCTGCCAGTCCGCTCTCGGCTCCATGGCTGTCGTTCCAGACCAAACGTGCAAGGGACCGTATGTAGCGCTGGCACGACAACATTGATTACGGCTCAGGCCTCGTAAGACGTGCCATTCTACCAGGTGGCTAGGTCAGCCTCGTGCGATACGGACTGAGATACAAACTGTGATACAAATCGCTGTGGGCTCCTGGACTAGAAAAAACATCGTAAAATCAATGCCTGCCGAGGCGCGGCATTGCGTCTCGACAGACCCCACCTCAAATCGCCACCTGAAGCGACATCGGTGGCCGCCCGTCCCAGCAATCTACTCAATTCCAGAATCATGGAAATCCACAACTCGGTTGGATTGAGCAGCTGAAGCCGAAGTTCATGCGAAATTTGCCGTACTAATTGCCGTACTAATTTACCAAAAAGTACGGCGGCTTTTTGGCTAAGTGCTTGAAAAACTTGGTGATCCCGACAGGAATCGAACCTGTGACCTACAGATTAGGAATCTGCCGCTCTATCCTACTGAGCTACGGGACCATCGCGCCCGACACATAACCGCTTCGGATCGTTTCGCCAAGAGGCAGCTAGGCTGCTCGCTTGGGTTCGACAGCGAACGGGCTCAGGCCCAGCCAAGTCTGCATTTTGCGGGCGATATCCTGATCGCCCGTCAGAATGACTTTCGGCCCGGCCTTCTCGACGGTGATCAGCCCCATCCAGATTTCGGTCATGGTGTGCAGGTCGGTCGAGACGTAGAGATCGACATCGAACCCCGGATCGTACCAGCAGAGGTCGACCTCGCCGTGCTTCTCGACGATCAGCCACCACGACCGTTTGGAGGCGGGGAGCTCCTGGTACAGAAATTGTATCACCGTGCGCCCGTCGGGCAGCGGCGACGCGTTTAGATTGCGCCGCATGTCCCACATCAGCAGCGACGGATCGAGGTTCTTCAGCGACAGCCGCGACTCGACCCATTTCTGCCCCCAAAAGCCCATCGCCTCGACGACGGACCGCAGATCCCTGCCTGCCTCGGTCATCCGGTATTCGAAGATGCCTTTCTCGCCGCGCACCTCCTTGCGCTCGACGATCCCGGCCAGCTCGAGCTCCTTGAGCCGTTGCGACAGAAGGGTCGGCGACATTTTGGGGACGCCGCGGCGCAGATCGTTGAAACGGGTCGAGCCCGCCACCAATTCGCGAAGCAGAACCATGGTCCAGCGGGTGCACAGCACCTCCGCGGCCATCGATAACGGGCAGAACTGCTTGTATCCGGCCTGGGTCATGATGTTGCCTTCCCCTCAAATTCACCCGGGAGCATAGGCCTTTCCCAGCGGTGCGGCGAGTACAGAAACTGTACCGGCCCAAGTGTGGTGGATTTGAAGTTCCTGCTTTCTGGGTGGCATCAGCATTAGGAACTTCAAATCCAAAACCACACTGGAAATCCAAGCACTTGCTGGTGTGGCTTTTGAATCCGAAATTCGCTCGCTGCGTTGCTCCAAAGTGAATGCGAATTTCGAATTCGCCGCACCAGTACAGATCGCGGACTGGCTGGCGCCGGCCTTGCCATGCGACCCCTCTGCCGCTGCACGGGATACCCCTGTGCACGACCAGGAGACATGACCCATGACCGCTTACGTTATCGCAGACATCAAGGTGAGGGACCCGAAGTGGATGCCGGCCTATGCCGCGTCGGTCCACGACCTCGTTCACAAGCACGGCGGCAGATATCTGTCGCGCAGCGGCAATGTGAAGACGCTCGAAGGCAAGCCGCTCGACACGACGCTGATTGCCTTGATGGCGTTCCCGACCGAGGCCGCGGCGCGCGCCTTCACCGACGATCCTGCCTACGCACCCTTCGTTTCGGCCCGTCAGGGCGGCAGCGACAGCCGTTTCCAGCTGATCGACAACTCCGATCTGGCCGGAACGATCCCGTATCTGCCGAAGGGATGATCCTTCCGGGCATTCGTCGCATCGGGATAGGGATCTCCCAGCAACAACAGCCGCAGCGCCCACCTGCCGGACCCCCTTACTTCCGGCGGCCGGCCGGGGTGTGCTTTTCAAGAAGAATGGAATGACTATGACAATCACCTTTCGCAACAAATTCCTCGCTGCCGCGGCGCTGCTGGCGGCCTGCACTGCGTTGGCGCAGGCGCATCAGGCAGCGCCCGCGCCCGGTCCCAATCCGCTGGCCGAAAAGGTGCGAGCCGCCAACAGCCGCTTCGAGAATGTGGCGGCGGCGACCGCCGAGGGCTATGCGCCCATTCCTTGCGCCAGCGGCATCACCGGCGGCGCCATGGGCATCCATTACGTCAATCCCGGCTACCTCAAGGACGACGCTGTAGATGTCGCCAAGCCCGAAGCGGTGATGTACGAGCCGATGGCCGACGGCACGCTAAAACTGATCGCGGTCGAATACATCACCTCGAAAGGCCCGGCATCGCTCGATGGGCATCTGTTCAACTTCAACAGCGCGCCCAACCGCTATGGCCTCGGCCCGTTCTACGAGCTGCATGTCTGGGCCTGGAAGGGCAACCCGACCGGCGCGTTCGCCGACATGAACCCGAACGTGTCGTGCGAACCGACGACTGCTGCCAGCCAGTAAGCAGCCGGGCCAGGCGGCGCCAACGCCGCCTGGTTTTTAATCTCACAGAGGGGCCAAGCTCCGGGAGATCGCGATGCAACCTGGCATCGCTGGCGTGCCTGTGTGCCCGTCGAGCTGTCTTTGCAAAAAGAGTCGCTTGACTGGCGATGTAAAATGCTCATTCTAGAATGATCATTTTACATTGGGTTCCTCCATGACCAGACCGCGACTATTTGACGAAGCCACTGTGCTGGGTGACGCGATGAACGCGTTTCGACGGGCCGGTTTCGCGGGAATTTCGATCAAGGATCTGAGCGATGCCACCGGCCTGACGTCTGGCTCGATCTACAATGCCTTTGGCGACAAGGAAGGTCTCTATCGGGCGGCCTTCGGCCACTATATCGATGCCGTCATCCGACACCGTATCGAGACCTACATCGGCGAAGCAAGCGATCTGGATGGTTTGGAACAGTTGTTCCTGTCGTTGTTGCTGCCCGCCCCGGAATCCGGCGACCTCGGCTGTTTGTTAACGAACGCTGCTGTCGAGTTCGGTGCGCAACCGTCGGTCGCCTCGGAAGGTCTCGCGGAAGGCTTCGCCGTGCTGGAAGCCGCCATCCGGCAGGTCGTGGAGCGCCAGATCGGTGGAGGGCAGGTCGATCTCCACGTCGTCAGGCTTCTGCTTCTCTACCAAGGCATTCTCGTGCTGATCCGCGCCGGCCGAGACGTCTCGGCCTACCCGGCCGTCATTCGATCAGAATTCGAGCAGCTAAGGAAACTTCTGCCATGATCACCCTTCCCGCAGGGCGGTGCTTCTCGGCACCGCCGGCAGTCTTCTTGCGCCTTGCCTGCCGGTCTTTGGCGCGTCGCCGGCCATGCCGCCGGTCCGATACGTTCGCTCCAACGGCATCGATATGGCTGTTTATGAAGCCGGCAAGGGACCGGCGGTTGTTTTGCTGCACGGCTTTCCCGAACTCGCCTTTTCCTGGCGTCACCAGATCGCGCCGCTCGCGGCCGCCGGCTACCACGTCATTGTTCCCGACCAGCGCGGATATGGTCTGACCGACCGGCCGTCCAAGGTCGAGGATTATGACATGGTCCACCTGACCGGCGATCTCGTCGGTCTCCTCGATGCTCTCGGCGTCGAAAAGGCCGTGTTCGCGGGCCATGACTGGGGCGGCCTGGTCGCATGGCAGATGCCGCTTTTGCATCAAAGCCGGGTCACTGGCGTCATCGGTGTCAACACGCCATTCATTCCCCATGAAATGCTGTGGCTGCATCCGAGCCTCACCAAGGGGCTGACCGCCCCGGACAAGCCGTTCGTGGCCAACCCGGCAAAAGACCCGATCGCGCAGATGCGCGAAGTCTACAATCCCGACATGTATGTGCTGATGTTCGAAGATGGTGATCTCGCGGACCGTTTGATGGCGCACGACGTGGCGCGGGTGTTCAGGAGCAATATGCGCAAGGGTGTTATCACCGCCGCGCAATACGCCAAGCTGCCGCCGCAGGCCCGACACATGACATTCCTACAGGCGCTCTCGCAGCCGGAGCCGAAGACGCTGCCCGGCGAGCTGATCCTGACGCCAGACGAGCTTGCTTTCTATGCCGAGAGCTTCGGGCGCACCGGTTTCACGCCGGGCATCAACTGGTACCGCAACTTGTCCCGCAATTGGAGAGCCGGCTTGAATGTCGACCAGACGATAAAAGTGCCTTCGCTCATGATCGGCGCTGAGGACGACGTCGTGTTATCTCCAGCGATGATGGATGGAATGGACGCCCACATCGCCGATCTCGAAAAACATGTGGTCGCCGGCTGTGGACATTGGTCACAGCAGGAGAAGCCGGGCGAAGTCACCACGCTAATGGTCGATTGGTTGAAGCGGCGGGTTCCTGCGTAGCCGACATGGCGAGCGGTTCAAAGACGGTTAAGATAGCGGAACTTTCGGGATGCCGGCGCGCTTTAGTGTCCCGAAGGAGACACCGCATGAGCGCCACAAAAGAGTTCTTTGAAACCTGGCTGCAGGAGAATGTCGGCAATCTGCCGGCCGAGAGCGAGGTGAGCGTCGCCGTCCTGGCGCAGCAATTCGAGCAGGATGCCGATGCTGCCGGCTACGGCCACGAGGTTCGCGAAGACGAGCTCGGCAACATCCAGGAGGCGATCGAGGCAGCCCTGAAGAAGGCAAGGACAGGCGAAGAGCCGCAGGCTGCCGACGACAATGAGCTGGCGCCGGTTATGGAGGCGCTGGAGGTCGAGGATCCGAAGAGCGGACCGTAGCGGTTGCAGCTCTTCCCTTCCACGCTACATGACCGGGCATAATGGATGCCAAACACCTCACACTCGGCGTCGTGATCGGCGTGGCCATCGGCGCCGTGTTGGACAACATTGTTGCGGGCATTGGTATAGGTATTGCTCTGGGCATTGCCTTCGGCCTTGCCCGGAAGTCGTCCGGCCGGAAGTGACCAGCAGAACATGTCCTGCCCGATTTTGCCGCCCAGAGGTGCGGCGGTCGCCGCACCGCCGATGCCGAACGGCTACGCCGCCAGCGCCGTCTCCGCCAGCTTCACCCAATAGCTCATGCCGTGCGGGATGACCTCGTCGTTGAAGTCGTAGGCCGGGTTGTGCAGGCCGGCGGTATCGCCATTGCCGATGAAGATGAAGGCGCCCGGCCGCGCTTCCAGCATGTAGGAGAAATCCTCGCCGCCCATCACCGGCTGGATGGCGCGGTGCACATGGCTGTCGCCGGCGACGTCGGCCGCGATGTCGCTGGCAAAGACCGTCTCTTCCGGATGGTTGAAGGTGACGGGGTAGTTGGCATTGTAATCAACCTCGATTGTCGCGCCGAAGGCAGCGCCCACGCCTTGGCAAAGCGCGCGGATGCGCTCTTCAGCCTTCTTGGCGACCTCCTTCTTCAGCGTGCGTACGGTGCCGGCGATCTCGGCGCTCTCGGGAATGATGTTATAGGCGTCGCCGGCATGGAATTTCGTCACCGAGACGACCACCGCCTCGACCGGATCGGTGCTGCGCGAGACGATCGTCTGCAATGCGCCGACAAGCTGGCTGGTGATGACGATCGGATCGATGGTGCCGTGCGGCATCGCCGCGTGGCCGCCCCGGCCCTTGACGGTGATGGTGAATTCGGCGGTCGCCGCCATGATCGGACCCGGCCTGATGGCGAACTGGCCGACCGGCAGGCCCGGCATGTTGTGCATGCCGAACACCTTGGAGATGCCGAAGCGCTCCATCATGCCGTCCTTGACCATCTCGTTGCCGCCGCCGCCGCCCTCTTCGGCCGGCTGGAAGATAACCGCGACGGAGCCGGCGAAATTGCGTGTTTCGGCGAGGTATTTGGCGGCACCCAAAAGCATCGCGGTGTGGCCGTCATGACCGCAAGCGTGCATCTTGCCCGGGACGGTCGAGGCATAGGATTTGCCGCTGATCTCGTTGAGCGGCAGGGCGTCCATGTCGGCGCGCAGGCCGATCGTCGAGCCTTCGCCGTGGCGGCCGCGGATGATGCCGACGACGCCGGTCTTGCCCAAACCCGTCACGATGTCGTCGCAGCCGAAAGCCTTCAGCTTCTCGGTGACGAAGGCGGCGGTCTTGAAGACGTCGAAATTCAGCTCCGGCGTCTGATGCAAATGGCGGCGCCAGCCGGCCACCTCATCCTGCATTTCGGCGGCTCGGTTCAGGATCGGCATGATGGTTCCATTTCGCTGTTGGAGCAGGCGGTCTTGACCTGCTGCTGTGCAATTGTGCCTGCTGCCCTGCAACCATGCACGCTGCTTTGCATTGTGCTGCTGCTTCCACATTGTGATCGGCAGCACTTTGCCATGTTGACGTCACATAGAGTAAATAGCACCGCGACTGTGGTCCGGGAACAGAGAGCCGGACCATTATCCTGGCGATCGTGTAACGAAATCTTACGGAGCCAGGGGCGACTGCGGCAAGAGGCTATTTCGGTTTTCATGATGCGCTATAGGCATTTCCTCAAACTGTTGGTGGCGGGCGCGGTGGTGCTTGCGGCGCTGGCCGGGCCTGCCTTGGCCAATCCGACCATCCTGTTCGACCTGAACAGCGGCAAGATCCTGCAGCATCAGGAGGCGTTCAGGCGCTGGTACCCGGCATCGCTGACCAAGCTGATGACCGCCTATGTGGCGTTTCGTGCGATTGCCGCGGGCGAGGTCCAGCTCGATTCGCCGATCAAGGTGACGAAACATTCCGCCGGCGAGCCGCCGAGCAAGATGGGCTTCAAGCCGGGTTCGGTGATGCGGCTGGACAATGCGCTGAAGATGATGCTGGTCAAATCGGCCAACGATATCGCCATGGCGGTCGGCGAGAATATCGGCGGTTCGCAAGCGGCCTTTGCCGAACGCATGAATGCGGAGGCGCGGAGGCTCGGCATGAGCGGGTCCCATTTCGTCAATCCGAACGGGCTCTATTCGCCGGACCAGTATACGACAGCGCGCGATCTCGCTTTGCTGGTGATGGCGATCCGCAAGGAATTTCCGCAATATGCCCCCTGGTTCTCGATCGAAGGCCTTGCCGTCGGCAAGAAGGCGATCTCCAACTACAACCTCCTGATCGGCCGCTATCCGGGTGCCGACGGCATGAAGACCGGTTTCGTCTGCTCGTCCGGTTTCAATATGATCGGCTCGGCGACCCGCAACGGCCGCACCCTGGTCGCCGTGGTGCTCGGCGAGCAATCGGCCGTCACCCGCGCCGAGGCGGCGGCAAAACTGCTCGACCAGGGCTTTGCAACCCCGGCGCCGAGTTGGCTGACGGTGGCGGCGCTGCCTGCCTATGGCGACACCATGTCGGCCAACGACATGAACGACGAGATCTGCAAGAAGAAGCCGGTCGAGGAGCAGTCGGAAGCCGCACCCGCCGTCGGCGACAAGGGCAAGGATGTGCCGAAATCGCCCTATCAGGAAAAGCTCGACCATGTACCGACGCTGATCGCCGTCGGCCTCGGCGGCGCCACGGGGCCGAAGCCGAAGGCGATGCTCGACGCCTCCGGGCAGGAATATGCCGACGTGCCGCTGCCGACATGGCGGCCGGATCGGGCGCCGCCGGCCGGCGCCGAGCCGGCCGTGGCCGGGTCCACCACCGCCGCGCAGGTCCAACGGCCGGCCAAGGCGCTGAACTAGCCGTATGGCCGGCTTCCCGATCCCCGTTTCGGTGCTCACCGGCTTTCTCGGCGCCGGCAAGACGACGCTGCTCAACCGGCTGCTCCGGAATCCCGCGCTCGCCGACACCGCCGTCATCATCAACGAGTTCGGCGAAGTGGCGATCGACCATCTTCTGGTCGAGCAGGCGTCCGATGGCATCATCCAGCTTTCCGACGGCTGCCTCTGTTGCACGGTGCGCGGCGAGCTGGTCGACACGTTGGCCGACCTCGTCGACCGGCTGCAGACCGGCCGCATCGACCGGCTTGCCCGCGTTGTCGTCGAGACCACCGGGCTCGCCGATCCCGCCCCTGTGCTGCAGTCGATCATGGCGCACCCGGCCCTGGTCCAGGCCTTCCGGCTCGACGGCGTCATCACCCTGGTCGACGCCGTCAACGGCAATGCGACGCTCGATGCCCATGTCGAGGCGGTGAAGCAGGTGGCCGTCGCCGATCGCATCGTGCTCAGCAAGGCCGACCTGGCCACGGATGCAGGCGACGCGGAGGCGTTGCGGGCGCGGCTCAGGCAGCTCAACCCGGGTGCCGTGGTGCTCGACGCGAGCCAGGCAAGCGCCGCGACCCTGTTCGATTGCGGCCTCTACAATCCGGCCACCAAATCCGTCGATATGCAGCGTTGGCTCGGCGAAGAAGCCGGCCACGACCATGATGTTGGCAGCCATGACCACAGCGGTCATGGTCATGCCGACCACGGTCACCATGACCATGGCCACAGGCACGATTCCCGCATCCGCGCGTATTCGCTGGTTCATGACGGGCCGGTGCCGTTTTCGGCAATCGAGATGTTCCTCGATCTGCTGCGCTCGGCGCATGGCGAGCGCCTGTTGCGGATGAAGGGCGTCATCGAGCTTGCAGAAGACCCGTCGCGGCCGCTGGTTATCCATGGCGTGCAGAAGATCCTGCATCCGCCGGTGCAACTGCCGGCCTGGCCGGACAGCCAGCGCGGCACCAGGCTGGTGCTGATCACGCTCGACATGCCGGAAGACTATATCCGCCGGCTGTTCGCCGCCTTCACCAACCGGCCGTCGATCGACACGCCGGACCGCGCGGCACTGGAAAGCAACCCGCTGGCTATTGCCGGGCGGTAGAGGCTTTCATCAGTTTTAAGTCGAACGCCGCGCTGCCCCTCATCTGCCTGCCGGCATCTTCTCAAGAAGGACGCTCTCGTCGACGATTTCGCCAATCTCCAGCGCCGCAGAAAGAGCGCCAAAGTTGCGGCCAGCCCCTTCTCCCCGTCACTATACGGGGAGAAGATGCCGGCAGGCAGATGAGGGGCAGCGCACCGTCAGCAGAACGAGCTAAGTCCAGGCTCGGCCGCCGCCGCGCTCGACCAGGAAGCGGTGGCCGCCCGATATTGCCGCCGTTTCGATCAGCCGATGGCCGCTCTCGGCGCAGAAGGCGGGGATGTCGATGACGGCGAGGGGGTCGGTGGTTTCGAGCCAGAGGCGGCTACCCGGCGGCATTGCGGCCAAGCGCTTTTTGGCCTTGAGCGCGGGCAACGGGCAGTTCAGACCTTTGAGGTCGTAGACGGCGGCGGGGCTGGTTGAGGGCCTGTCTCCTTGGCCCCCATCTTCTTGTTCAAGCATGAAGCTCAGCCGCCAAACATGCCGAGCAGCTTTTTCTTCAACCTTGTCGCCGTGCTTTCGGCGTCCGCAGCCTGCGTTTCGACTGCCGGGGCGGCCTCCGATGGCGCTACAGTGGCGGTGGCGACAGGCATCTCGGCGGCGGTCTTGGCAGCTTCCTTTTCAGCCAGTGCCTGCGCCTTGGCCGCTTCCTTCTCGGCCAGCGCCTGCGCCTTGGCTGCCTCTTTGGCGGCCTTGGCCGCTTCAATGGCGGCTAGCCTTTGTTCCTCGGCCTTCTGCTTGGCGGCCTTTTCGGCGTCGAGTGCCGCCATCTTGCGGCCGGCCGGCGAATCGACGCGGCCCATGCGCGCCGTCTCGGTCACCGTGCCGTCTGGGTTGAGCGACGGCGGCTCGATCGGCACGCGTTCGCCGCGGGCACGCCGTTTCGACCAGTCGGAAACGATGCTGGCTTCCTTGATCCCGGCGATGGTCGGCTTGGGTGCCGGCACGCTGGCCTTGACGGCGCCGTTGAAGGCCGCCTCATAGGTGCTTTGATAGGCGTTGATGGCGCTCCTCAGTGAATCGGGCTGGGTGGTCGCAGGGCAAGCGCCGGTCGGATTAAAGGTCGAGCCGTCGGCCGCAACCTGGTTGAAGACGTAGCGCTTCTCGCAGACGTCGACTTTCGGCGGCACCTTGGTGACTTCGAAATTGTCGTAGCCGACCTTCAGCATCTTCCAGAATTCGTAGTTCGGGTCGTTGCGGTAGCGCGCCATGTTGGCTGCAGTCATGCGGAACGGAAAAGCCTGGATCTGGAACTCGGTCTGGCCGCCCTGGAAGGCGTCACGACCGAAAGCGTAGATCTGCTCGATCTGCGCGTCGGTCATCGAATAGCAGCCCGACGACGAGCAGGCGCCATGGACCATCAGGTTGGAACCAGTGCGGCCATTGGCGCGGTCATAGGCGTTCGGGTAGCCGATGTTGAAGGACAGGTGATAATTCGACCGCGGGTTCATCTGCGCCGGGCGGACCGTGTAAAAGCCTTCCGGCGCTTGGCGGTCGCCTTCGGTGAACTTCGGCCCGAGCTTGCCCGACCATTTGCAGATGTCGTAGCTGGCGACCAGGTCGTAGCGGCCGTTGGTCTTGGCCTTCCAGATTTCGAGCTTGCCTTCTTCCTTGAAGATGCGGGCCATCACCGAAGAGGTGCGGACCATGCCCTTGGCCCTCATCTCGGCCAGGATCTTGTCCGGCAGCGGCTTGTTGGCCTGCGGTGCAAAATCCTTCATCGAAGCATCATTGCAGCCGGCGACGCCGATCGCAGCGATCAGAACTCCGGTGCGGGCAAGCTTGGCAAACATGGATATGGCTATCGTCTTCATCTCTGCGCCGCGGATGCCGCGGCTGCTAAACTGACCACTGACGGACCTTAAGCCCGTTAACCTTGAAAATTCCTTACCGCAAGCGACCTTGCGCCAAGCAGCCCTCTTGCCCCAAACGAAATTGGCGCGTCCCCTACGGCAAGCTCACTGTGACGAACGCGGCGGCATTTTTGTGGCGAAATTGCTCCACGCCGTCACATTTCAGGCCGCGCACCTGCGTTGGCTACAGATTGCGGCCCATCGCCAGGTATTTCTCGCGGCGATGCTCGCGGAAGTCGGTGTTGGCGCCGGAAAATTCCTTCATCGTCCTGGCGATGAGGTCGCCGGTGGCGGCAATCACCGTTTCGGGGGCGCGATGGGCACCGCCGAGCGGTTCGGCGACGATGGCGTCGATGATCTTCAGCTCCAGCAGATCCTGCGCCGTGATCTTCATGTTGGTCGCAGCATCCCTGGACCGGGTGGTGTCGCGCCACAGGATCGAGGCGGCGCCCTCCGGCGAGATCACCGAATAGATGGCGTGTTCGAGCATGTAGACGCGGTTGGCGGTGGCGATCGCTATGGCGCCGCCGGAGCCGCCTTCGCCGATCACCACCGAGATCGACGGCACCTTCAGGCCAAGGCAGGCTGAGGTCGAGCGGGCGATGGCTTCCGCCTGGCCGCGCTCTTCGGCGTTGACGCCGGGATAGGCGCCGGCAGTGTCGACCAGCGTCAGCAGCGGGATTTGGAAGCGGTCGGCGAGTTCCATCAGCCGTACCGCCTTGCGGTAGCCCTCCGGCCGCACCGAGCCGAAATTATGCTTCAGCCGGCTTGCCGTGTCGGAACCTTTTTCCTGGCCGATGATCGCCACCGGCTCGCCACGGAAGCGGGCGAAGCCGCCGACGATCGCCTGGTCCTCGCCGAAATTGCGGTCGCCGGCGAGCGGCGTGAAATCGGTAAGCAGGCCCTTGATGTAGTCGATGCAATGCGGCCTGTCCGGATGGCGCGCCACCTGCACCTTCTGCCATGGCGTTAGCGCCTTATAGGCGTCGCGCAGCGCATCGCGTGAGCGCTTCTCGAGACGGGCGATCTCATCGCCGACGTCGACCGCCTCACCGTTCTCGGCAAGCTTCTTCAGCTCGAGGATCTTGCCTTCGAGATCCTGCACAGGCTTTTCGAAATCGAGGTAATTGTACATTCTTGGGCGAACCGGCAAGTCGGAAGGCAATGACTGACGCAAGCCCGAAAATGCAGGCTGGGCGCGGTGGAACGTCGTTCTCACATAGCGACATGACGCCTAGTCGGCAAGCGGATGATGATCGTTGACCAGACGCACCAGCCGCTCCTCCAGCACATGGGTGTAGATCTGCGTCGTTGAAATATCGGCATGGCCGAGCAGCTGCTGCACGGCCCTGAGATCGGCGCCGTTCTGCAGCAGATGGCTGGCGAAAGCATGGCGCAGCACATGCGGCGATATCTTCGCCGCGGCAATGCCGGCTCGCGCGGCAAGCCCTTTCAGCTCGCGGGCAAAGACCTGTCTCGAGAGATAGCCGTTTTCGGAGGCGGCCGGAAACAGGAACGGGCTGTCGGCAAGAGCCGGCACCGCCGCCCGTGCGGCAAGCCAGGTCCGCATCGCCGTGCGCGCCTTGGCCGACAGCGGCACCATGCGTTCCTTGTTGCCCTTGCCGCGCACCATGAAGAAGCGGTCGTCGCGCTGCGCCACCGTCACCGGCAGGCTGACCAACTCCGAAACCCGCAGGCCGGTGGCGTAGAGGACCTCGACCAGTGCGTGCAGGCGCAGCGCCGCCAGGCTGTCGTCGTCGTTGAGCGAGGGGTCGATCGCCTCCTGCGTGGCGCGGTCGAGCAGCCGGCCGGTATCGGCCTCGCTCATCGTCTTCGGCAGCGGCCGGCCTTTCTTCGGGCTGTCCAGCGTGCCGGTCGGATCGTCGCCGCGCAGGCCTTCGGCGTAGAGGAACTTGAAGAACTGACGGATTGCCGACAATTTGCGCGCCTGCGAGGTGGCGGCAAAGCCGCGCGCGGCGATGTCGTCGAGATAGGCACGGATGTCGGTGCTGGTGGCAGCGGCGAGCCCGCCGCCGATCCCGGCGGAAGCGTCCTCGAGGTCGCGGCGATAGGAGGAAAGCGTGTTTTCGGCAGCGCCGCGCTCGGCGCTCATCATCTCGAGAAAGGCTTCGATGCGGGCGGCGCTGTTCATTTTTTGGGATTGAGCTTTTCCGGAGGGATACGCACGCTCATTTCCGCCTTTCTCGGCTCGACGAACATGACCAGGGCGAACATCGCGCCGTAGACAATGCCGGCCAGAATCACGAGCGTCACGACAAAGCGAAACAGTGTCGGCATTAATTTTCGCCCGTCGTCTTGTTCTGCATTTCCAACCCTGTGCCCTTATGAGACGCCAATCCCACCAATTCAAGGGTGAAGCCAATAACAGTCCCGGGCGCGCCGCGCTTGACGCAAACAGGCTTTTGATGTCGATACGCCGGCAAAGAGGCCCTATAAACATGAACGCGTTACCAGCAAACCCTCCGGGCAAGAGCCATGCCGCGCTGCTCGGCCGGCTGGGCGACCGTTCCATCGTCTTTGTCGGGCTGATGGGCGCCGGCAAGACGGCGATCGGCCGCAAGGTGGCGGCGATGCTGGCGCTACCCTTTATCGACAGCGACCAGGAGATCGAAAGTGTTTCGCGCATGAGCGTCCCGGACCTGTTCGAGCGCTATGGCGAGGCGGAGTTCCGGGCACTGGAGCAGCGCGTCATCCTGCGCGTGCTGGAGCACGGGCCCCAGGTGCTGTCGACCGGCGGCGGCGCCTTCATGAATGCGCAGACGCGCGAGGCGATCGCCAGCCATGGCGTTTCGGTCTGGCTGAAGGCCGAGATCGACCTGTTGATGGAGCGCGTTTCCAAGAAGCAGAACCGGCCGCTGCTGAAAAGCGCCGATCCCCGGGGGGTGCTGGAGCGGCTGATGGCGGAACGCTACCCGGTTTACGCCGCGGCCGATGTCATCGTGCCGACCCGCGACGACCGCAAGGAGATCATTGCCGCCGAAGTGGTGGACGCGCTGCGCGGCCATCTCGGCGTTGCCGACATCGACGAGGTGCGGTCGTGAGCGCTGATGCAACGGTCTCTGTCGAAGTCGGGCTTGGCGAGCGTACCTACGACATTTTGATCGGCCCCGGCCTGCTGTCACGCGCCGGCGCCGAAATTGCGCGCCGTCTGCCGGGCACAAGGGCGGCGGTCGTCACCGACGAAAACGTCGCTAGCGCGCATCTCGCAACGCTTGCGGCCGGCCTGGCAAGCGGTGGCATCCAACATGCAGTCATCACGCTGCCGCCCGGCGAAAAGACCAAGAGCTTTGCGCACCTGGAAGAGGTGGTCGACGGCGTGCTGGCCGCCAAGCTGGAGCGTGGCGATGTCGTCGTCGCGCTCGGCGGCGGCGTCATCGGCGACCTCGCCGGCTTTGCCGCCGGCATCGCGCGGCGCGGCATGAACTTCGTGCAAATCCCGACCTCGCTGCTGGCGCAGGTCGATTCCTCCGTCGGCGGCAAGACCGGCATCAACAGCAAGCGCGGCAAGAACCTGGTCGGGGTGTTTCACCAGCCGAGGCTGGTATTGGCCGACACCGAAGTGCTCGACACGCTGCCGATCCGCGAGTTTCGCGCCGGCTATGCCGAACTGGCCAAATACGGGCTGATCGACCGGCCGGAGTTCTTCGCCTGGCTGGAGGAAAACTGGTCTCGCGTGTTTGCCGGCGGGCCGGAGCGGGCAAAAGCGATTGCCGAGGCCTGTCGCGCCAAGGCCGACGTCGTTGCACGCGACGAATTCGAGACCGGCGACCGTGCGCTGCTCAATCTCGGCCACACCTTCGGTCACGCGCTCGAGGCGGCGACCGGCTATGACGGCACGCGGCTGGTGCATGGCGAGGGCGTTGCCATCGGCATGGCGCTGGCGCACCGTTTTTCTTCAAGGCTCAATTTGGCGAGCCCCGACGATGCGGCGCGCGTCGAGGCGCACCTTCGCGTCGTCGGCCTGCCGTGGTGCATGGCCGACATTCCAGGCGAATTGCCTGACGCCGAAAAGCTGTTCTCCTTCATCACCCAGGACAAAAAGGTGTCGCGCGGCGCGCTGACCTTCATCCTGACGCGCGGCATCGGTCAGGCCTTCATCGCCAGGGATGTGCCGGCCTCGGAAGTGCTGGCGTTCCTCGGGGAGAACCATCCGGGATGAGCCAGGCCGGCTGGATCGCGGCTGCTGCGCTTGCCGGCCTCGGCCTGCTGGGCTTCGTCTTGCGTCGGCACCTGTTCGCCGCCTTCGGCTACGAGTTGCAGCGTATCGAGCCGCAGCGCTCGACGCATGAGGAATTGCGTGGCGCCGTCGACGATTTCCGCCGCGACGGCCAGGTGGTGCGCGAGGATCGTGCCCGCATTGGCGGCCTGTTCGACCTTGAGGAGCTCGAAGTGTCGGACGTGATGGTCCACCGCACCAATATGCGCTCGGTCAACGCCGACGACCCGCCGGAAGCGGTGGTGCGCGAGATCCTGCAGAGCCCGCATACCCGCATGCCGCTGTGGAAGGGCTCGCTCGACAACATCGTCGGCGTGCTGCACGCGAAGGACCTGCTGCGCGCGCTGAACGAGGTCGGCAATGATTTCTCCAGGATCGACGTGATGAAGATCGCGTCGCGGCCGTGGTTCGTGCCCGACACCACGACGCTGCAGGAGCAGCTCAACGCCTTCCTGCGCCGCAAGGCGCATTTCGCCATCGTCGTCGACGAATATGGCGAGGTCGAGGGACTGGTGACGCTGGAGGACATCATCGAGGAGATCGTCGGCGAGATCGCCGACGAGCACGACATCGACATCCAGGGCGTCAAGCAGGAAGCCGACGGCTCCGTCGTCGTCGACGGCACGGTGTCGATCCGCGACCTCAACCGGGCGCTCGACTGGAACCTGCCGGACGAGGAAGCCACCACCATTGCCGGCCTTGTCATCCACGAGGCGCAGTCGATTCCGGACGAAAAGCAGGCCTTTACGTTTCACGGCAAGCGCTTCGTCGTCATGAAACGCGACAAGAATCGGATCGCGCGGCTGAGGATCAAGCCGGCGATGCTTGGCGAATGACAGTGCACGCCTTATGGCAGCCGTGGGCAGTCAGGAGTCTATGACAATCGATCGGCGAACCCTGCTTCTGGTGTCGATGGCGGCGCAGCTGCCGGGTCAGGCTGCAGCGGCATTGCAGCTGCGTCCGCCATCACCCGAAACCTTCGACTATGGGCCGGCCAAGCTCGACATTTATTCCCGCGATGGCGCAAGCGGCCTGCCGGTCGTCTTTTTCGTCCATGGCGGCGCCTGGCGGGTCGGCAACCGCAACAACGTCAACTCCAAGCCGCAATTCCTGCTCGACAATGGCTTCTGCTTCGTCTCGATCGACTACCGGATGCTGCCTGAAGCCGACGTCGCCACCCAGGCCGCCGATGTCGAACTGGCGTATCGCTACGTCCGCGCCAACATCGCCAGCCATGGCGGCGATCCGGACCGGATCGTCGCGATGGGCCATTCGGCCGGCTGCCATCTCGTCGCGCTGACCGGCCTGCGCGGCGGCCTGCCCGGCGTCGCGGCGCTGGTCCTCGACGATACCAGGGCCTACGATCTGGAGGCGTTGGCCAGGAGCGGCGGCATGGCAGGGGTCTATGCCCGCGCCTTTCCCGATCCGGCGCAGTGGCGGGCGCTGTCGCCGGTCACCTATGTCGACGGCCGCAAGCATCCGCCGACGTTCATCGCCTATTCGCGGGCGAAAACCCGCGCGGCGGACGCGCAGGCCTTTGCCGGGCGTCTGGGCGCCACCGGAACCAGGGTCACGCTGTTCGATGGCAGCGCCTATTCGCACATGTCGATCAATCGCGACTTCGGCACCGAAGGCGATGCGTTGACCGCCGCGGTGATGGCTTTCCTGAGGGCGAGCCTCGGCTGAGTTACCAGCGGGTCTTTTCGCCGGGCGCCGCCGGCTCGATCGCCAGGGCATGGACGCCGGATTTCAATTCCTCGGCCAGCAATGCGTTGACGGCGCGGTGGCGTTCGACGCGGCTCATGCCGGCAAAGGCGGGCGCGACGATGCGGACGCGGAAATGCGTCTCGCCGGTGCCGTCGAAGGTGGCGTGATGGCCGGAATCCAGATGATGATGGCCGGCATGGAGATGGCTTTCGTTGATGACGGCCAGCCGTTCCGGCGAAAACGCCTTTTTCAGCTTGTCTTCCATCGTTGCCTGTATGGACATCGCCGCTTCCCTTCACCACATCTATGCCATCGCACAAAATTCGCCGTTCGCCGGTTTTATGCCGCGATTCAGCGGTTAGGGCGATCATCGCGAAAATGTCAATTCTTGTTTCGCATCAGCGAACAGCCCATAAATGGGTGAGATGAAGCCGTACCCAAAATATTTCGAAAAGATTCGCATCCGCCCGGAGAAGGACGCGGAGCTGAAGTCGCGCTCGCCGATCTGCCAGTGGGATGGCTGCAAGGAGGCCGGCACCCACCGCGCCCCGGTCGGACGCATGAAGGAAGGCGAGTACTTCCAGTTCTGCTTCGATCATGTGCGCGAGTACAATAAGGGCTTCAATTATTTCTCGGGCGTTCCCGACACCGAGATTGCCCGCTTCCAGAAGGAGGCCATGACCGGCCACCGGCCGACCTGGAAAATGGGCGTCAACGGTGCTTCGACACGCTCCTCGCCCGACTTCGCCCAGGCGCGCTCCGGTCGCGCCGGCTACTACAACCGCATGCGCGATCCGTTCGATCTGTTCAAAGGCCCGAAGGACCCGCGCGAAGCACGCGAGCGCAAGGCCAAGCCGCTTGAGGCCAAGGCACTGGAAACGCTTGGCCTTGATACAAAGGCGACTGGCAAGGATATCAAGGCGCGCTATAAGGAACTTGTGAAACGCCACCATCCGGATGCGAATGGCGGCGACAGAGGTTCGGAAGACCGGTTCCGCGATGTGCTCCAGGCCTATCGCGTGCTCAAGCAGGCAGGTTTGTGCTGAGCGACCTTACGGTTCGTGTCGCTTTCCAACTTTCATAAGGTTGGAAAAGGCTCTAAGACCGCCCCCGAACAAAATCGATTGCCAGCGAAACGCGGCGTTTCGCTTGTGGAGACGTTGGTAGAGATGAACAAGGTCGATCGCGACATCGCCAACCTGCCCGACACCACGGTGTCGGTGAAGGAGACATTCGGCTTCGACTCCAAGATGGTGGTGCCGGCCTATTCGGTGACGAGCGAGCATGTGCCCGACATCGACCCGGACTATCTGTTCGACAAGAACACGACCATGGCGATCCTCGCCGGCTTTGCCTACAACCGCCGGGTCATGGTGTCGGGCTATCACGGCACCGGCAAATCGACGCATATCGAGCAGGTCGCCGCCCGCCTCAACTGGCCCTGCGTGCGCGTTAATCTCGACAGCCATGTCAGCCGTATCGACCTCGTCGGCAAGGACGCCATCGTCGTCAAGGACGGGCTGCAGATCACCGAATTCCGCGACGGCATCCTGCCCTGGGCCTATCAGCACAATGTTGCGCTGTGCTTCGACGAATACGATGCCGGGCGTCCGGACGTGATGTTCGTCATCCAGCGCGTGCTGGAATCGTCGGGCCGGCTGACGCTGCTCGACCAGAGCCGGGTCATCCGCCCGCATCCGGCCTTCCGGCTGTTTTCGACCGCCAACACGGTTGGGCTGGGCGACACCACCGGACTCTATCACGGCACCCAGCAGATCAACCAGGCGCAGATGGACCGCTGGTCGATCGTCACCACGCTGAACTATTTGCCGCACGACAATGAGGTGAACATCGTGCTGGCCAAGGCCAAGCACTATCGCGACGGCAAGGGCAAGGAGATCGTCAACAAGATGGTGCGCGTCGCCGACATGACGCGCTCGGCCTTCATCAACGGCGATTTGTCGACGGTGATGAGCCCGCGCACGGTCATCACCTGGGCCGAGAATGCCGAGATCTTCGGCAATATCGGCATGGCGTTCCGGCTGACCTTCCTCAACAAATGCGACGAGCTGGAACGCTCGCTGGTCGCCGAGTTCTACCAGCGCGCCTTCGGCGAAGATCTGCCGGAATCGGCTGCCAATGTGGTGCTGGGCTAAGCAGAGTCTCGATGGCGGGTCCGGGCGACAACACGCGAAACAAATCCAAGACCGGCGCTGAGAACGACAGCTTCAAGCGCGCGGTTACCGTCTGCATGCGCGCCATCGCCGGCGACAAGGACCTCGAAGTCGGCTTCGCCAAGGACCGGCCGGCGCTGGCCGGCAGCCGCGCCCGGCTGCCCGAACTGCCGAAGAAGGCATCGAAAGCCGATATCGCCATCACCCGGGGGCTCGGCGATTCCATGGCGCTGAAGCGCGCCTGCCATGATGCGCGCATCCACACCAGGCTGGCGCCGGAAGGCAAGCAGGCCCGCGCCATCTATGACGCGGTCGAGCAGGCCCGGGTCGAGGCGATCGGCAGCCGCGCCATGCAGGGCGTTGCCGACAATATCGGCTCGATGCTCGAAGACAAATACGCCCGGGCCAACCTCGTCGACGTCAAGGACAAGGCCGACGCGCCGATCGAGGAGGCGCTGGCGCTGATGGTGCGCGAAAAGCTGACCGGCCGCACTGTGCCGAAGAGCGGCGAACGGCTGGTCGATCTCTGGCGGCCTTGGGTCGAGGAAAAGGCTAGCGCCGACCTCGACGGGCTGTCGGCAAAGCTCGACGACCAGCAGGCCTTTGCCCGCGTCGTGCGCGAGATGCTCGCCTCCATGGAAATGGCCGAGGAACTCGGCGACGACCAGGAGACGGAAGACTCGGAGGACAACGACGAAAACCAGCCGCAAGGCGAGGAGCAGAGCGAGGAGGGCGGCGAAGACGATTCCGGCTCCGAGCAGTCGCAGTCCGAAGATACCGAGGCATCGTCCGACGACGAGCAATCGGCCGAGACCGAGGCCTCCGACGCCACTGCCGACGACCTTTCCGACGATGACGACGCCGACGCGGAGACGCCCGGCGAGGCGCGCCGCAACGACAATCCCTTCACCAATCTGCCGAAAGAGATCGACTACAAGGTCTTCACCACGGCCTTCGACGAGACCGTAGGCGCGGAGGAACTGTGCGAGGAGGAGGAGCTCGACCGGCTGCGCGCCTTCCTCGACAAGCAGCTCGCCAACCTGTCCGGCGTCGTCGGGCGGCTGGCCAACCGGTTGCAGCGCCGCCTGATGGCGCAGCAGAACCGCTCCTGGGATTTCGACCTCGAAGAAGGTTATCTCGATCCGGCACGGCTGGTGCGCGTCGTCATCGACCCGATGCAGCCGCTGTCCTTCAAGCAGGAGCGTGATACCAAATTCCGCGACACGGTGGTGTCGCTGGTGCTCGACAATTCGGGTTCGATGCGCGGCCGGCCGATCACGGTCGCGGCGACCTGCGCCGACATCCTGGCGCGCACGCTGGAACGCTGCGGCGTCTCAGTCGAAATCCTCGGCTTCACCACCCGCGCCTGGAAGGGCGGGCAGGCGCGCGAGAAATGGCTGAAGGAAGGCAAGCCGCCGAACCCCGGCCGGCTCAACGATCTGCGCCACATCATCTATAAATCCGCCGACCATCCGTGGCGGCGGGCGCGCCGCAATCTCGGCCTGATGATGCGCGAGGGCCTGCTCAAGGAAAACATCGACGGCGAGGCGCTGCTTTGGGCGCACAACCGGCTGATCGCGCGGCCGGAGCAGCGCAAGATCCTGATGATGATCTCGGACGGCGCGCCGGTCGACGATTCAACGCTGTCGGTCAATCCGGGCAATTATCTCGAGCGGCATCTGCGCGCCATCATCGAGCTCATCGAGACGCGCTCGCCGGTCGAGCTTTTGGCCATCGGCATCGGCCACGACGTCACCCGCTACTATCGCCGCGCCGTCACCATCGTCGATGCCGAAGAACTGGCCGGCGCCATGACCGAGCAACTGGCCTCGCTGTTCGCCGAGGAAACCGTGCGCGACACGCGGCGCGGCGGCATGCGGCGCGCCGGATGATTTTTTCCCGCGGCGGCCTTTGGCAGACGCTTTTGGCCGCCATTGCGTTGTCAGGCATCAGTTTGGCGCCGGCTGTCGCTGCCGGGCCGGCCCCGGTCGAGCCGGCCGAAATCTCGGCACGGCCGATCAGCGAATTCCATATCGGCCGGCCGGACAAACAGTTCGGGCCGCTCGAATTCGTCGGCGGGCTCGAAATGACCTCGCCGACGCGCGATTTCGGCGCGCTGTCGGCGCTTCGGTTCCTCAAGCCGGGCAGCGATTTCATCGGCGTCGCCGATACCGGCTTCTGGTTCTTCGGCACCCTTGTCCACGATGCCGACAAGCGGCCTTCCGGCATTCAGAATTTTCGCATGCAGCAGATGGTCGATGCGGCCGGCCAGGCCATCGACCTGAAATGGGCGGTCGATGCCGAAGGCCTCGCGGTCCAGGACGGCATCGCCACGGTCGGCTTCGAGCGCGATCACCGTATCGCAGAGGTCAAGATCGATCCGGACGACATGAAGGCGCCGTTCAAACAATTGGACTTCCTGATCCCGGCCTGGGAACTTCGCCGCAATCGCGGCTTTGAGACCGTCGCCCGCGCCCATCCTTACGGACAGCACGCGGGCGGGCTGGTCGTGGTGTCGGAAAAGAGCCTCGACAAGGCCGGTAACATCTTCGCGGCGATCATCGAAGGGCCGCATAAGGGCGTCTTCACCGTCAAGCGCAATGGCGACTTCGACATCACCGACGGCGCCTTCCTGCCGGATGGCGACCTGTTGCTTCTGGAGCGCAGTTTTTCGATGGCCGGCGGCGTCAAGATGCGGCTGCGGCGCATCTATGGCGAAAGCGTCGAGAAGGGCGCCGTCGCCGACGGGCCGGTGCTGCTTGAAGCCGACATGGATTACCAGATCGACAACATGGAAGCGCTCGACGTCTGGACCCGCGACGACGGCGCGCTGATCGTGTCGCTGATGTCCGACGACAACCACTCGATCCTGCAGCGCAACCTCTATCTGGAATTCATCCTGCACGAGGATTGACGCGCGATCGGCCATTGATCAGCTGTTGGCGATGCTGGCATTTCCGCGCCGTTTCGCAGCGCATGCAATTTCCCATGGCGATTTCCCCTCGCAATGACCCGCGTCGCGCGTTTCCAACCGGCTCTCACCATCTGCAAAAATACTTTAGTTGTGGCTTGACAATTTGTGTCATCGGCGAAATACTCAAGTCCATGCTTAACTATTCCGAGATCGACAGCATCCTGCGGGCTCTTGCCGAGCCGACGCGGCGGGCAATCCTGGAAAGGCTGGGCCGCGGGCCGGCCACCGTCAGCCAGCTGGCGGAGCCGTTCGGCATGACCTTCGCCGCGGTGCTCCAGCATCTCCAGGCGCTGGAAGCGTGCGGGCTGATCCGCAGCGAAAAAATCGGACGCGTGCGCACCTGCCGGATCGAGCCCGGCGGGCTCGCCCCGCTCGCCGACTGGATCGCCGCGCGCCGTACGCCGGCCGAACGCCACCTCGACCATCTCGGCCAGATTCTGGCGGAGACTGACCAACCGAACGCAACACTCCACGACCAGGAAAAGGACGAAGAGAAATGAACCAGATTGCGCCCGTGAACGACCACTCCGTCATCCATTCGACCTTCACGATCGAGCGGACCTATCCGCAATCGCCCGAGCGCGTCTTCTTCGCCTTTTCCGACAAGGCGACAGTGCGGCGCTGGCGCGTCGAAGGTGACGGCTTCACCATCGCCGAGTTCACCTTCGATTTCCATGTCGGCGGCGGCGAGGTTTCGCGGTTCAGCTATCAGGGCGGCCCGGAAATCAGGCTCGATGCGCAGTTCCAGGACATCGTCCCTGACCGACGCATCGTATTTTCCTACCGGATGGCGGTCGGGCCGCAGCCGCTGTCGGCGTCGCTCACCACCGTCGAGCTCGCACCCTCCGGCGACGGCACTCGCCTGACCTATACCGAACAGGGTGCGTTTTTCGATGGCATTGATTCAGCGCACGGACGCGAAGAGGGCACGCGCGGGCTGCTGCAGGCGCTCGCGGCCGAGCTTCAGAAAGCGAAGTAGTAGGTGTCGGCATGCCGGGCGGAGCCCAAACAGCAATCCGCCCGAATTGCTTCCGCTATGCTTTACTCGCGAGCCAGACGATGTGACGAGCGCCGCGCTTGCCGTGAGCCCGCACCTTAACCTCGTCGACCGTGAAGCCCGCCTGCTTGAGCCTTCGGGTGAAACCTGCGTCAGGGCCCTGCGACCAGACCGCCAGCACACCGCCGGGCTTGAGCGCGGCGCGTGCGGCGTTGAGGCCGGTGCCGCTGTAGAGCGCATCGTTGGCCTTGTAGACGATGCCCTCGGGGCCGTTGTCGACGTCGAGCAGGATCGCGTCCCAGGCCGATGCTTGCGAACGGATGAGCTGACCGACATCGGTCTCGTGAACACTGACGCGCCGGTCGTCAAGGCAACCGTCGAAAACCTCGGCCATCGGGCCGCGCGCCCACGTCACGACTGCCGGCACCAGTTCGGCAACAGTGACCTGCGCATCGTCGCCGAGCTCGGCCAGCGCCGCGCGCAAGGTAAAGCCCATGCCGAGGCCGCCGATCAGGATGCTTGGGTTCAGGCGGCCGGCAATCCTTTGGCAGGACAGTTTGGCCAGCGCCTCTTCGGAACCGCTGAGCCGACTGTTCATCAGCTCGTTGGCGCCAAGCATGATCGAGAATTCGCCGCCGCGCCGTTTCAGGCGAAGCTCCTGTCCGCCGTCAGTCGTTTTTGCCGAGTCCAGTTGAAGCCAGGGAATCATGCTCGATAGTCTTTGAGCATGATCTTGTCCGAAAACCGGTTCCCACTTTTCGCTAACGCGGACCTTCGGTTCGGGATCATGCTCTATGTCGCCAGTGCCGGCTGACTCCAGCGGGTGGCAAGCAGCCGGTAGGGGATCAGCGCCACCACCGCTATGACCAGCTTGACGCTGAGATCGCCGAGCGCCCAGGATACCCAGCGCATCGTCTCGACCGGCAGCACGCCCATCAGCGGTGCGGTCTCCAGCGCAAAGCCATCGTTCGGGCCGGCGAAGGCGAAGGCCGCCGCGAAGGCGACGGTAAAAAACACCACCGTATCGAAAACGGAGCCGACCAGCGTGCCGACAATCGGCGCGCGCCACCAGCTCTGCCGGCGCAGCCGGTTGAACACGGTGACGTCGAGCAATTGCGCGGTGAGGAAGGCGGCACCCGACGCCGCGGCAATGCGCACCAGCCGGTCGGCGGCGGTCTCGAATTCGATCAGGCCGTGGCGAAACAGCAAGGGCGGGATGACGATCGAGCAGACCACCGCGGTCATGAAGCCGACAAAGACGATCCTGCGCGCCACCGCCGGCCCATAGCGGCGATTGGCGAGATCGGTGACCAGGAAGGAGAACGGATAGGTGAAGGCGCCCCAGGTCAGGATGTCCCCCAGCGACAACCCGCCGATTGCACCCTGCATCGGGAACTGCACAAGGATGTTCGAGGCCACGACGACGAGCGCCATGGCGGCCACGAAGGGCAGGTACCGCGAGAGGAAAATCATTTTTTTATCCTGGGTAATGGAACCAGCGGAACGCGATCCAGAATCCGGGTCGCGCCCTGGAAGGCGCTGACCGCCGAAAAACTCAGGCGGCCGGCTGGTCGGCGAGCTTCTTGGCGATCTGCTTCTTCAACAGGCGGGCGCGCTGCGACAATTCCTTGGCGTCGGCCTTGGCCAGGAAGGCATCGAGGCCGCCGCGATGCTCGACCGAACGCAACGCGTTGGCCGAAATGCGCAGGCGCACATTCTGGTTCAGCGCTTCCGAGATCAGCGTCACATTGACCAGATTGGGCAGGAAGCGACGCTTGGTCTTGTTGTTGGCGTGGCTCACATTGTTGCCGGACATGACTGCCTTGGCAGTGAGTTCGCAAGTGCGGGACATGATACTAACCTTCGGTTCTCGGCCCTGGCCAAACATTCGACCCGCGCCGGGTGGCGCGCGGTTTCGGTCAGGCGGCCTTATGGAAAAAGTTGGCGTTCCATAGTTGCATTTCGCCGATGCGTCAAGCTTGGGGTTGGTTCGGGAGAGGGAATTGCACCTTCAAGAGATGAGCACCAGTGGCGAAGCTGCCGATCTCCCCGCTTGCGGGGGAGATGGCCGGCAGGCCAGAGGGGGTGCTGTCCCTCCGACTTAGCTCCGTTGCAGCCAAAACTCTCGGCACTGGGAGGATAAGCTGGATCTTGGCGATCCTTCCCACCCCCTCTGCCCTGCCGGGCATCTCCTCCGCAAGGGGAGAGATCGACAAATTCATCGAGCGCCACATTTTGTTCTTGCTTTGTGCCGGCAGCTATGCTACTAATTTGGGTATGGTGCTGATTCGCGCCGACGACCCGCCCGCCGAGGCGGGTTTTTCATTTCTGGCTTCCGTCACCTCCCACCGACCAGCCCCAGCGTTCCCTGCCGACGCCGCCTTCACATTAAGGCCGGAATTCAGCCTATAAGCGGTCACACAGGGACATGCCAGATCGCCCGTCTCCGGTCGACAATCAAGGACCCGCCATGCCTCGTTCTTTCCTCCATGCCCTGGTCGTGCTGTTCGCCGTCGCGCTGTCGACGACGGTTTCGGCCGCCGAGCCGCAATCCTTCACGGGCGAGTATTCGGTGTCGTTCCTCGGCCTTTCCGTGGCCAAGGCGAAATTCTCCAGCCATTACGAGGGCGACACCTATTCGATCGAGGGCAGCGTCTCCAGCGCCGGGCTCGCCACATTGTTCGACGATACGCGAGGCACGATCTCATCGAAGGGCAAGATTTCGGGCAAGCAGTTGCAGCCGCAGGCGTTTCGCGCCGACTACACGTCCGGCAAGAAGGCGTCGATGATCGACATCCAGTTTGCCAACGGCGTGGTCACCTCGACCAAGGTCGTGCCTGAGCCAAAGAAGCGCAATCCCGAGAATTGGATACCGCTGGTCGGCAGCGATCTCGTATCCGTCCTCGATCCGATGGCCGCGACCGTCATCCATGCCGACAGCCTCGACCAGGTCTGCGGGCGCACGGTGAAGCTCTATGACGGCGAAATGCGTGCCGATCTGAAACTGACCTACGAGTCGAAAGGGTCGATCTCGGTGGCCGGCTACGAGGGCGATACGGTCACCTGCAGGCTGGGTTTCGAGCCGGTGGCCGGCTACCGCAAGAACCGCAAGGCGCTGAACTACTTGAAGAAACGCAGCCGCATCATGGTGACGTTTGCACCGGTCGGCCAAAGCGGCGTATATGCGCCGATCCGCGCCACGGTCAGCACGCAAATCGGCCCGTTGACGGTCAGCGCGGAGCGGTTCGAAGCAGACGAATAGGCGTGATGGTGCGCCGCCAATGGGCCACGGGGCGACGGGTATGGCGCGCGCAACACTGATCGGCTTCTCCGCGGTCGCCATGTGGGCGCTGCTGGCGCTGTTTACGGATGCTTCGGGTTCGGTGCCGCCGTTCCTGCTTTCGGCAATCACCTTTACGATCGGCACCTGCGTCGGCCTGGTTGCCCGGCTATTCATGCCGGCAGCCGATGGCGCCGCGAAGATACCGCGCCAAGTCTGGGTGATCGGCATTGCCGGCCTGTTCGGCTACCACTTCTTCTACTTCACCGCGCTGCGCAATGCGCCGGCCGTCGAGGCCAGCCTTATCGCCTATCTGTGGCCGCTGCTGATCGTGCTGGGATCGGCGCTGATGCCTGGCGAGCGGCTGGCCTGGAACCATATCGTCGGCGCGCTGCTCGGCCTTGCCGGCACGGTCCTGATCGTCACCAAGGGCGGCGGACTTGCCTTCGATGCACGTTATGCCTTCGGCTATGCGATGGCCGCCGTCTGTGCCGTGTTGTGGTCGTCCTATTCGCTGTTATCGCGGCGCTTCCCGTCGGTGCCGACCAGCATCGTCACCTGGTTCTGCGCCGCCACCGCGGCACTTTCGCTCGTCTGCCATCTGTTGCTGGAAGAAACGGTGCTGCCCAACGGCGCCGGCCAGTGGCTGGCCGTGCTCGGCCTCGGTCTGATGCCGGTAGGGGCGGCGTTCTATGCCTGGGACATCGGTGTCAAGCGCGGCAACATCCAGGTGCTGGGGGCGGCAAGCTACGCCGCGCCGCTGCTGTCGACACTGGTGCTGATCGCCGCCGGCTTCGCCGAGCCGTCATGGCGCATCCTCGCCGCCTGCGTGCTGATCACCGGCGGCGCGGCACTGGCGGCGAAATCGCTGTTGCTGCGCAAGAGGGCCACGAGCAAGGCAAACGCTTGATGCCGTTTCCCGGCGGCATCGATGCCAATGCCAATGCGACGCTGCTGTTTTCATTGGCGGCGGCGGTGATCTATGCGTTCAGCCTCGGCATGCCGCCGCGTCTTTCGCGGTCGGCGGCAAGGACATTGGCGGTGGCGATGCTGGCGGTGCTGGTCGTGCAGCAGAGCGGCCCATGGCTGCTCGTCGCCGCACTGGGCGTCAGCGCCGTCGGCGACGCCTTCCTGTCGCGCGACGGCGAGAAGGCATTTCTTGGCGGCGCGGCCAGTTTTCTTGCCGCTCATGTGCTTTACTTCGTGCTGTTCCTGCGTGCCGGCGGCGGCCTCGGGCTGCTTCTGGCCGAGCCGTGGCGGGCAGCGATCGTGCTGGCGATGGTCGTGTTGGTGCTGGCGATGGTTTTCGCGCTCCGGCGCCGCGTCGGCCCGGCACTGCGCCTGCCGATAGGCCTTCGCGTGGCGGCAATTCTCGCCATGGGAATTGCGGCGCTCACCTTGAACAGCGTCTGGGTCGTCGTCGGCGTCCTCCTGCTCATGCTGTCCGACGGGCTGCTCGCTTCGGAAAGGTTCCTGCTGTCCGCCATCTCGCCGCACCGCGTCTGGGTGCGCCATGCCGTCTGGGCGCTGTACTACGCCGGCCAACTGGCCATTACCCTGGGTTTCCTGCTGGGTTAGGTGTGCCTAGGGCGTTCCCGGCAGCCAGCCTGGTTCGGCCAGTTCGAAGGCGGCGAAATCGAAGCCCGGCGCCACGGTGCAGCCGACCAGCGTCCATTCGCCGAGGCTGCGTGCCGACTGCCACCAGCCTGCCGGCACGACGATCTGCGGCCGCTCGCCTGCGGCAAGCGCCGTGCCAAGGATCTCCTCGATGACGGGACCGCCTTCTCGATGTATCGACAGCGCCAGCGGCGCACCGTCATAGAAGTGCCAAACCTCGGCCGCGTCCTTGACCCGGTGCCAGGCCGACAATTGGTCCTTCTCCAGAAGGAAATAGATCGCCGTCGAATGGCCGCGCGTGCCTGCCGCGCCGTCGCGAAAGGTTTCGGCATACCAGCCGCCTTCCGGATGCGGCTTCAGGCCGAGCAGGGCGATGATTTCGGCGGAACTGGTCATGCCCTAGCTCCTGGTGCCGCTCAGAAATTGTCCTTGCGCTTGCGGATCTCGGCGAACACTTCGGCGTCGGAGGCCTTTTCCAGGCCGAGATGCCTGCGGATCGCCGGATCGTGCCAGCGCAGGAACGGATTGGTCGACAGTTCCTCGCCGATCGTCGTCGGCAGCGTCGGCTTGCCGTCGGCGCGCAGCGCCTCGATCTTGGCGGCACGCTCTTTCAGCGCCGAATTGGTCGGGTCGACGGTCAGCGCGAAACGGGCGTTGGCCAGCGTGTATTCATGGCCGCAATAGATAACCGTCTCGGCCGGCAGCGCCGCGAGCTTCTTCAGGGATTCGTACATCACCGGCGGCTTGCATTCGAGCAGCCGCCCACAGCCGAGCGCAAACAGCGTGTCGGCGGCGAACGCCACTTTCGACGCCGGCAGGTGATAGGTGACATGGCCCGCGGTGTGGCCGGGCGTGGCGATGACCTCGATCCGCTCATCGCCGAGATGGATAACCGAGCCTTGCTCGACGGTTTCGTCGATGCCGGGAATCTTTGCCTTTTCGGCTTCCGGCCCGACGATGCGCAGCTTGAAGCGCTCCTTCAGCGCCAGATTGGCCTCGACGTGGTCGAGATGGTGGTGGGTGGTCAGGATCATCGTCGGCGTCCAGCCGGTGCGCTTGATGGCGGCCAGGATCGGCGCCTCTTCGGGCGCATCGATGAGCGCCGTCTGGCCGCTTTTGGGGTCATGCACCAGCACGCCGAAATTGTCGCTGCGGCACATGAATTGTTCGATCTCGACCGGCATCATATCTCTCCGTTTACAGGCGCAGACATAGGGCGCCTGCCAGCCGATGTCATCTGCCTTTGTTGAACTTGGACTGCTTCGAAGCTACCGTTCCGCCCATGCATTCAGATATTGTCGACCTCCGTTCCTTCTATTCGACCACGCTCGGGCGCCTGGCCGAACGCTCGATCACCATGGCGCTGTCCTCGCTATGGGCTGTTGTGCCCAACGAGCGGCTGGTCGGTCTCGGCTATACCTTGCCGTGGCTGGAGCGCTTCGGCAGCGATGCCGAGCGCGTCTTTGCCTTCATGCCGGCGACGCAGGGCGCGGTGGTCTGGCCGGCGACGGGGCCGACGGCGACCGCCCTGGTCTTCGACGAGGAGCTGCCGCTGGTCGATTCCTGCATCGACCGCATGCTGCTCGTCCATTCGCTCGAACATGTCGAGAACCCGCGCGAGACGCTGAACGAGATCTGGCGGGTGCTGTCGCCGGCCGGCCGTGTCGTCATCGTCGTGCCCAACCGGCGAGGCGTCTGGGCGCGCTTCGAGCATACGCCTTTCGGCAATGGCCGGCCGTTCTCGCGCGGCCAGCTGACCGAATTGCTGCGCGAAGCGAATTTCACGCCGGCGGCATGGTCCGATGCGCTGTTCTTTCCGCCGTCGCCGCGACGTTTCATGATGCAGTTCCACAATGTGCTGGAGCGTGCCGGCCGGCGCTTCTGGCCGATCTTTTCGGGCGTCATCGTTGTCGAGGCGCAGAAGCGGCTCTATCAGGGCGTCCCGGTGGCGCAGCGCGCCTCCCGCCGCGTCTTCGTGCCGGTTCTCTCGCCGCATGGCGCGCCGACGCTTGGCCGGCTGTCGGGGGCCGAACGTCCGGCGTCGCCAGGATGACGCGTTCGTGATCCGACGCAGGCTTTTTCTCACCTATCTGTCGCGGACGGGTTCGCTGCCCGATTGAAGGCAGATGCGGTCGATCCTATCACCGGGGTTTAGCACCGCTTCCGAATGCAAGGATCCACTCATGGCTGATCATCCGGATGTCGAGCCCAGCGCCCAGAAGCTTGCCACGTCGATCGAAGCCAGCAGCCTGCGTGAGCAGCTGGCAACAATCAAATTGGCGCTGACCACCTCGCCAGTGCGAAAACAATTGCTTTGGGCAGCGATCGGCATCGTCGCCGTCATCGTGGCGAGCTCGATCGGGCAGGTTCTGCTCAATCGCTGGAACCAGCCTTTCTACGACGCGCTGGCGCGGCGCGACATGCCGGCTTTCCTGCATCAGCTTCTGGTCTTCGCCGGCATCGCCGGCGGGCTTGTGGTGCTCAATGTCAGCCAGACCTGGCTCGACCAGATGCTTCGCCTGAAGCTGCGCGAGGCGCTGACGCTCGACCTGATCGGCGAATGGATGCGGCCGGCGCGTGCCTTCCGGCTGACCCATGCCGGCGCCATCGGCGTCAATCCCGACCAGCGCCTGCAGCAGGATGCCGGGCATCTCTCCGACCTTTCGACCGGTCTCGGCATCGGCCTGCTGCAGTCCTGCATCCTGCTTGCCTCGTTCGTTGGCGTCTTGTGGTCGCTGTCTTCCGGCTTCGTCTTCCACATAGGCGGCCATTCGCTGGCCATACCCGGTTACATGGTCTGGGCGGCGATCCTCTATGCGGGCACAGCTTCGTGGTTGAGCTGGCTGGTCGGGCGGCCGCTGATCCGCTTCAACAACGATCGCTATACGCGTGAGGCGGAACTGCGCTCCTCGGTGGTTCGCGTCAACGAGAATGTCGATGCCATCGCGCTTGCGCATGGCGAGGCCGATGCCAGGCGCCGGCTCGAATTCGACCTTGGCATGGTGCTGGGCGCCATGCGGCGCATCTACAGCGCCCAGATCAATCTTTCCTGGGTAACCGACACCTATGGCTGGATCACTGTCGTCGCGCCGATCCTCGTCGCTTCCCCGGTCTATTTTGCCGGCGATATCAGCTTTGGCGGCTTGATGATGGCGGTCGGCGCCTTCAACCAGGTCCATTCCTCGCTGCGCTGGTTCATCAACAATATCGGCGGCATCGCCGATTGGCGCGCCACGCTGATGCGGGTCGCCGACTTCCGCATCGCGCTTGGCGACACCGACGCGCTGCACGACACGGAAAGGCGCATTTCGTTCGGCGAAAATCCCGACGGCAGCCTGACCTTCGAGAAGCTCGAGATCGCCTCGCCGGACGGATGCACCAAGCTTGCCGAGCCGCATGTCGAAATCCGCGCCGGCGACCGCGTCATGATCACCGGAGATCCGGGCGCCGGCAAGACGCTTTTCTTCCGCGCCATTGCCGGTCTGTGGCCATGGGGCAGCGGCCGGATCGGCATGCCGGCCGGAGAAGCGCCGATCTTCGTTCCGCGTACTCCCTATTTCCCGCTCGGCAGGCTGCGCGAGGTGCTCAACCATTCAGACGGCGCGGCGGAGGCGAGCGATGCCGAGATTTCGGAGGTGCTGGCCGATGTCGGGCTGCAACGCCTGTCGTCCTCGCTCGATCACTCGGCGCGCTGGGAGCGTGAGCTCAGCGACGACGAGCAGCGTCTGCTGGCCTTTGCCAGGCTCGCCTTGCGACGGCCGAAATGGGTGATCATCGACGAGGCGCTGGACGCGTTCGACGGCGCGACGCTGAGGCAAGTGCTGTCGATGCTGGACAAGCGCCTTCCCGACGCCGCGATCCTCAATATCGGCCGCGGCCAGCACAATACCCGCTTCTTCCCGCGAGCGTTGACCATCGTCAAGGATGCCGGCCAACCGCCCCTCAAGCCGGCCCGTGTCAGGGCAGGCGCCATCGAACCGCCCCCGATTATCGCCTCGGCCCGCCGAAAGAAATAGAAGCCAAGCTTTATTTCGCCGCGATCGCGGCGAAAAACTATCGCGATCGTTTCAGATGGGAACGTTCCGATCGGCCATGCTTGACGCTCTCGCCCTGCTCGCCTGCCTTGCCTGCGCCCCGGCAGCACCTGTGGCCGCGCCCGCCAATGCCATTGCCGTCGACGTCGAGCTGGTGCTGGCCGTCGACATCTCGCAGTCGATGGATGAAAGAGAGTTTGCCCTGCAGCGCGCCGGCTATGTCGCGGCGCTGCGCCATCCCGACTTCATCAATGCCGTGCGTGCCGGCCCTTCCGGCCGCATCGCCATCGCCTATTTCGAATGGGCCGGCACCATCCGCGACGATGCGGTCATTGCCTGGCACGTCATCGACAGCAAGGAGAGCGCCAACGCTTTCGCCGACAAGATCGCGGCCCGCCCGTTCAGGAGCTTCCGCGGCACCTCGATTTCCGGTGCCGTGGCCTTCGGCGCCGAGCTTTTCGATGGCACGGCCTTCGTGGCCAAACGCCGCGTCATCGACGTCTCTGGCGATGGCCCAAACAACACCGGCTTGCCGGTCACAACGGCACGCGATGCGGCGCTGGCGAAGGGCATCGTCATCAACGGGTTGCCGATCCTGATCAGCCCGTCACCGACCTTCAGCCATCTCGACCGGTATTATGCCGAATGCGTCACCGGCGGACCGGGCTCGTTCGTCCTGCCAATCTATGCGGTTTCCGAATTCGCCACCGCCACTCGCCGCAAACTGATCCTCGAGGTCAGCGGCGTCGAGTATCCCAAGGAGGATCCGAGGACGATCCGCACCGACGCACCGATCGACTGCCTGCAAGGCGAGCGCGACCGGCGGTTTTTCTCCGACCCGTATTTCCCGGAACTCGACCGGTAAGGCTTGCTAGGGGGTAAGCTAGGCCGGTGGCAGGCCGAAGGCCGGGAACAGGCTGGGGCCGAGCGGCCCTATGAAGATCGTCAAGGAAGCGATCCCGCCCTCGGCTGGCTCGAACACATGCAGGGAATGGGCCCGCCACGCCGGGTCATCGTGGCTGCGGGAATAGACCCCGACCGCCGGTTGGCCATTGGCCGCGGTGGCCAGCGTGCGGAAGCCGCCGAACCTCGGCCAGACGGTCTCGAAGAAACCGCGGATCGCTTCGCGGCCTTGATACCATTCGCGCCAAGGCGGCATGGTATAGATGGCGTCCTCACGCAGGAGCTCGATCAAACCTTCGAGATTGGCGGCCTGCCAGGCCTGCATGTAACGTTCGAGCAGCAGGCCTTCTTCGGGGTTGGGCCGTGATCGGCTGGCCGGCCGTCCGCCAGGATAGCGCGCCGTCAGCGTTGCGCGGGCGCGCTGCAACGCGCTGTTGATCGAAGCCGTCGATCCGCCCAGCAAACGCGCCGTCTCGACGGCCGACCATCCCAGGACGTCGGCAAGCAGCAGCGCGGCGCGCTGCCTGGGCGGCAGATCCTGGATAGCGGCGACGAAGGCGAGCTGCACGGCCTCGCGGGTCTCGTAACGGGCTTCCGGACCTGGCTCGCTGCCGGCAATGTCTGGAAGCTCGGCGTCGGGGTAGGGCTCCAGCCAGGCGATCTCGGCTACAGGCCCGCCTATGGCCGCCCCGTGCGACGGCGGCCGTCCGGGTTCCCGGAGAATGCGACGCGCCCTCGACCTCGCCTTGATGGCGTTAAGGCAAGCATTGGTCGCGATCATATAGAGCCAACCGCGAACGGAACCCCGCCCGTCGAACTCCGACCTTGCGCGCCAGGCGCGAAGCAACGTGTCCTGGACGAGGTCGTCGGCCTCGTGCAGCGAACCCATCATGCGATAGCAATGCAGCTTGAGCTCGCGGCGATGCGCGGCCGTGACCTTCTCGAAGGCCAGCCGATCGAGGATCGGCTGGCGTGCCGGTTCCAGAGGTGGTTGAGCGTCTGTCATGCTACTTTCGGGTTCCGGGTCAGGTTTGCATTACGCGCGCCTCAGGCGGCCGGGGCAAGCCCGCTCCCGCTCACCATGAAGGAACTGCCTTGCGGCTGGCCGGTGGCGAGTGCGACCACCGCCCGTCCGACATCGGCCGGCGTTTGCATGTCGGTCATGGCGGCGATGAAGTCCGCCGGCTGGATGCCCATATAGGCCGCGATGCTGTCGACGCCGGCCTTGCCCACGCCGGTCTCCGGCATGATCCGCATCGGCGCGAGCGCCATGAAGCGCAGGCCGAGGCCAAGCCGGTCGGACTCCTTCTGGCTATGACCGGCCAGGAACATCTGCATGCGTTTTGCGCCGGCATAGCCGCCGGCATTGGGTGGCCCACCGCTCAAGGCCGCGCCACTGGAGATCAGAACGATCCGGGTTCCCGGCTTGAGCGGACGCCGCAGAGCGGCGCGGCAAAACAGGAACGACGCCTTGACGTCCGTGTCCCAATTTGCCGAGAACGCCTTCCAGTTCTGTTCGTGCACCGGCGCGGAAGGGGCCAGCGCGCCTGCGCAGATCACCAGCACGTCCGGCTCCAGCGCGGCGAAGACCTTATCGGGGGCGGAGTCCACCGTCGCATCGATCGCGAGCGTCTTCACGCCGGAGACCTCCCAGGCAAATTGCGCCAGGGCCTGTTTTCCGCGGGCGACCGCCAGCACCGTCGCTTTCTCCTTGAGGGCGACCTCCGCAATGGAGCGGCCGACACCCCGGCTGCCTCCGACGACGACGACATTCTGATTTTGCAACGATCCCATGGATCACCTCTCTGTTCCCGGCCGCCGGACCATCCAGGCGCGCTCATCGATAAGGACAGCGCAGGTGGGCGGAAATCATCGGTGCCAGGCAGAAATATCTTTCAGGTGACGGCAGCGGCGCGCCAGTTTTGTATTCGGTGTCATTACCTCGGGGGTAATCGACCAGCGCGCAACGTCCCGGCAAACTGCTCCCATCAAGCCGGTTGTCCGGCTTTCGACCACAAGGAGTTACACCATGACCGCCTACGCCGTCGCCCATATGCGCCAGGTCACGTCGGGGCCGCCGATCGTCGAGTACCTGCAGAAGATCGATGCCACGCTTGAGCCGTTCGGCGGGCGCTTCATTGTGCATGGCAGCGAGGTGGACGTGGTTGAAAACAATTGGCCGGGGCACCTCGTCATGATCGAGTTTCCAGACATGCAGCAGGCGCGCGGATGGTACCGCTCGCCCGCCTATCAGGAGATCTTGCCGCTGCGCACCGCGAATTCTCAGTCCGACGTGGTCTTCGTCGACGGCGTCGAGCACCCGCACAAGGCCACCGACGTGCTTGAATAAGGGGAATGATCGGCTCGCGGGCGGCCTGCTACCGTTTCAGCAGAAATACCGCCTGCTGGCCGAAAAAGTTCCAGAACCACCACGGCATCGAGAAGCCGATCCGCTGGCCGTTGGCGTCGAGCGCGGTTGCCTTTTCCACCGTCGCGCCCAGCTCGTCGCATAGATTGACGAAATCGCGAATGGTGCAGAAATGGATGTTGGGGGTGTCGTACCAGTAATAGGGCAGGTCCTTGGTCACCGGCATGCGGCCGTTGAAGAGCAGCGAAAAGCGTACCCGCCAGTGGCCGAAATTGGGGAATGAGACGATGGCGCGGTTGCCGATCCGGAGCAGTTCGTCGAGCACCAGCTTCGGATTGCGGGTCGCCTGCAAGGTCTGCGACAAGACGACAAAGTCGAAGCCCTTGTCGGGATAGAATTGGAGGTCCTTGTCGGCATCGCCTTGAATGACCGACAGGCCGCGCGCCACGCATTCGTTGACGCCGCGCTGCGACAGTTCCAGCCCGCGGCCGTCGACCTTCTTGGTCGCCTGCAGCAATTCGAGCAGCAGGCCGTCGCCGGAACCGACGTCCAGCACCCGCGACTGCGGCGGGATGAGATCGGCGACGACTTCGAGGTCGACGCGCTGGGCGCGGTTGACGCTCATTGGCTCGGCTCCTGCCTGGCGCATGGTCCTGATCCGAAAAGTCTGCAACTTTTCGGGGCCATGCGCTGATGCCTGGCGCATGATCCTGATCCGAAAAGTCTGCAACTTTTCAGGGTCATGCGCTGATGCCTGGCACATGGTCCTGATCCGAAAAGCGTGCAACTTTTCGAGGTCATGCGCCGAGCCCTCTAGCCCGGGCCGCCGAGGCGATGAAGCCTTTGATGGCGGCGAACAGTTCCGGCTCGTCGAGCAGGAAGGCGTCGTGGCCGCGGTCGGTCTCGATTTCGACGAACGATACCGAGGCGCCGGCCGCGTTCAGCGCGTGAACGACCGAGCGGCTCTCCTCGGTCGGGAACAGCCAGTCGCTGGTGAAGGAGACCAGGCAAAAACGGGTCTTGGTGCCGGCGAAGGCATCGGCCAGCCGGCCGCCATGGTCGGCGGCGAGATCGAAATAGTCCATCGCCCGGGTCATGTAGAGATAGGAGTTGGCATCGAAGCGATCGACGAAGGTCATGCCCTGATGGCGCAGATAGCTCTCGATCTGGAAGTCGGCATCGAAACCGAAGGTCAGCGCTTCGCGGTCCTGCAGGTTGCGGCCGAACTTGCGGTGCAGCGCTGCTTCCGACAGATAGGTGATGTGGGCGGCCATGCGCGCCACCGCCAGCCCCTTTTCCGGTCGCTTGCCGTGCTCGAAATATTTGCCGCCATGCCAGTCGGGGTCGGCCATCACCGCTTGCCTGCCGACCTCGTGGAAAGCGATGTTCTGCGAGGAATGGCGGGCGCCGGTGGCGATCGGCAGGGCCGAGAAGACGCGCTCGGGATAGCTGGAGGCCCATTGCAGCACCTGCATGCCGCCCATCGAGCCGCCCAGCACGCTGAACAGCTGTTCGATGCCGAAATGCTCGACCAGCATCAGCTGCGCCCGCACCATGTCGCGGATGGTGATGATCGGCAGGTCGAGCCCGTAAGGCTTGGCGGTTGCGGGATTTGTCGAGGCGGGGCCGGTGGAACCGAGGCAGCCGCCGATGACGTTGGACGAGATGACGAAGAAACGGTCGGTATCGATGATCTTGCCGGGGCCGATCAGCACTTCCCACCAGCCCGGCTTGCCGGTCACCGGATTGGTGTTGGCGACATGCTGGTCACCGGTCAGCGCATGGCAGACGAGGATGGCGTTGGAGCGCGCGTCGTTGAGCGTGCCATAGGTCTGGTAGGCGATCTGGAACGGCGACAGCAGCGTGCCGGCGTCGAGCTTGAGCGGCTTGTCGGCGCCGAAACGCAACACCGGGCTCGACGGCTGGTCGGCCTCGTTGTTGGTTTTTCGCGCGCGCAAAGCGACCATCACATCTCCTTGCCCGGCCTTCAGTTGTCCGCCGGTCCGGGCAACAACCAGTCAGGGCAACAAAAAACCGGCCATGCCTTCGCAAAGCCGGTTACAAGATGCAAACGGCCCTTTAGCAAGTTGTTTAACGTGGCTGCAAGCCGACCGGCCAAATCACCACGGAACTGTCGCTGCTCTTCTAGGACTGACGCATGGCTTCGTCAACGGCAAGTTATTGATCCCGAATTGCCGCCCCTCGACATTCCGGGCCACGGCTTGTATTTCCGCTGCGGCTTCCGGATGGAGGCTTCCTCGACGGATTTCATGGAATGAGCCAGACACCGGATCAGACACGTCCAACGCCCCGCGCCGGCATCATGGACATCGAAGCCTATGTGCCCGGCAAGAGCGCGGCGCCTGAAGGTGTCGTCAAAGTCCACAAACTGTCGGCGAACGAGAACCCGCTCGGTCCTTCGCCAAAGGCGATAGAGGCCGCGCGCGCGGTCGCCGACAAGCTCGCGGTCTATCCCGACGGCAGCGCCAGGCGCCTGCGGGAGGCGATCGCCGAGGTGCATGGGCTCAATCCGGCGAACATCGTCTGCTCCAACGGTTCCGACGAGATCCTGGGCCTGCTTGCGCAGACCTACCTCGCGCCCGGCGATGAAGCCATCATCACCGAACACGGCTTCATGGTCTACAAGATCTACATACAGTCGGCCGGTGCCGTCCCGGTAACGGTCAAGGAGACCGATGAACGCGCCGACATCGATGCGATCCTCGCCGCGGTGACGCCGCGTACCAGGATCATCTTCCTTGCCAATCCGAACAACCCGACCGGCACTTACGTGCCGTTCCAGGAGGTGCGCCGCCTGCATGCCGGCCTGCCGCGAAACGTGCTTCTGGTGCTGGATGCCGCCTACGCCGAATATGTCCGGCGCAACGACTATGAAGCCGGCGTCGAGTTGGTGGGCAGCGCGGAAAACGTGGTCATGACCCGCACCTTCTCGAAATTGGGCCTCGGTGGCGCGCGGATCGGCTGGATCTATGCGCCAATGCACGTCATCGACGCGATCAACCGCGTGCGCGGGCCTTTCAACGTCAATGCGACGGCGATCGAGGCCGGCATCGCGGCGATCCGCGACCGCGCTCATATCGAGCGCAGCGTCGCGCATAACGAGACCTGGCTGGCCTGGCTGAGCGAGCAATTGACCGGGCTCGGGCTGCGGGTGACCCCGAGCGTCGGCAATTTCATCCTGATCCACTTTCCCGAAGACAAAAAGCATTCGGCGGCGGCCGCCGACGACTACCTCAGTGCGCGCGGCTACATATTGCGGCGCGTTTCCGGCTACGGTTTTCCCAACGCGCTGCGCATGAGCATCGGCACCGAAGAGGCCAATCGCGGCGTTGTCGCAGCACTCGCGACATTCCTGAAAAGCTAGGGCACCATGACCTCACCGATGTTCGAAAAGATCGCGCTGGTCGGCATCGGCCTGATCGGTTCGTCGCTGGCCCGCGTCATCCGCCGCGAGGGACTTGCCGGCCAAGTCACCATTTCGACGCGCAGCGAAGCGACGCTGGAGCGGGCGAGCCAACTCGGCCTTGGCGACACCTACACGACAGATGCGAAAGAAGCGGTTCGCGATGCCGATCTGGTCATCGTTTCGGTGCCGGTCGGCTCTTCAGGCACGGTCGCCCAGGAGATCGCACCGGCGCTGAAGAAGGGCGCCATCCTCACCGATGTCGGCTCGACCAAGGCATCGGTGATCGCGCAGATGCAGCCGCATGTGCCTGATGGCGTGCACTTCATCCCCGGCCATCCTTTGGCCGGCACCGAAAAATCGGGACCGGATGCCGGTTTTGCCGAACTGTTCGAGAACCGCTGGTGCATTTTCACGCCGCTGGCCGGCACCGATCCCGTGGCGCTGGAAAAGCTCTCGGAATTCTGGCGCCGCTGCGGCTCCAACATCGACACGATGGACCCGCAGCATCACGACATGACGCTGGCCATCGTTTCGCACCTGCCGCACATCATCGCCTATAACATCGTCGGTACCGCCGACGATTTGGAGTCGGTGACCAAGTCCGAGGTCATCAAATACTCGGCTTCCGGCTTTCGCGACTTCACCCGTCTCGCGGCGTCCGACCCGACCATGTGGCGCGACGTCTGCCTGCACAACAAGGACGCCATCCTCGAAATGCTGGCGCGGTTCTCGGAAGATCTATCCTCGCTGCAGCGGGCGATCCGCTGGGGCGACGGCGAAAAGCTGTTCGACCTGTTCACCCGCACCCGCGCTGTCCGCCGCTCGATTATCGAGGCCGGCCAGGACATCGACGTACCGGATTTCGGCCGCCAGGCAGTCGAACACCCGCCGAAGGGATAAGCCGCGGCAAGCCGATCGCAGGCCGTACCGCCCCAGAACGGTTCATCGTTTCACGGAAACGCCGAACCGGTCTATCTTTTTGTTTGACGCAATCCGGACGGAAAACCGTTCACAATTTCCTGGAATTGCTCTAGTCGAGCGGCTTGATCTTGCCGAGCGGGATGAAGCCGAGCGAGGCCTTGCCCTTGACGATCTTCAGCGGCATCGACGGTGCGTTGCCGAGCAGCGCCAGTCCGGCGAAGCCGGTCTGGATTTCTTTCTTCTGCTCGGGGATGGCGGTGGCGAGGATTGCCGCCACGGCCTTCGGATCATTGAGCTTGATCATCAGGTCGGCATTTATGAGACCATCATTGTCGACCGACAGCGGTCCGGAAACGGTGATGCGCGCAGTTCCGGACGACAGATCGAGCTCGCGGATTTCGACCGCCTGGCCGCGCAGGCTCTTCGGATTTGCCTTGATCAGCGTCACACCGTTCTTCAATGTCACGTCGCCGCTGCCGTCGAGTGGCGGCAAGACGCGCCCGCCGATGGCCTCTGCGTCGATTTCGAGATCGGTGAAATTGCCGGCATAGTCGATGTCCTGGCCGTTTGGGCGCAATTGTCCGGTGGCGGTTCCGGCGCTGAACAGCGAGACAGGATCGGTGTCGTCCGCCGGATCGGTCTGGCCGGACAGGCCTTCTGCCTGCAGCGAGAGGCGCCCCGGCAGCGGCCAGGACAGCTTCATGTCGGCCCGCAGATCATCCCAGTCGATCCACAGCGGCGTCATGCCGGGAACAGAGGTCCTGAGCGGCCCCCTGAACTCGGCGGCAGGCGACAGAAGCCGCGTGATCTGCGTGGCGGCGTTGATTTTGCCTGTCGATGCAGCGACGTTGCGGCTGTCGTCCTCGTAAGCCAGACTGTCGCAGGAAAGGGTGAAGGTGAAGGGATAGCCGCTGACCGCAAGATTGGCGCAGTCGGCCTTGATGCCGTTGTCGTCGAGATCGGCGACCGCCTTTTCGGTTGCGCTCTCGACCAGATCCGCCAGGTAGAACCAGCCGGCGCTGTAGATGCCGAACAGCACGAGGATGAAAGCGGCAAGCCACAACAGGCGGCGACGTTGGCTGGGCGGCGGGCGCTCGTCACTTGACGTCATGCTGCGGCTTTCGTTAACGCGGGTGACACGGGCGGGCTGTCGCTTTCGGCAACAACAGGTAGACGGACTGAAACACCACCGGTGGGGTGGTTCGTCACAATCAGGCTTGGCGATATGGGCGATTTTTGGGTTTTTGGCTACGGCTCACTGATCTGGCGGCCGGGATTCGCACATGTCGAGACGCGGCGTGCCCGCCTGCATGGCTATCGCCGTTCGCTCTGCGTCTATTCTTTCGTGCATCGCGGCTCGCGCGAACGGCCGGGCCTGGTGCTCGGCCTCGACCGCGGCGGCTCCTGCATCGGGCTGGCGTTCCGGGTTCCAGGCGAGCTGCGCAACGAGGTCATCACCTATCTGCGCGAACGCGAGCTGGTCACCAACGTCTATCTCGAGCGTGTGCTCAGCGTTCGCCTCGACAAGCGTGAAACGGATGGGGGCGAGACGGTCGAAGCCATCGCCTATGTCGTGGACCGCAGCCATGAGCAATATGCCGGTGCGCTCGACGCCGCCGAGGCAGCAGCCGTCGTTCGCGGCGCCGTCGGCCAGTCGGGGAGGAATGAGGATTACGTGCTCAGCACGCTGGAGCACCTCGAAGCACTGGGTATAAGCGATCGCTGGCTGGAAGAGGTGACAAGACGGGTCGCGACGTAGCTTCTTTGGTCGTTGACCATGATGCTTGCGGCGTCGTGGTCCGGGCTACATCCTGAAAATCTGTTTGCCAAGATCGGCGCGATCCAGGCTGTTTGCCACGGCGAGCTTGAACTCGGTCAACGGGCGGAGACCGCCGACAGGAACGTGGAAGCCGGGCTGGCCGAAGATGTCGATGATCTCGCGTAGCACAGGTCGTTCGGCTTCGACCGGCGGCGAAAAGAAGTAGCGATAGATATTCGCCCTGATCTCGACGCCGCTCAGCAACACATCGAAATTGTGAAGTTCGAAGCGCTCGGCACTCATGCCGCCATTGATCACCATCTGCCCGCCGAGCGCCAGGGTGCGGATCAATTCGCCGCTGACAGGTCCGCCGACATTGTCGATAATCCCGTTCAATCCGGCGCCACCGGTGATATCCATCACAGCTTCCCGGATACCTGCCTTCAAGTCCGAAAGGTCAAGAATGGCGGCGACGCCAAGCGTCTTCAGATCGAAGCTTTGGTGCGAGCGCCGCACCAGAGCGATGACGTTGATGCCGCGTCGTTGGGCGAACTGCATCACCATTGTCGAAATCGACGAATAGCCGGCCGTGACAGCCAGCCACTGGCCAGGCCGCACACGGGAATCCACCATCAGATCCCACGCGGTAATGGGGTTCACCATCTGCCCGGCGCGTTCGACCGGATAGCCGGCAGGCAACGGGATCAGCCATTCGGCGGGAATGGCCGCGTACTCGGCCCAACTGCCATAATAGCTGAACGCGACGAGCGTGCCCGGTTCCAGCAAAACGTTCGCGCCAACGGCTTCGACGATGCCGGCGCCATGGTTTCCCGCGATCTGCTGGGGAAAATGCGGCTTCTTCGGTTCGGGATAGAGGTTCTGGATAAACAGGAAGTCGCCCGGATTGATCGAGGCCGAGACCATCCTGACCAGCACCTCGCCATCGCCGATCCGCGGCATCGGCAGGTCGTCAACGTAGAGCACGTCGCGCGGCGAGCCGATGGCGTCAAATACAATTGCTTTCATGCCGGTCTCCATAACAAACGATCCGGGGCAAACCGTCTGGGCTTGGCCAGACCGTGCCGAAATTTGCGTCGGCGCCGCGGAACTTATGGCCGGCCGGCAAAGGCCAGAATTGGCGGATTTGACAATCTATGTGCTAAACTTGCCAATTTCCTCAGAGGGGCTGGTTTGGAAGCCGGACACGGCGCGGCGGGTCGCGGTTTTGTGAAGCGCCAGCGGGTTGGAAAAGAGGCTATGCGTTTGACGTTGCCATGGCGCGACATAGGTTAGCCCGGTCGGCGGCTCCCACCCGCCTCAGCATGAATCACCATGGAGATCAGCCTTGCAGAAACGTCGTCTCGGTCGCACCGACCTATCCATCGCGCCATTGGTTCTGGGCGGCAATGTGTTCGGCTGGACCGCCGATGAGAAAACCTCGTTCGACTTGCTCGACCGCTTTGTCGACGCCGGTCTCAACGCCATCGACACGGCCGATTCCTATTCGCGCTGGATTGCCGGCCACCAGGGCGGCGAATCCGAAACCATCATCGGCAAATGGATGAAGAGCCGCGGCAACCGCGACAGGGTTGTCGTCATCACCAAGGTCGGTTCGGACATGGGGCAGGGCAAAAGGGATCTGTCCGCCGCCTATATCGAAAAGGCCATTGATGCCTCGCTGAAGCGGCTGCAGGTCGATACCGTCGATCTCTATCTGTCGCACTGGCCCGACCCTGCGACCCCGTATGAGGAAACGCTCGGTGCTTACCAGAAACTGCTCGACAAGGGCAAAATCCGCTATGCCGGCGCTTCCAACCTCGACGCCGCCCAATTGCGCGCCGCACTCGACGTAGCAAGCCTGCGCGGCCTGCCGCGCTACGAGGTGCTGCAGCCGGAATACAACCTCTACGACCGCTCGTTCTTCGATGGTCCGCTGCGTGATCTGTGCGTGGCCGAGGACATCGGCGTCATCACCTATTTCAGCCTCGCCAAAGGGTTTTTGAGCGGCAAGTACCGCAGCGAAGCCGATCTCGGCAAAAGCCCGCGCGGCGGCGGTGTGAAAGGGTATCTCAACGCGCGTGGCATGCGCATTCTCTCAGCGCTCGACGCCGTGTCGGCCAGACATTCGGCCAAGCCGGCGGAAGCGGCGCTGGCCTGGGTCATGGCGCGCCCCGGCGTCACCGCTCCGATCGCCAGCGCGACGACGCTCGGCCAGCTCGACAGCCTGGTGCGTGCGGCGTCGTTGCAGCTCAGTCCGGACGATATCGCCGAGCTCGACAAGGCCAGCGCATAGCCGCGCACGATCGTTCAAGACCCGCACCGCTGCCTTGCCTACCGTCCTACATCGTCACAGGATGCAGGGACGCCGCATGGCCGGACAGGTTCTTCTCGATCAGCAGCTATGGCAGCAATTGCTGGCGCTTGTGCTGGCATCGGCCATCGTCATGGGCAGCCCGGGGCCGGCGACGATAAGCGTCACCGCGGTCGGCGCCGCGTTCGGCCTGCGGGATTCGCTCCGCTATGCCTCGGGGATCGTTGTTGGCACGATCCTCGTGCTCGTGGTGGTGGCGACGGGCATCATGGCCGTTCTCGCCGCGTTGCCGAAGCTCGCGGCGCTGCTGGCGGTCGCCTCGGCAGCCTACATCCTTTACCTGGCGTTCAAGATAGCGACGGCGCCGCCACTGACGGCACGCGTCCGTGGAGCGGCGCTTCCCACTTTCCTTGGCGGGTTTCTTCTGGCTGTTGCCAACCCGAAAGCCTATGTGGCGATTGCCGCCGTGTTCGCCAGCGCGTCTTCCGGCGCCGGCGGTCTCGGTATTTCAGCCAAGCTGGGGGTTCTCACCTTGATGATCGTTGCCATTCATCTCTTGTGGCTTCTCGCCGGCGCAGCCTTTGCACGTTTGCTGCGCAAACCGCTGGCTTCGCGGATCATCAATCTGGTGTTTGCCGTGACGCTGGTTGCAACAGCCGCCCTGGCTGCCCTGCCGTGAGCCCTTGTGGCATCTGAGGCCGTTGGCTCAGCCTTTCAATTCAGGTTTCGCGTCCAGCTCACCAAGCCTTTTCACCGCAGTCGGCGGCATCGGCGGCGGGTTCGGCGTTTGCGACGCCTCGACGAGGAGCTGGTCGCAGGCGGCCTCCGTCTCGCCGATCAGCCGTTGCATGAATTCGTCCTTGCCGAGGCCGGGCGGGATCGGCGACAGGAAGCGCGCCTTGATCGTGCCGGGATAGCGCAGGAATTTGCGGCGCGGCCAATAGAGGCCGGCGACGTGAGCGACCGGCACCACCGGAATGCCAAGTTGCGCGTAGAGTTCGACGATGCCGTATTTGTAGACCGGCTCGTCGCCCGGCGCCCGGCGCGTGCCCTCGGGATAGATGATGAGCTGGCGGGGATTGCGCGCCAATTCCTGTTTGGTCGCGGCGATCACCATCTTCAATGCCTTCGAGCGGCTGCCGCGGTCGACCGGAATCATCCGCATCTTCAAGATGTACCAGCCGAAGAACGGGATCCAGGTCAGCTCCCGCTTCAATATGTAAACGGGATCGTCGAGGAACGGCAGGAAAGCGATCGTGTCCCAGAAGGACTGGTGCTTCGGCGCCAGGATGAAGGAGCCTTCAGGCAGGTTCTCCTGGCCGGTGATCTCGCTTCTGGTGCCGGCGATCTTGTCGTAGAGCCACATGCTGGTGCGCGACCAGAATTTCGGCACGAACCAGGCGCGGTGGCGCGGCGACAGGAAATAATACGGGGTCCAGAGGATCATCTGGACGATCAGATTGAGGTAAAAGGCGAGATTGAACGCCAGCGAGCGGAAATAGAGCATACAGCAAGTGCCCGGTGAGGAGGTGTGCGTTGGTTACACCAAGCGCCGGCAAAAAGGAAACGGTGCGAGGCGGGCGATCGGCCCGGTTTTGCGGTAGGCCGTCCTTCGTCACGCCTGCCACGCCGCCTGCAGCAGGCGCTGCTTCAGGCGTGGGGCGGCGAAGTCGAGGAACGCGCGCAGCTTCACCGGCAGCAGCCCTTGGCCGGCGTGGACGAGGCTCACCGGCCATGGCTCGGGCTCGAACTCCTGCAGCACGGGGCGCAGCGTACCCGACCGAACCGCGGCGGCGATCTGGTAGGAAAGCAGCCTCGTCACGCCGACGCCAGCAATCGCCGCATCGATTGCCGCCTCAGCGGTGTTGACCCGTAACCTGGAGCGGACCGGTACGGTGAATTCGGCCTTGCCGGTGGCGAAACTCCAGGCGGAGGCGTTGAGCCCTTCGAAGGTGATCGCACTGTGTGCTGCAAGCTCTTGCGGCGTTTTCGGCGTGCCGTGCTCGGCGAGATAGGCCGGGCTCGCGCAAACGACGCGGCGGATCGAACCCAGGCGGACGGCGACCAGGCTCGAATCGGCAAGGGCGCCGATGCGGATGGCGAGATCGATGTGCTCTTCGACCAACTGGGTTATCCGGTCGGCGAGTGTCAGCCGCACACTTACGTCGGGGTAGGCGGCGAGAAAGGCGGTGACGACCGGCAGCACATGCAGGCGGCCGAAGACGATCGGCGCGGTGACGATCAGTTCGCCGGTCGGGGCGCTGTACTCGCCGGCGGCTATTCGCTCGGCCTCGCCGACCTCGTCGAGAATGCGACGACAGGCGGCGAGATAGGCGTGGCCGGCATCGGTCAGCGACAGCTGCCGCGCCGAGCGGTTCAACAGCCGTGTCTTCAGGTGCCTTTCCAGGTCCGAAACCTTGCGGCTGACCGTCGTCAGCGGAATGCCGAAGCGACGCCCGGCAGCCGAAAGGCTGCCTGTCTCCGCCGCGGCAACGAAAAGCGACATGGAGTGGAGGCGATCCATAACTTTCCCGAAAAAATTGGCCCTTCCGAAGAATGGAAGGACGCATCGCGGATATGGCATCTGCTTCTCGAAGATGGAAGTATCTACTTTTCGGTGAGTAATGCAGCGTAGCTCGGCAGTTGAGGAGGGTCTTCATGAACGCTCACACCAGCGATGTTGCCTTCACACCGACGGTGAAGGCGATCCAAGCCCGCAAGGGCTCGCGCCAGGCCTATGCCCGTGTTGAGGAGCGTGGTGGCTGGCAGGCGGCAATCACGCCCGATCTCGCCGCCTTCATCGAGGCGCAGACCAGCGTCTTCCTGTCGACCGCCAATGCTGACGGGCAGCCTTACATCCAGCATCGCGGCGGGCCTGCCGGTTTCCTCAAGGTGCTCGACGAACGGACGATCGGCTTTGCCGATTTTTCCGGCAACAGGCAGTTCATCACCCAAGGCAATCTCAGCGACAACCCACAGGCTTTCCTGTTCCTCATCGATTATGCCCACCGGCAGCGCATCAAGATCTGGGGCACAGCGCAGGTCGTCGAGGGCGATGCCGAACTGATGGCAAAGCTGGTGCCGCAAGACTACAAAGCGCGACCCGAACAGGTCATCCTGTTTACCGTTTCTGCCTGGGATTCCAATTGCTCACAGCACATCCCGCAGCGTTTCGAAGCGGCCGATGTGGCGGCGGCTCTGGCCGAACGCGACAGGCGTATAGAACGGCTCGAGCAGGAGATCGCGCGCTTGCGCTCGGGTGCAACAGCCAGGGAATAAAAACTGCCGGTGCCGTTCAGTTTCCGCCCGCGGCGTCGGCCAGCGTGACGCTGTTGGGCGGTTGCTTCACCGGCATGATGCCACGCGCCAGCGCCAGCAGGTATTTGCTGTATTCGGTGAACAGCACGCGCAGCGCTTCCGGCTTGGTCAGCCAGCCGCCATTCCCAAGGTTGGTGTTGACCACCGGATAGGGTTCAAGCCTGGCGCCGTGCAGCAGCCGTCCCATTTCCAGCAGGCTGCGCGGCATGTGATAATTGTTGGTGACGAGGATGACGGTGCCGTAGGCGTGGTCCTCGACCCATTTGGCGCTTTCCTCGGCATTGCCGATCGTGTCGAGCGCGGCGCGGTCGATGTCGACGCAGCAGGAAAACAGCCTCTTGTCGCCGCCGGTCGCGGCCTGAAGCTGGCGGCGGCTGGCGGAGGGATGGACGCCGCTGATCAGCAGCCGCTCGCCCTTGCCTGACGCAAGCAGCCCCATTGCGGCGTCGAGGCGCGACTGACCGCCGGTCAGCACGATGATAGCGTCGGCCCTTGCCGGATTGGCGGGCGTCGTCAGACGGCTGACGGTATTGGCGAACCAGCCGAAGCCGGCGACAAACAACGCCACAAGACCGAGCAGAAGGAGAGCCGAGAGGCGTAAGGAGCGGGCTGCCAGCAGCCGCCCGTGTTTGGCGAACTGATCCGGCTTGGCAAATTCATCAGGCCCGGCGAATTCATGCGGACGCGCAACCAGCACTGGCATGCACCCAGCGGTATCGGTCGAGTCCCGAACGTCCATCATGAAATGGTTAACCCCGAAATACGGCCTTTGGTAGGAAAAAAATGCAATTTTCGTGACGATGCGTTTTCATCCGTGATCGATCTTTCCTTTAGCCGGCGTCCGGCTGGCGAATGTCGATGTCGCTGAGATAGGTAACCACGGTGAAATGGGAGGTTGCCGCGGTCAGCGCGCCGATCACCAGCACCATGACAGCGACCCCGAGATAACCCGCCGAGCCGATGGCGAAATTGCCGAACAGGGCGGTCGCCTGGTCGGCCTGCGGCGTTGCCATGTTGCGTGACGACCACCAGGAGAAGACGATGAAGACGAGGATTGCCGCGGCGCCGCCCGCCGCGGCGCCCTTCATGCCGGTGACCAGAAAATGCCGGCGGAATTCGCGCGCGATGAAGCGCGCCTCGGCGCCGACGAAATGCAGCACCTCGATGATGTGGCCGTTGCCGGCCATGGCGCCGCGCGTCGCGAACACCACGGTCAGCACCGTCGCCGACAGCATCAGCGCCAGCACTGCGAGACCGATCGTTACCGTGGTGCGGGCCATGGTGACCAGCCGGTCGACCCAGGTGCGATGATCGTCGAGCGATGCACTCGGCAGCTTCGGCGTGATCGCCGCGCGCAGTGCGGCGAAATCGGGCGGACTGTTCTCGTCGATGGTGATGATGATCAGGCGCGGCACCGGCAGCTCATCGATGTTCAGGCCCGAGCCCAACCAAGGCTCGAGCAGCCGGGCCGTTGCTTCGCGGTCGACGATCCTGGCGCTTTTCACGCCAGGGAATTCGCCGGCGATCTGCGAGGCCAGCGCAAGCGCGGCCTCCATGTCGAGGCCGTCGACCGGCTTGATCTGGATGGTCGCCTCGCGCGAGATCTGGTTCTCCCAGACCGAGGCGGTGTCACGCACCAGCGTGACTGCGCCAAACGTCAGGCAGGACAGAAACGTCATGATGGCGATGACCAGCACCAGCGCCCGGCCGGCGATGTTCTGCGCCGGCACGATCGGCGCCATCTTGCGCTGGACGCGGGGCTTGGCCGCTGCGGCGTCGTGACCCTCGAAATGTTCGACGGAGAGCTCAGTCATAGATGTCCAGCCTTCCGCCGGCCAGGATCATGCGCCGTGCGTCGACCTGTTCCATCAGGCCGAGGTCGTGCGTGGCGATCACCACGGCAGTGCCCAGCCGGTTGAGCTCGATGAACAGCCGCAGCAAGCGTCGTGCCAGCGGTGGATCGACATTGCCGGTCGGCTCATCGGCGAGCAGGATCTCGGGCTGCTCGATCAACGCACGGGCGATCGCGGCGCGCTGCTTCTCGCCGCCAGACAGCACCGGCGGCAGCACATGCATGCGTTCGCCGAGGCCGACCCATTTCAGCAGCTCGGTGACGTCGGTGCGGTAGGTCGCCTCCTCGCGGCCGCGCACGCGCAGCGGCAATGCCACGTTCTCGTAGGTGGTCATATGGTCGAGCAGGCGAAAATCCTGGAACACCACCCCGATGCGGCGCCTCAGATGCGGCAATTCGGTGCGCGAGATGCGCGAGCGGTCCTTGCCGAAGATGGTGATCAGGCCGCGCGTCGGCTTCAGCGACATGAACAAAAGCCGCAGCAACGTCGTCTTGCCGGCGCCTGAAGGTCCGCTCAGGAACTGAAAGGAGCGCTCCGGAATGTGCAAGGAGATGTCGCGGAGGATCTCCGGACCCATGCCATAGCGGAGGCCGACATTTTCGAAGCGGATCACTTTCGACGACCTGAAATTCTCGGCGGCAAGATGCCAGCCCTTTCTGTGGAAAGACCATCGGCCGGCATGGTTAACCGACGGTTAATTTGGGGGCTTTTCAAACGAGTCACAGGGGTTCCGGTGGGGAAGCGTTAACCATTTCCGTTTACCCAAAGAAACGAACAGCGAACAGGTGCCGTAGTGTTGGGCCACGATGGCTGAGGATCGAACCGCGCGCCCGGTTTCCGGCGAAATCATGACCGATGCGGCCGCCGAGCCGGAACGCATCATGCGCGACGTGACCGCCGACGTCATCGATGCCGATTATGAGGTGCTGCCCCGCCATTTTACGCGTCCAGACTTTGCGCCGCCGCCTGCGCGCACGATTTCCACCCCTTCGATCGAAGGCATGGACATGTTGCGCAAGCCGGAAACCGCCGTCGAACGGCCGTTATGGGTGCACGGTGGGCCGATCTTCTGGATTGCCGGCGTCGGTGCCGCCTTGGCCGCCTTCTGGATTTCGGGCGGCCATGCGCTGGTTCGTTAGAACGGCGCCAGAAAATCAACAGGTCACCAGATAAACGATTTGCGACGCGCAGGGGACGGTTCGCGGGCGCCCTGCCAAAGATTTGGCCTTGCCAGACGGCTCGACATGCCTAGAAACGGGGTTGAAGACCGTTTTCGGTCAGCTTCGCCTACAAGGCGATCATTTCTGGAAAGGCGGCCAATGCCAGTTGTGCGCGGCAAGGACATCGAAGTCCTGTTTTCGGCGTCCGCCATCGCGCGGCGGAATCTGGAACTTGCCAAGGAGATCGCCGGGCACGACTACCACGACCTTCTGGTAATCTCGGTGCTGAAGGGATCATTCATCTTCGCCGCCGATCTTATCCGTGCCATGCACGATGTCGGCCTGTCGCCGGAGGTCGAGTTCATCTTCATCTCGAGCTATGGCGCCGGGACAACCAGCGGTGAGGTGAGGGTGCTGCGCGACATCGACAACGAGGTCGCCGGCCGCGATGTGCTTCTCATCGACGACATTCTCGAATCCGGCAAGACGCTGAGCTTCACCCGCGACCTCATGCTGTCGCGCGGCGCGAGGAGCTGTGCCATCGCCGTGCTGCTCGACAAGCGCATGCGCCGCCAGACCACGCTCAACGCCGACTATGTCGGCTTCGACTGCCCCGATTATTTCGTCGTCGGTTATGGCATGGACGTCGCCCACGCGTTTCGCGAATTGCCGTTCGTCGGCATGGTCAAGGGCGACGCTTGAGGCCTTTTTGATAATTCTACTCCGGCGGCCACCTGACGCAGTGTTCTGCGCTTCCTGCAGCGCAGCGCGTCCTTTGGGCGCGCAAAGGACGCTGTAGCACTTTTGATTTTGCGCATGATGCTTTCCGAAATCGAAACCGAGTTCGGGATCAAGCGCGAAGCTCCCGGACTCGAACGTCCGCTCCGCTCCGGTTCTCGAAAACCACGCCATCTGACTCGCCGGAGCGAATTCTGAAAAGGCCTCATCGACACTCAGCGCCTTCAGGAAACATCAACTTTTCCTCGCCAAATATCCTGCCCATGGCAAAGCTCTTGATCGTCGAGGACGATGAATCCGTCCGCACCCTCGCCGCCCGTGCGCTCGAACGCGCCGGGCATAATGTCACTATTGCCGCCGACGGCGCGCACGGTCTTTCTCTGATCCGGGCGGCGCAAGGGGGCTACGACCTTGTGCTGTCCGACATCCGCATGCCGGAGATGGACGGCATCGAGATGGCCAAGGCGGCAGCGGCGCTGTTCCCGGCGATGAAGATCATGCTGATGACCGGCTTTGCCGATCAGCGCGAGCGCGCCGAGGAATTGGACGGCGTTATTCTCGATGTCGTGCAAAAGCCGTTCACGCTGGCTGAAATTCGCGCCCGCGTCGAACAGGCGCTCGCCTGTTTCGCCTAAAGCCCAAGGCCGACCGCCTTCACGCAGGGTCGCAGGTCGCAGCGATGGCTGGCGCGCCGCTCCGGCGCCGGCTGGCATTGAGCGCAAACAGGCCGGCGCCGATGATGAGGGCTGCGCCGGCCGCCGTCGCCGGTCGCGGCACTTCGGCAAAGAACAGAAAACCCCATAGCGGCGACCAGATGATACCGGTGTATTCGAAGGTGGCGACGCTGTTGGCGGGCGCCAACCGGTAGGCCTGCGACAACAGGATCATGCCGGCCGAGGCAACGAAGCCGCATGCCCCCATCTTCAGCAGATCCGACGTCGTCGGCCAGACCCATGGCCGGACTAGGAATTCGAGGCTCGGATGCACGGCATGGTCGATGTCTGCCAGCCAAAACAGCCCCGCCACCAGGGCAGCACCGGCCAGATAGGCGCCGTTCTGGTAAAACGCCATAACGGTCGAGGATTCGGTGTCGCCGATCTTGCGTGCCATCAGTTGCGAAAAACCGTAGAGCAGAGCCGAGCCTAGCGACAGCAGCGCCGCCCAGTCGAACACGCCGGCACCCGGGCGCGCCATCACCAGCACGCCGAGCATGCCGACCAGGACGGTGGCGAGCGCCTGCCAGGACACGCGTTCGCCGAGATACGGGCCGGCCAGCGCCATGATGAACAGTGGCGCCATGAAATAGAGCGCCACCGCGTCGGCCAGCGGCAGGGCGGCGATTGCCAGATAGTAGGCCGTGTAGGAGGTGAACTGGATGAAGGCGCGCATCGTCAACATGCCGAACCGCTTCGACTGGATCGCCTGCAATCCGACGTCGGCGTGGACGAGGAAAACCAGGATCGGCAGGGCGACGATCGAGCGGATCGCCATCACCTCGGTGACGGGATAGCGGCTCGACACCGCCTTGACCAGCGGGTCCTGCAGTGAAAAGACCAACACGCCGAGACAGAGGCTGAGGATGCCGAGCACAAGCCGATTCTGCATGGGCGCTCCGGTCTCCTGCGCGCCGGCCGGAAGCAGGCCTGCATCCGGGTAAAAAGAACCCGCCACCGTTTCGGGCAGCGGGTACGAGTGAGGACTTTTGATTGGTCCGCGGCCGATTTCGCGGCCGCATATCCAATGGGTGAGGCGACTATCGTCCGCCGTTTGACATGTTGCAAACGAATTGGAATGATGCCAGCAATCAGATTTTCTTATGGCGGGCACATGCGACCCAATCTCGACAGCGACCTCTTGCGCACCTTCGTCGCGGTCGCCGACACCGGCAATTTCACCAAGGCGGCGGAGCGGGCCGGCCGCACCCAGTCGGCGGTCTCGATGCAGATGAAGAAGCTCGAAAGCATGGTCGGCGACAGCCTGTTCGAGCGCGGCTCGCGTGGTGTGGCGCTGACGCGGCGCGGCGGCGAGCTCATCGCCAACGCCAGGCGCATCGTTTCGCTGCTCGACGAGACGGCGGCATCGATGGTCGCGGCGCCGCTTGGCGGGCCGGTGCGCATTGGTATCCCGGAGGAATATGGCCACGCGATCCTGTCGCGCGCGCTCGGTGCCTTTGCCAAGCGCCATCCTCAGGTCGACATCACCGTCCGCTACGCGCATTCCGGTGCGCAGATCGCGGCGCTCGCCGCCGGCGAGCTCGATCTGGCGGTGGTGTTCGAATGGCAGGATCTCTCGGGCGGTGAGGTGCTGATGCATGATCCGACCGTATGGGTGACGTCGGAGCTGCATCACATGCATGAGGACCGGCCGGTGCCGATCGCGCTCTACAACCGCGCCGGCTGGTGCAAGGATTTCGCGATAAAGTCGCTGGAACAGCGCGGTCTCGCCTATCGTGTCGCCTACACCAGCGATACCAATGGCGGCCTGCGGCTCGCCGTCACCTCCGGGCTGGCGATTGCGCCGATCTCGCGCAGCAACATTCCGGCCGGCTGCCGCGAACTTACGGCCGCCGACGGCTTCGGCGACATCGATTCCTCGAACGTAGTGCTGCGGCGCAATCCGAACGCTTCCGGCGAGGCGATCGACGGCATGGAAGAGGCGATCCGCGAGGCGTTCACCAACCGTTAAACACGTCGCTCGGTCCGGCGATAGCTGCCACCACGGAGGACCGCGCACGGCGATCTTCCAAAAATGTAGAGTGCAGCCTTACTTCAGCTCCAGCAACCGCTCCAGATAGCTGCGCTCGATATCGGGGCTGAGCGCGTTGCCGAGCCGCTTGCGGATTGCCTCGAGGATCTGGCGCGCGCGCTGCACGTCGATCTCGTCAGGCACTCTCACCGAACTTCCGTCATCGGGACCCTCGCTGGTGCGGGGCCGCCCGAGCGGGTCACGGTCGGCATTCTGCTGGCGTCCGCCCTGCCCGTTGCCGCCCTGGTCGCCTTGCATCGCTTGCAATTGCTTCATCATATCCTTGGCGCCCCTGCGCAAGGCTTCCAATGCGCGGCCCTGGTGGCCGACGGCTTGGTCGCCCTCGCCCTCGCCGAGCGCCTGTTCGGCATTGCCCATGGATTTGCCGGCTTCGCCAAACCCCTCATTGGGGTCGAGGCCCATGCCTTCGAGGCCCTTCCTCAATTGATCGAGCTCGCTCTGCAGCTTGCCCTGGCCTTCCTGCAATTGCTTCAGCGCATCGGCAAATTCCTGCGGCGTCATCGGCTTCGGCCGGCCGAGCGGATCGCGGTCGTCGCCCGGGCTGGGCTTGCCCTCTTCGCCCATCGGGCCTTGCTCACCGTTCTCGCCGAGTTGCTCGTCGCGGTTCTGCCCGCGCTGTTGCTGGCCGCGCTGCATCTGGTCCATACGGAAGGTGTCGTTCATCATCTCCTGCTGGCGCCGCATGATCTCGCCCAGCTTGTCCATCTGCTGGCGCATCTCGCTGTCCTGCTGGCCGCCTTGCTGCTGGCGGCCTGCCTGCAGATTGTTCATCATGTCCTGCAGCTCCGACAGCAATTGCTGCGCCTGGTCGCGATTGCCGGATTTTGCCAGGTTCTCGATCTGGTCCATCATGCGGTCGATGTCGCTCTGGCGCAGCTCCTGGCCGTTCTGCTGCATCTGCGGCGCATTCGGATTCTGCTGCGCCCGCGCCGCGAATTCCTGCAGGAACTGGTCCATCGCCTCGCGCAGTTCCTTCATCGCCTTCTCGATCTCTTGGTCGCTGGCGCCGTTCTTGATCGCATCCTGCAGCGCCTGCTGCGCCTGGCGCAGCCGCTTCTCGGCCGCTGACAGATTGCCTTCCTCGATGCCGAGCGCGATCTCCCAGAGGTAAGCGACCTCGTCGCGCAACTGGTCGTCGCTGTCGGCCATCTTCAGCCGGGTGCGGGCACTCATGATGGCGAGGTAGTGCGCCATATTGTCGAACGTGTCTTCCGGCCTGAGCGTGATCGCATCCATCAGGTCGAGCACGCGGTCCTTGGCATAGGCATCGAGCGCCAGTATGCGGCGCTGCTCGACCACGGCCCGCGCCAAGGGGTTGGAGAATGGCCGCTCCGGCATCACCAGCGTCTTGGTTTCGCTGGTCGCCGTGTGTCCGGCGCCGTCGGTGGCGACAAGCGACAGCTTGACGTTGCCACCGGCCCAGACATGGTCGGTCAGATCCTTCGTCGTTTTGGCGGCATTAGCCTTGCCGCCGCGGCGCGGCAACGTCAGCGGCATTTCCGGCGGGCCATAGAGCGGATGCGCGTTGGGCACCTGCGGATCGGCCAATGCGAAAACCACCTTGGCGGAGGCCGCGCCATAGTCGTCGTCGATCTGGTAGTTGAGCTCGAAGGCGCCGTTGACGGCGCGTTTCGGCTCGCCGACAAAGCGGATCTGCGGCGGCTTGTCGGGGATTATGGCGAAGGCCCAGCGGCCGAGCTCGCCGTCGCCGGATTGCAGCGTCAGCATGCCGTCGGCCGTCAACTTGCCGCTGAACTGGCGCACGGTGGATGGCGTTGCAGTATTTGCCTCTGGCTTGGCTTGCGGCCCGGTCGGATCGATGGCGCGGGTGTTGCCGCCGGCGTCGGCGTAGCTCAGCGTTTCCTCGCCCGAACCGCCCGTGACGCGCAGCGACACGTCGCTGCCCTCCGGAACGGTGAAGGTCGGCGCCGCTTGATTGGCATTGTTGGCAAGGACAGGGGCGTTGAGGAATACTGGTGGCCTGCCGGTATAGGCCGGTGGCGTCACCCAGGCATCAATGCGCGGCGGCACGACGTCGCGCGCGGCACGGGCAACAAACCCGTCACTCAGCTTGCCACCCGACGGCCCGAAGGAGAAGGCAAAGGCGGTGACCAACAAAAGCGCCGCAACGGCGCGCAACGCCCACGGGTCATGCTCGGGGACGCGCGTGCGCGGCACGTCGCCGCCAAGCTCGCCCAGCCGGTCCGCCATGCGCCGCTGATGCTCGCGCCACAGGGCTCGCGAAAAAATGCTTTCCTTGCCGCTCGGGCGATCGGTCTGGACCTGCACCGGGCTGTGCAGCAACCGGTTGGCCGCCTCGATGCGGCGGTCGACCTCGGCACTGGATGGCGTGCGGAAGAAACGCAATGGATAGAGTGCGGCAAGCGCTGCGACGCCGAATGCCGTGATGAGACCGAATCGCACTAAATCGGGCAAAAGCGGGAACAGACCGAGCCACGAGATACTGAGAAACAGGCTGGCGACGATGATCAGCGGCAGCAGCAACGGCCAGCCGCGCTCGACGATTATCGAGACCTGCGTCGCCAGCCGGCTCAAGGCAAGGCGCCCGGCCAGGCTGCGATCGCTGGTAAAGACGGGTCGTTGCGTCATCGGCCCTTCCTGGCCGGGCGGGATAGCCCGGACCTCACGAGTCTATCGCATGGGCCCGAAAAGTCGATTTTCGGGAAGCACGATGCGAAGACCCAAAATCTTAGCGCATACGTCGTGCATTCAGGCGGCTGCACGTCGCCCTAAGGATACCAACAAACACGGCGAAGGCGAGGCGGTTCCCCAAAACGTGAACAATAATGCCCCGGATATTGTCAAAATTTCGCTGGATTGGCGTTTGCGCCGCAGACCAGAACGGCAACGCGCTCGCCCACAGCCGGCCTGTAGCGGCCGGACAGGAGCGCCGCGAAGGCCGCCGCACCGCCCGGCTCGGAGATGATTCGCACCCGGTCCCACAGCGCCGCCTGGGCGGCGATAATGTCGTCGTCGCCGACGAGGATCGAGCGCTCGACGAACGCCTCGGCGATAGGAAACATCATTTCGCCGACACGCTTCGGCGCGAGCGAATCGGCGGCGATGCCCTCGGTTGGGGCATCGACAGGCCGGCCCGCCTCGAAAGCGCGGTGTAGCGTCGGCGCACCCTCTGGCTCGACGGCAATGATCCTGATGCGGCCGGAAAACCAAGCGGCGATGCCGCCGATCAAGCCGCCGCCGCCGACAGCGACCAGCAGCGTGTCGAGCTTCGGCAGGTCGGCCTCGATCTCGAGGCCCAGCGTGCCTTGCCCGACCAGCGTCTCCTCCTGGTTGAAGGCGTGGATCTGCAGCGCGCCGGATTTTTCGGCGAAGCTCTCGCTGGCGGCCAGCGCCTCGGCATAACGGGCGCCGCCGACGATCAGCTCGGCGCCGTAGCCGCGGATGCGGCCCAGCTTGGCCGGCGGGCTCACTTCGGGAACAAAGATGGTCGCCTTATGGCCGAGCCGCATGGCGGCATAGGCGACCGCGGCGCCGTGGTTGCCGCCCGATGCGGCGACGACGCCAACTGCGGGAACCGGCCGTTCGAGGAGATTGGTGAACGCGCCACGCGCCTTGAACGAGCCGGAATGCTGCAGGCATTCGAGCTTCAGGTCGACAGGCAGAGGCGGGCGGCCGAAATCGGCCATGTCGACGCGCAGCACCGGCGTGTGGCGCACGAAGGGCCGGATGCGGGGTTCCATCGCCGCAATGCGCTCGCGGGTGATCGTGTGGCCATGCAGCATGCTTCACTCCCAGAGTTGACATTCAGAGTTGACATTACTTAGTAACTTGGCAAAGTGCCTAAATGCAAGAGGTCGACGTCTTCAAAGCGATTGCCAGCGAGCGCAGACTGCAGATCCTCGATTGGCTCAAGGACCCGCGCGCGCATTTTCCGCCGCAGGCGGACGGTGATCTGGTCGAGGACGGGGTCTGCGCGCTGCTGATCGCGGAAAAGCTGGGGATCACGCAGGCGACGCTCAGCGAGCATATGCGCGTGCTCACCCAGGCAGGGCTTTTGCGCAGCAAGCGTATCAAGCAGTGGATATTCTATCGCCGGAACGAGGACAGGATCGCCGAGGCCAGGGCGCTCATCCAGCACCGGCTGTAGCGCTGCAAGGTATCTCTCAGGTCAACCAATCAGGCACCGAATCCAGCCCGATCAATTCGTCATAGGTCTGGCGCGGGCGCACGATGTGGAAGCGGTCGCCGTCGACCAGCACTTCCGGCACCAGCGGCCTGGTGTTGTAGGTGCCGGCCTGGACGGCGCCATAGGCGCCGGCGGTGGCGACAGCGATCAGGTCGCCGGCTTTCAGCCTGGGCAGGTCACGGTCGAGCCCGAGATAGTCGCCGGTCTCGCAGACCGGGCCGACGACGTCGACCTTCATGCGCGGTGCCGCGACCGGCTGCTGCACCACCGGCCTGATGTCGTGGAAGGCGTCGTAAAGGGTCGGCCGGATCAGATCGTTCATCGCGGCGTCGACGACGAGGAAGTTCTTGGCGTCGCCCTCTTTCACGAAGATGACCTCCGAGACCAGGATGCCGGCATTGCCGACGATCAGCCGGCCCGGCTCGAACATCACTTTCAGCCCGAGCTTGGCGACATGCTTACTGACGATCTGGGCATAGGCTTCGGGCAAAGGCGGCGGGTTGTTGTCGACGCGGTAGGGAATGCCGAGGCCACCACCGACATCGATATGCTCAATGGCATGCCCGTCGGCACGCAACGCGCCGACCAGTTCCACCAGCAGCGCGAAGGCGTCGTCGAAGGGCTGCAATTCGGTGATCTGGCTGCCGATATGGGTATCTATGCCGGTGATCCTGATGCCCGGCAACTCAGCCGCGCGGGCATAAACCTTCCGCGCCTGCTGCCAGGGAATGCCGAACTTGTTCTCGGCCTTCCCAGTCGAAATCTTCTTGTGCGTCCTGGCGTCGACATCCGGGTTGATGCGCAGCGAGATCGGCGCGATCTTGCCCAGCGCGGTGGCGCGGGCCGACAGCAGCTCCAGCTCCGGTTCGGATTCGACGTTGAAACAGAGAATGCCGGCCGAGAGCGCAAAATCCATTTCGCGCGCGGTCTTGCCGACGCCTGAAAACAGGATCTTGCTTGCCGGAATGCCGGCAGCCAAAGCGCGGCGCAGTTCGCCTTCCGAGACCACGTCGGCGCCGGCGCCAAGCCTTGCCAGCACCTTCAGCACAGCCTGGTTGGAATTCGCCTTCATGGCATAGCAGACGAGCGCGTCGAGCCCGGCAAAAGCTTCGGCAAAGACGCGAAAATGCCTGGTCAGCGTCGCCGTCGAATAGCAATAAAACGGCGTGCCGACACTGGCGGCGATATCTGATATCGCCACGTCCTCGGCATGCAGTACGCCGTCGCGGTAGTCGAAATGGTTCACGAGATCGGTCCGAAAATCAGAGCAGCGGGTCGAGGATGAATTTCTTGTCCTCGACAGGTTTTTCCGGCTCCGGCGGCAAAGGTTGCTTGGCCTTCTCGGCGTCCTTGCGCGCCTGCACGGCTGCCGCGTAGGGCGTATCGAGCGCAGCCTTCCTGCCGCAGGCCGCAACGGTCGCCATCGCCGCTAGCAGCGTCAGCGTCACCAAAATCCTGCTTCCGGTCATCGCGTCATCCGTCCGAAACTGTTGCCCGCAGCGCTTCTATCCGAGTTTTGCGGCCATTGCACCCCGCGTCTTACGCCTTGGCTAGCCGCTTTTTCCAGTAGCGGATCTGCTTGCGCACCTCGGACGGCGCGGTGCCGCCGAAGCTTGTGCGGCTCTTTACAGAATTCTGCACGGCCAGAACCGAAAACACGTCGGCGCTGATACCGAGGTGAATGGACTGCAAATCCTGCAGCGAAAGCCTGTCGAGCCCGACCTTCTTGTCCTCGGCCAGCGCCACCGCCCGGCCAGTGATATGGTGCGCCTCGCGGAACGGCAGGCCGAGCGTGCGTACCAGCCAGTCGGCGAGGTCGGTCGCAGTCGAATAGCCGGCGCCGGCCGCCTTTTTCATCGCGGCAGTGTTCACCGTCATGTCGCGCACCATGCCGGTCATCGCCGCCAGCATCAGGTCGAGCGTCTCTGCCGCGTCGAAGACGGATTCCTTGTCTTCCTGCATGTCCTTGCCATAGGTCAGCGGCATGCCCTTCATTACCGTCAGCAGGCCGACCAGATGGCCGGTGACACGGCCGGTCTTGCCGCGCACCAGTTCGGCGGCGTCGGGGTTCTTCTTCTGCGGCATGATCGACGAACCCGTCGAGAAGCTATCCGACAGCCTGACGAAACCGAATTGCGGCGTCGACCAGATGATGATCTCTTCGGCCAGCCGCGACAGATGTGTCGCGCAGATCGCCGCCAGCCCCAAGAATTCCAGCGCGAAATCGCGGTCCGAAACGCTGTCGAGCGAATTGCGCATCGGTTCGCGAAAACCAAGCGCCGTTGCCGTCTGGTGCCGGTCGATCGGAAAGCTGGTGCCGGCAAGGGCGGCCGCACCGAGCGGGCTTTCGTCCATCCGTTCGATCGCATCGCGGACGCGCGACAGGTCGCGCGCAAACATCTCGACATAGGCCATGCAGTGGTGGCCGAAGGTCACCGGCTGCGCCGCTTGCATGTGGGTGAAGCCCGGCATCACCGTTGCCGCATGCTCCTCGGCCCGGGCGAGGAACGCTGTGATCAGGCCTTTCAGCGCCTCGGCGACACGAAAGCACTCGTCTTTGACCCAGAGCCTGAGGTCGACCGCCACCTGGTCGTTGCGCGAGCGGGCAGTGTGCAGGCGGCCGGCGGCAGGGCCGATCAAATCGGCGAGGCGGGCCTCGACATTCATGTGGATGTCTTCCAGCCTGGTCGAGAACTCGAATGTGCCGGCCCCGATCTCTGCCAGGATCGTGTTCAGCCCGTGACTGATTTTTTCTTGATCGGCCGCCGAAATAATGCCCGTTTGCGCCAGCATCTCGCTATGGGCGATCGAGCCGCGAATGTCCTGGGCATAGAGTTTGCGGTCGAACGAGATCGACGCGTTGATCGCTTCCATGATTGCGGCCGGACCCGAGGCAAAACGTCCGCCCCACATCTGGTTGCTGGCCTTCTTGTCGCTCATCGCTATAACCCGTGCTCCGGAGCAGTTTTTGAAAAATGGCAGACGGCAATAGATTTTTCCCGGCTTTGCGTCTCATCCTCGCCGCTTTGGTTGCGGGCGTGCTGGCCGGCGCGGTCGCGGTATATGTCAGGGAAAGCGGTTCTGGCAACAACGCGCCCGCGCAAGTGGCCGCCGGCGGCGGCAAGGACGACGTCGCCTGCGCCGCCAAGACCGACCATGCCAAGAAGATCGCCGCGGCCGCTACCGGTCAAGTCGCCGCGCTTTTGCCGGCGGATCCGCCGCAATCGCTGAAAAGCCTCGCCTTCAACGGCCCCGACGGCAAGCCGACGACGATCGCCGATCATGCCGGCAAGACGGTGCTGCTCAATCTGTGGGCAACATGGTGCGCACCTTGCCGCGCCGAAATGCCGGCGCTCGATGCACTGCAGAAGGAGATGGGCAGCGACGCGTTTCAGGTTGTTGCAGTCAACGTCGATGCCGGCGACGATACCAAGCCGAAGAAGTTCCTCGAGGACACCGGCGTCAAGGCGCTCGGCTATTATCGCGATGCCACCATGGCACTGTTCAACGACGTCAAGACGCGCGGCCTGGCGCTCGGTCTGCCGGTCACCATGCTGATCGATGGGCAAGGCTGCCTGATCGCCCATATGAACGGCCCGGCCGAATGGTCAGGGCCGGATGCCAAGCGTCTGGTCGAGGCAGCGCTTCAGCCGGGATAGGCTCAGACCGTGCGCAGGCGCGGCTTGAGCACGGCGATGCTTGCGCCGCGCCGGCTGGCGGCGCGGACTGCCGGAGCCGTGACGCCCGTCAACTCGCCGAATGTCTCGATCGGAGCCGGTTTGCCGAGGTAATAGCCTTGCCCGATCTCGCAAGCCTCGGCGTCAAGGAACTGCAATTCGCCCGGCGTCTCGATGCCCTCCGCCAGGACCGGCAGCCCGAGACCGCGTCCAAGCCCCAGCACGGCGCGGACGATCGCCGCGAACTGGCCGTTCTTATCGACCGATTTGATGAACGACCCGTCGATCTTGATCTTGTCGAAGGGAAAGGCGCTAAGGTTGGACAGCGAAGAATATCCGGTGCCAAAATCGTCCATCGCCACATGCACGCCAAGCGCCTTGACCTGCCTCAAGGTTGCCAATGCGCGGGGCATGTCCTTCACTAGGGCCGTTTCGGTGATCTCCAGTTCGAGCCTGCCGGGTGCGAGGCCGGATCTCGCCAGTGCGTCGTGCACCTTGCGGCTGAAGTTCGGATTGTGAAGCTGCACGGCGGAGACGTTGACGGCGACCATCAGCGGATTTGTCCAGCGAACTGCATCGTTACAAGCCGTCGTCAGCACCCAGTCGCCGATCTGCGCGATGGCGCCGCTGTCCTCGGCCACGGGGATGAAAACGGCCGGGGAAATGTCGCCCCGCTCCGGATGCTGCCAACGGACCAGGGCTTCGAAGCCGATCATCTTGCCGCTGCGGATTTCCTTCTGCGGCTGGTAGACGAGGTGGAACTCCTTGCGGGCGATCGCCTGGCGCAGTTCATGCTCCATCACGCGCTTGTCGCGGGCCGCGGTGCCCATGGCTATCTCGAAAAAACGATACGTGTCCCTGCCCTCGGTCTTGGCGCGATGGAGTGCCGTGTCGGCATGGCCGATCAGGCCGGCCTGATCTTCGGCATCCAGCGGAAAGAAGGCGATGCCGATGCTGGCCGAAACAAGGCCGGAGCCGACTGAAACCCTGTTTTCCTCCCGGATCGCCGCCAGCAAGTCCTCGGCTATGCGGCCTGCGGCCAGGGGGTCGGGGAGGTTCGGAGCTAATACGGCAAACTCGTCGCCGCCGAGACGCGCGAGCATCTGTCCGTGGCGCGGAATGCCGGAAATGCAGTGCGCCAGCTTCTGCAGCATGGCGTCACCGGCGCTGTGGCCGTAGAGGTCGTTGACTTGCTTGAACCGGTCGAGGTCAAGCAGCAGGAGCGCCAGATATCCATCCTTGCTGCCACGCTCCATCGAAGCGATTTCTGCTTCGAGCCGGGAAGAAAAGCTCCGCCGATTGGCAAGTCCGGTAAGTGGATCGAAATGCGCGAGACGGAGGATCTCTTCTTCCGCCTTCTTGCGCTCACGGATGTCGCGAACGGCAAGCACCGTATGAGGCCTGCCGCAGTAGGCGATCTTCCTGGCGATCAGCTCGACAGGAATTCTCGTGCCGTCGCTGCCCCTCAATTTCGTTTCTTGTGCCTGTTCGCCGAAGCTGGATACATCGGCTGCGCTCTGTCCATCGAACAGCTCGCCGAGTTGCATCGTGTTCAGGGTGGCTGTCGCCGTGCCCGTCAGTTTCGCCATGCTGTCATTGGCGCTGACTATGCGTGTGCCATCGCAAACGATCAGCCCTTCGACCGCGGCATTGGCGAGATCGTGCATGCGATCGGCCTCGAGCCTCTGCCGGCGAAAGCGCAGGTCGATCCACAGCGCGGCGCCTGACAGCACAAGGATTACCAGGCTGGCGACCGCTGCGGCAAAGGCCTGGGAAATGGGCTCGATGGAATGTTCGGATATTTCAATCGAGGAATCCGGAATGATCGACACCGCGCCCATCGCGATGAAATGCAAGCTGCAAATCGCCAGCGTCAAAAGCGCGGCGCCACCAAGTGTTGCGAGCGCGGACGGGCGGCGCAAGACGACAAGGAGCGCCATTGCCGCGAGCGTCCCGCCGGCCAGAAGCGATATCGCGACAAGGAGCAGGTTCCATACGATCCGGCCCTCGACCTCGAACGCCGCCATGCCGATATAGTGCATCGTCGCGATGGCGCCACCGAGAATGGCACCGCCGACGAGGAAATGGTCGATGCCGCGGCGCAAGGTGGCAACCCACATCCCAAGCGCGGTCAGGATGACGGCGGCGGCAAGCGAAAAGGCGGATAATCCCGGATTATATGCGTTTGGTATTCCCGGCGTAAACGCAGTCATGGCGATGAAATGCGTCGCCCATATGCCGAACCCGGTCGAAGTTGCGGCGATCATTAGCCAGACAAGCCGGTTTCGGTTGGTCGATCGGCCGATGTGCTTAAGGAGATTTACTGCAGAGAAGCAAGAAATGCCGCAGACGAGGGCGGCAAGTGCGACCAGTCTCAGGTCGTGCTGACTTACAATACAATTATAGACCGTCAGCATCCTGGGTTCACTCGGTCTGCCAAATAACAGGGGAGGTGTGACTGATTAGCTCTTGGAGATTATAACGAATGGTTAACCCGCGGGCCATGAGGCGGGCCTTTTCGGGGGAAAACCGATGCGCTCCGCCGAGAAGGCGGTGATGTAGTTCCTGGCGACGCTTTCGGTAGCGAGCGCACTTTAGCCGGAAGCGATGTTCATTGACCCGCAACAAAACCGTTGTCCGATTGTCATCAGCGCCACATATTGGCTTTGCGAGAGTGCCCCTTTCGCCAATGACAAACGGGAGATGAAACATGAAGTTCTTCGGCTTCGCGGCCGGTGTCGCCGCCACCTTGACCCTGCTTTCCACCACCTCCGCCTTCGCCGTCACGCAGATCAGCTGGTGGCACGCCATGACCGGCGCCAACGCCGAGGTCGTAGCCAAGATCTCCAAGGATTTCAACGCCAGCCAGAGCGACTATGAGCTCGTTCCGGTGTTCAAGGGCACCTATCCGGAGACGCTGAATGCCGGCATCGCCGCTTTCCGCGCCGGCCAGGCGCCCGATATCCTCCAGGTGTTCGACGTCGGCACCGGCGTGATGATGGCGGCCGAGGGTGCGATCAAGCCGGCGGCCGATGTGCTGACCAGTGCCGGGATGACCTTTGACAAGAGCCAGTATCTGCCCGGCATCGTCGGCTATTATTCGAAGCCGGACGGCACCATGCTGTCGTTCCCTTACAACTCCTCGTCGCCGATCCTCTACTACAACAAGGACATTTTCCAGAAGGCAGGCCTCGACGTGAACAGCCCGCCCAAGACCTGGAACGAGGTGTGGGAAGCTGCCAGGAAGATCAAGACGAGCGGCGCCGCCCCTTGCGGCTATACCTCGACCTGGCTGACCTGGATCCATCTGGAGAATTTCGCGGCGTGGAATGACGTGCCTTGGGCCACTCAGCAGAACGGCCTGGCCGGCGGCGATGTCGAACTCAAGATCAATGCGCCAATTTTCGTCAACCACTTCCAGGCGCTCGCGGACCTGGCCAAGGACGGCACGTTCAAGTATGGCGGTCGCACCTCCGAAGCCAAGCAGATATTCCTCGCTGGCGAATGCGGCATCTTCACCGAATCGTCGGGCGGCCTCGGCGATATCGTCAAGTCCGGCATGAACTATGGCATCGGCCAGCTTCCTTACGATAGCGACGCCAAGGGCGCACCACAGAACACCACGCCGGGCGGTGCCAGCCTGTGGGTGTTCGGCAACAAGTCGGACGAGGAATATAAGGGTGTTGCCGCCTTCTTTGCCTATCTGTCCAAGACCGATGTGCAGAAATATCTGCACCAGAAGTCGGGATATCTGCCTGTGACGCTCGCCGCGTATGAGGCGACCAAGAAATCAGGCTTCTATGACAAAAACCCCGGCCGCGAGACACCCATCCTGCAGATGACGGGCAAGGCGCCGACCGACAACTCGAAGGGCGTGCGCCTGCCGAATCTGCCGCAGGTGCGTGATATCCAGAATGAGGAGTTGGAGAAGATGCTGGCCGGCCAGCAAACCGCTCAGCAGGCGCTCGACAATGCGGTCACACGCGGCAACGCCGCGATCAAGGAAGCGCTGGAGAACTGACGAGATTATCTCGGTTAAAGCGCGTCGCGTTTGAATGGCCACATGCGACGCGCTTTAAGCTCTTGTTCTTATGCATGTCGTTATCCCAAAACCGCTGCGCACTTTTGGGCGACATGCGTTAGTCGGTTGAAATATCGCCCACGCGAGCTCGCGTTGGCGACACCTGGATAGTGAGGGAAATCAGCCTGTCTCCACGCGTCGTATTTCCCAACAAGATCCTGCCGTACCTGCTGGTGGCGCCACAACTCGCCATCACCCTGGTTTTCTTCTACTGGCCGGCCGGTCAGGCGCTTTACCAGTCGATGCTCAGGCAAGACCCGTTCGGGCTGAAGAGCAGGTTTGTCTGGTTTGCCAATTTCCGGAAGGTGCTGGCCGATCCGGCCTACCTCAACTCGATCAAGGTCACCGTGGTGTTCTCGCTTGCGACCGCGATCGTTGCCATGGTTGTGGCCCTGCTGCTCGCGGTCATGGCCGAGAAGGCCGTGCGCGGCAAAGGCCTCTACCGCACACTGTTGATATGGCCTTATGCCGTCGCGCCGGCGATTGCCGGCATGCTGTGGCTTTTCTTGTTCAATCCTTCGATCGGCTCGTTGGCCTATTTGCTGAGAAGCCTCGGCATCGCATGGGACCCGCTGCTCAACGGCACCCACGCCATGATCCTGCTGGTGTCGGCGGCTGCCTGGAAGCAGATCAGTTACAATTTCCTGTTCTTCGTCGCCGGCCTGCAGGCGGTGCCGAAAACGCTGATCGAGGCGGCGGCCATGGATGGCGCCGGCGAGACCAAGCGCTTCTGGACCATCGTCTTCCCGCTGCTTGCGCCGACAACCTTTTTCCTGCTGGTCGTCAACACCGTCTATGCCCTGTTCGACACGTTCGGCATCGTTCATGCCGTCACCGGGGGCGGCCCGGGCAAGACGACCGAGACGCTGGTCTACAAGGTCTACAATGACGGCTTCGTCAATCTGATCCTGGGTGACTCGGCGGCGCAGTCGGTCATCCTGATGGCCATCGTCATCGCGCTCACAGCCATCCAGTTCCGCTATGTGGAACGCAAAGTCCATTACGGCTGAGGGCAGCGATGATCGGCCAATCCCCGCTCCGCACCGTCATCGCCCATGCCGTGCTTATCCTTGGCATATTGATCGTGGTTTTTCCGATCTACTACACCTTCGTTGCCTCGACGCACACGCTGCAAACGATCCTCAGGCCGCCGCTGCCGCTGTTGCCCGGCGACCAGCTATGGAACAATTACAGCGAGGCGCTGTTCGGCGGCATCGGTCGTATCGGCGGTATCAGCGTCGGCAGACTGCTCCTCAACACCACGATCATGGCGCTCGGCGTCGCGGTGGGAAAGATCTTCATCTCGATCCTGTCGGCCTACGCGATCGTGTTCTTCCGCTTTCCGCTGCGCATGACCTTCTTCTGGCTGATCTTCATCACCTTGATGCTTCCGGTCGAGGTGCGCATTCTGCCGACCTACAAGGTGATGGTCGATCTCGGCATGATCGACACCTATGCCGGCCTGATTATCCCGCTGATCGCCTCGGCCACCGCAACGCTGCTGTTTCGCCAGTTCTTCATGACCATCCCGGGCGAACTGGTCGAGGCGGCGCGTGTCGACGGTGCCGGTCCATGGCGCTTCTTTTTCGATATTCTGGTACCGCTGTCGCGGACAAACATCGCCGCGCTGTTCGTGATCCTCTTCATCTACGGCTGGACGCAGTATCTTTGGCCGCTGCTCGTCACCAACAGCAACGACATGAACACCATCGTCATCGCGCTGCGAAAGATGGTTTCCTTCGCAGATGCCGACACCCAATGGCACCTGGTCATGGTCACCGCGATACTGGCCATCGTGCCGCCGATCCTGGTCGTGGTGCTGATGCAACGCTGGTTCGTGCGCGGCCTGGTCGAATCCGAAAAGTGAGAAGCCGATGGCGACCGTCGATCTGAAGGATGTCAAGAAGATCTATCCCGGCGGCGTCGAGGCCGTGAAGGGCGTTTCCATCGCCATTCCCGACAAGGAGCTTTGCGTGCTGGTCGGCCCCTCCGGCTGCGGCAAGTCCACGCTGCTGAGGATGATCGCCGGGCTCGAGACGATTTCGGCCGGTACAGTCGCCATCGACGGCAAGGTGGTCAACGCCATTGGCCCGACCGAGCGCGACATCGCCATGGTGTTCCAGAACTATGCGCTCTACCCGCATATGAAGGTCTACGACAACATGGCCTATGGCCTGCGCAACCGCGGCACGCCGAAGGACGAGATCGACAGCAGGGTACGCTCGACTGCCAAGGTGCTGGAGCTTTCGGGGCTGCTCGACCGGCGCCCGCGCGAGCTTTCCGGCGGTCAGCGCCAGCGTGTCGCCATGGGCCGCGCCATCGTGCGCAACCCGAAGGTCTTCCTGTTCGACGAACCGCTGTCCAACCTCGATGCGAAATTGCGCGGGCAGATGCGCGTCGAGATCAAGAATTTGCAGCGCTCGCTTGGCGTCACCTCGGTCTATGTCACCCACGACCAACTTGAGGCGATGACGCTGGCCGACATCCTTGTCGTCATGAACGCCGGCCTGGTCGAGCAGATCGGCGCGCCGCTCGACGTGTACGAGAAGCCGGCCTCGACCTTCGTTGCTTCCTTCATCGGCGCGCCGCCGATGAATCTGCTGGCCCTCACAGGGGCCTCTCCAGGCTCGGTACTGACGGACGGGACGGTGATTGGCTCGGCGCCTGGACAAAGCAAGGCGGTGACACTCGGCTTTCGTCCGGAGGATGCCGATATCACCTTCGCGGCAGAGGCGCCGGCCGGCGCGCTTGCGTTGCCGGCGACAGTGGAAGCAGTCGAGCCGGTCGGTGCCGAAAGCTTTCTCCACTGCGCGGCAGCCGGCAGCCGTATCGTCGTGCGCGTCTCAGGCCGCGCCAGCGCCAAGCCAGGCGACCAATTGCGCGTCGTGGCGAGGTCTGAAAAGCTGCACTGGTTCGATCAGGCCGGTAAACGGGTCGATTGAGGTTGGCTTCGTGCAAACCGTTCAGGCAAACACATGCGCCTTGCCAGACACGGTCAGCCGGACGATCTCGCCGATCGCCGGCGCGTCCATGCCCGGCTTGCGCAGGATCAACGGCGTGTTGCCGATGGCGGCAGCATCGGGCGGATCGGGGCTGTTCAAGAGACGCACCGCGATCGTGCACATCGAGCCGGCGAATTCGGATTCCGTCACCTCGCCGAACAGCATGTCCGGCGTGCCGGACATGCCTTCACGCGATGTCCGTTTCAGCAGCACCTGCTCCGGCCGTAGCATGATGCGGGCGACGTCGCGCCGCTCCGTGCTGTCGACGGCAATGCGGCCGAGCGGCGAGGTGGCAACGCCATCGGCGATCCTGGCCGGCAGGACGATGGCGTCACCGAGGAACTCGGCGATCATCCGGTCCTTCGGCTTGAAATAGAGCTCGCGCGGCGTGCCGACCTGCGAGAATTTGCCGTCGCGCATCACCGCGACCTGGCTGGCGAATGACAGCGCCTCGGCCTGATCATGGGTGACCAGGATGGTGGTGATGCCGGCCGTTTCGAGGAGCTCGGCCACGGCCTTGCGCATTGAGGCGCGCAGGCCGGTGTCGAGCGCCGAGAACGGCTCGTCGAGCAGCATCAGCCGCGGCTTCATGGCCATGGCGCGGGCGAGCGCGACGCGCTGCTGCTGGCCGCCGGAGAGTTCGTGCGGGCGGCGCTTCAGGATCCCTTTGTCCAGCCCGACGACATAGGCGAGCTCGGCGATGCGCTCGCTCCGCTTTTCCTCGTGACGGCCCATGCCGAACCCGATATTGGCGGCGATGCTCAGATGCGGGAACAGAGCGCCGTCCTGCGCCACCAGCCCGATGCCGCGGCGATGCGCCGGCACGGCCGTGTCGCCATCGGCCAGCACCTCGCCATCGAGCACGATGCGGCCCTGGTCCGGCGCCTCGAAGCCGGCGATCAGCCGCAGCAAGGTGGTCTTGCCACAACCGGATGGCCCGACGATCGCCGTTCGGCTGCCGCTGGCCACGCTGAGGTCGACGCCGGCAAGTGCTGCCACCGGGCCGTAGTGCTTGTGGATGCCGCTCAGCTCGAGAAAGCTCATCGCCCGGCCATCCGCTTCGACTGGACGTAGAGCAGCCAGGTCAAAGGCAGCGACATCGCCACCATGATCAGGGCATAAGGCGCCGCCGACGCATAGTCGATCTCGCCGCTATAGGACCAGAACGCCATCGCCAGCGTGCGGGTGCCGTTGGGTGCCAGCATCTGGGTTGCGGTCAACTCGTTCATGATGCCGAGCGCGACCAATGCCATGCCGGCCGCGGCGCCCGGCGCCGACAGGCGGATCGTCGTCGACCACAGTGCCTTGAGCGGCGACCGGCCGAGGTTGGAGGCGGCGCGTTCGAGCTCGACCGGCGCCTGTGCGATTGACGCCCTGAGGCTTATCAGGGCGCGCGGCAGGAACATCAGCGCATAGGCGACCAGGATGGTGAACAAGGTCTGGTAGAGCGGCATGGCGATACGCACGGTGATGGTGACCAGCGCCAGCGCGATGACGACGCCGGGCAACGCGCCGACGATATAGTTGCAGCCTTCCAGGACGCGTTGCAGCCGCCCCGGCGCGCGGATCGAAATCCACGCCATCGGCATTGCCGCGACGGTAGCGAGCAGCGCGCCGGCTATCGCCAGGAACAGTGTCTGGCTGAGCGCCAGGCCGATCTCGTCGAGCCGCCAGACATCGGCGCCGCCAGCCAGTAGCCAGCGGCCGATGGTGACGAACGGCACGCCCAGCGCCAGCAGCGTGGTGACAGCGGGCAGCAGCAGGCAAGGGATGGTGGCGCGCCCCAGGCTCGTGCGCTGCTGGTGGCGCGCGGCGCCCGAGCCGACGCGGGCATAGCGTTCCTCGCCGCGCACCAGCACCTCCAGCCCGAGCAGCACGAAACAGCAGGTCACCAGCACGCCGGCCAGCATGTTGGCGGCCGGGCCGTTGAAGGTCGACTGGAACTGATCGACGATCGCCGTGGTGAAGGTGTCAAAGCGGATGAACACGTAGAGCCCGTATTCGGCCAGGAGGTGCAGGCCGACCAGCAGGGAGCCGCCGCAGATGGCGAGCCTGAGCTGCGGCAGTACGACACGCCGAAACACCCGCCACGGGCCGAGCCCGAGGGCTGCCGCTGCATCTTCGAGAGCCGGATCGAGCCGGCGCAAAGCTGCCGCCACCGGCAGATAGAGGAACGGGAAATAGGCGATGACGGACACAAGCACGCCAGCCCACAGGCCGTGCAGTCTGGGCACCATGGTGATCCAGGCGTAACTGTGGACGAAGGCGGGAATGGCGAGCGGCGCCACCGAGAGCCAGGCCCATAAGCGGGCACCCGGCAGATCGCTGCGCTCCGTCAGCCAAGCCAGCGCCACCGACAGCACGATCGAGATCGGCACCGCCAGCACCACCAACAGGCTGGTGTTGACCAGAAGCTCGCCGACGCGCGGCCTGAACACCAGCGCCGCCACCGTTTCCCAGCCGGTCTGCACCGCCACCCAGACGATGAAGGCAAGCGGCAGCAGCGCGAAAAGCGAGACAAAGACGGCAGCCAACGCAATCCATGAGACCGACCAACGACGTGCCCGCACGGCCGTGGTGTCGGCCGGCAAGCCTGAAGGTGCGAGATCGATCGCAGACTGCATCAGATCAGACGTTGCGCCGGGTCCGCCCGGAGGCGGAAACGATCGGCGGCCGACAATGTGGCGAGCAGCTTGTGGTCATGGGCAAATGCCATTTTGAAAACAGAGCGCTCCCGCGGAAAGCGAATTCCCACAGGAGCGCAGTCGGTTGCCCTTTTAGGACGAACGCCGGCTAAAGCAAGCCGGCCGCCGTCATCAGGTCGGTCACCTTTTTCGAGTTCAGCGCCGTCGGGTCGACTTTCGGCGCCTGCAGATCGGCCAGCGGCACCAGCTTCGGATTGGACTCGGCGCCCTTGCCGACTGCGTATTCGAACGAATCGCCGGTTTTCAGCACGTCCTGGCCGCCCTTGCCGGTGACCCATTTCAGGAAAGCCTGGGCTTCCTTCGGGTGCTTGCTCGAGGCCAGCACACCGCCGCCGGAAACCGAGACGAAAGCGCCGGGGTCCTCGTGCTTGAAATAGTGCAACTCGACATTCTTGCTGTTCTCGCCGGTCTTGGCCTGATCGCCGTAGTAGTAGTAGTGATAGATCACGCCGCCTTCGACCTCGCCGGCATTGACCGCCTTCATCACCGTGCTGTTGCCCTTGTAGGCGGTAAAATTCTCTTTCATCGCCTTCAGCCAGTCGGCCGTGGCAGTCTCACCCTTGAGCTGCAGCAAGGCGCTGACGATCGCCTGGAAATCGGCGCCGGAGGGCGAAGCGGCCCAACGGCCCTTCCAGCTCGGATCGGCGAGATCGAGCAGCGATTTGGGCAGCTGGTCGGCGGTCAGCTTGGTCTTGTTGTAGGCAAAGACGGTGCTGCGCGCGGCAACGCCGACCCATTTGCCGCTCGCCGGCTGGTACTCCTGCGGAACCTGGGCCAGCGTCTCGGCGTTGACCGGCGCGAACAGGCCGGCTGTCTCGACCAGCACCATGGCCGGTGAGTTTTCCGTCAGGAACACATCAGCTGGCGAAGAGGACCCCTCAGCAACGATCTGATTGGAGAAATCGCTGTCGCCGCCGTTCCGGACGGTGACCTTGATGCCGGTTTCCTTGGTGAATCCTTCCGCCCAGGCCTTGGTCAGGTTTTCGTGCTGGGCGTTGTAGACGACGATGCCCTCGTCCTCGGCTAACGCCGGGCCGGCGATCAGGCTGATTGCAAGTGCTGTCGCACCGGCAAGGGCGGAAAGAGCATATTTCATGGCATCGTCCTCGATTTCGATGGTCTTTGGCTTGGTATGCTGCACCTATCAATACATGACTAGCGCAGTCAACATTGCTGGCCCGCTCAATCGCTCAAAAGGAGCAAACTTTCGTGATGCCCAGCTAATTTGCCTTGGACATTATTTCGCCGGCCACGTAACAAACCAGCGCCGAGACGCGAATATCGGGGAGTGAACTCTTGTGAGCGGCAAGGACGAAGCCGAGCTTTCCCGGCTGCTGCGGGCCGCAATCGCCGGAGACGAAAGGGCCTATGCCGACTTTCTGCACCGGATCGCCGCCCTCGTTCGTGGCTTTGCCCGGCGCAAGATCGTGCAGGGCGGGGTCGATCCCGAGGACGTCGTGCAGGAAACCTTGCTGGCCATTCATGTGAAACGACATACCTGGCGCCATGATGCGCCGGTGCTGCCTTGGGTTTATGCAATAGCCCGCTTCAAGCTGATCGATGCGTTCCGGCGGCGCGGCCGGCGGATCGAGATCGAGATCGACGAAATCGCCGAGACCTTTGCCGAGCCGGAATCGGAGACGATCAGCGAGCGCGACGTCAACCGGGCACTCGACTGCCTGTCGCCGGCGCAGCGTTCGGTCGTCTCGGCCGTGTCGGTCGAAGGCCGTTCGATCGGCGAGACGGCGGCGAAATTCGGCATCAGCGAGACGGCTGTGCGGGTGTCACTACACCGCGGGCTTGCCGCCATTGCCAAACGGTTCGGGGCGGGGCGGGAATAGCATGAGGACCGAAGATCTTATCAAGGCGCTCGATGCCGATGTCCGCAGCAAGGCGCTGCCGCTGGGCGCCGCCTGGTTGCTTGCAACCGGCGCGGCCATCGTGATCGCGGCCGCGGTTTTCTGGCTGACGATCGGCCCACGTCCCGACATCGCATTTGCCATGCACACGATGCGGTTCCTGTCCAAATTCGTCTTCACGATTGCTCTAGCCGTCAGCGCCTTTGCCCTCGTCCGCGCGCTGTCGACGCCCGGTGCATCGTCAGGGCGGGCGGCGAGCTGGATGATCGCCGCGCCGCTGCTGGTGATTATGGCCGTGATTCTCGAACTCCTCGTCGTGCCTGTGTCCGACTGGGGCACGCGCCTGGTCGGCACGAACATGGTCATCTGCCTGACCTTCATTCCGTTGATCGGCATCGGCCCGCTTGCCGTCTTTCTCGCGGTGCTGCGCCATGGCGCGCCAACAAGGCCGGTGCTTGCCGGTGCGACCGCGGGCCTGCTTGCCGGCGGGCTGGCGGCGACCTTCTATGCAGCGCATTGCTTCGACGATTCGCCGCTTTTCGTCGGCACCTGGTATACGATCGCGATCGCCGGCCTTGCCGCGCTCGGGGCGGTCGGCGGACGGCTTTTCGTGCGCTGGTAGCGGTGGCGATCAGCGCGTCGGAACGGGATGCTCGCCGCGATAGTCGTAGAAGCCGCGCCCGGTCTTGCGGCCGAGCCAACCGGCCTCGACATATTTGACCAGCAGCGGGCAGGGGCGGTATTTCGAATCCGACAGGCCGTCATGCAGCACCTGCATGATCGACAAGCAGGTATCCAGCCCGATGAAGTCGGCAAGCTGCAGCGGCCCCATCGGATGGTTGGCGCCGAGCTTCATGGCGGTATCGATGGCGTCGACCGAGCCGACACCTTCATAGAGCGTGTAGATCGCCTCGTTGATCATCGGCAGCAGGATGCGGTTGACGATGAAGGCCGGGAAATCCTCCGAGACGGTGATCGTCTTGTCGAGCTGCTTCACATAGGTTTTTGCTGCCTCGAAGGTCTGGTCCTCGGTGGCGATGCCGCGCACCAGCTCGACCAGCTTCATCACCGGAACCGGGTTCATGAAATGTATGCCGATGAAGCGTTCCGGGCGGTCGGTCTGCGAAGCCAGCCGGGTGATCGAGATCGACGAGGTGTTCGTCGCCAGGATGGCCTCGGGGTTGAGCTGCGGGCAGAGCTGAGCATAGATCTTGCGTTTGACTGTCTCGTCTTCGGTCGCCGCTTCGATCACCAGATCGGCGCCCGCAAGGTCGGCCATGGCCGGCGCCGCGGAAATGCGCGCCATCGCCTCGTTGCGCAGCTTTTCCTCAAGTTTGCCGGAGCCGACCTGACGGGCCATGTTGCCGCTGACCGTAGCAATGCCCTTTTCGATGCGGTCGGGCGAAATGTCGTAAACCAGCACCTTGTAGCCCGCCAGCGCCGATACATGGGCGATGCCGCCACCCATCTGGCCCGCGCCGATGATGCCGATCGTCTCGATCTTGCTCATTACCCGATCCCGTCAAGGCCTTTGCGGCCTGCTTTTTGTGCAGTGCAAACTAAAAGGGCGGGGCGACTTCGTCTACCCCACCCCGCAGAATTTAATACGCTTTGGCAGAGGGCGTCAAAGCGCCTTTTGCAGTTCCGGCAGAATGACGAAGAGGTCGCCGACGAGGCCGTAGTCGGCGACCTGGAAGATCGGCGCTTCCTCGTCCTTGTTGATGGCGACGATGACCTTTGAATCCTTCATGCCGGCAAGGTGCTGGATGGCGCCGGAGATGCCGACGGCAATATAAAGATCGGGCGCCACCACCTTGCCGGTCTGGCCGACCTGCCAGTCGTTCGGCGCATAGCCGGCATCGACCGCGGCGCGAGATGCGCCGACAGCCGCACCGAGCTTGTCTGCGACCGGCAGGATGACCTCCTGGAACTTCTCGGAGGAGCCCAGCGCACGGCCGCCCGAAATGATGATCCTGGCCGAGGTCAGCTCCGGGCGGTCGGTCTCGGACAGCTTGTTCTCGACAAAGCTCGACAGGCCGGGATTGGCTGCCGCCTGAACCGTCTCGACCGGCGCGGAACCGCCCTCGGGTGCTGCCTGAAAGGAAGCAGTGCGCACGGTGATGACCTTCTTGGCGTCGCTCGACTGCACGGTCTGGATGGCGTTGCCGGCATAGATCGGCCGCTTGAAGATGTCGGGCGACACGACTTCGATGATTTCCGATATCTGGGCGACATCGAGCAGGGCCGCGACGCGCGGCGAGACGTTCTTGCCCGACGAGGTCGCCGGCGCAATGATCGTGTCGTATGGCTCAGCAAGCGAAATGACGAGCGCCGCCAGCGGTTCGGCGAGACGCTCGGTCAGTTCGTCGGCGTCGGCGAGCAGCACCTTGGTGACGCCCTTGAGCTTGGCGGCGGCGTCCGCTGCCGGCTTGGCGCCCTTGCCGGCAACCAGCACATGCACGTCCGAACCGATCTGCAGCGCCGCGGAAAGCGCCTTCGCGGTCTGGTCGGAAAGCGTCGCGTTGTCGTGTTCGGCAATCAGAAGAATTGTCATTTTTGTTGTCCCTTCCTGGCCTTACAGCACGCCGGCTTCGTTTTTCAGCTTGTCTACCAGTTCGGCGACGCTCTTGACCTTAACGCCCGCCTTGCGGCCGCCCGGCTCCTCGGTCTTGATCACTTTCAGCCGCGGCTTGACGTCGGCGCCGTAGTCGGCAGGGCTCTTCTCGTCGAGCGGCTTCTTCTTGGCCTTCATGATGTTGGGCAGCGACGCGTAGCGTGGCTGGTTCAGCCGCAAATCGGCCGTGACGATTGCCGGCATCTTCAGTTCCAGCGTCTGCAGGCCGCCATCGACCTCGCGCGTCACCGTGGCCTTGTCACCGTCGAGCACGATCTTGGAGGCGAAGGTGCCCTGCGCCCACCCGAGAAGTGCAGCCAGCATCTGGCCGGTCTGGTTGGAATCATCGTCGATCGCCTGCTTGCCGAGAATGACCAGGCCGGGCTGTTCTGCCTCTACGACCCCCTTCAGCACCTTGGCGACGCCCAGCGGCTCAGTCTGCTCGTCGGTCTTGACCAGGATGGCGCGGTCGGCGCCCATGGCGAGCGCCGTGCGCAAGGTCTCCTGTGCCTGCTGCGGCCCGATCGACACGACGATGATCTCTTCGGCCTTGCCCGCTTCCTTCAGCCGGATCGCCTCTTCCACCGCGATCTCGTCGAACGGGTTCATCGCCATCTTGACGTTGGCGAGTTCCACCGCCGAACCGTCCGCCTTCACCCGGACCTTGACGTTTGCATCCACAACCCGCTTCACGGGCACAAGGATCTTCATTTGCCTGTCACCTCTTTCACGATAGTCTCTTCACGCTCGTCGGGCGCGCTATAGCAGCGTGCACCTCTTCAGAGTTGTCGAAAGCCGACATTCCGGACGGAATTCTGGTCTCGCCACGCCAGTAGGGTGGCGCTTCCGTAGTTGCGGCGACCCCGCCCGTCAATATCCCGGGCGCACTCGGATCCTCGGCAAAGCATTCAAATCGGTTCAGTCCGGCCCGGAAACGCTTCCCCGGCCCCAGCGCGGCGCCGGCTGGGCGGGCGGCAGATCGCTTGCCGGCGGCTCCACGGCAATGGGCGCCGGCCCGGCGACTACGGCTGGCTCCTCGTCGGCGCCGGCGAGTAGCGGCACGCCGCGGCTGCGCAAGACAAGCACCAGCACGGCTCCGGCGATGATGCCGCCGATGTGGCAGGCCCAGGAGACCTGGTCCTCGCCACCCTGGGCAAACATGAAGATCTGGAACAGAATCCACAGGATGAGCGGGATGAAGGCCGGGATGCGCAACGGGATGCGGGCGAAGACCAGCACCCATACCTTCACCCGCGGATAAAGGATCAGATAGGCGGCGACGACACCGGCGATGGCGCCCGACGCGCCGATCAGCGGCACTTGCGAATCCCAGGCCACCAAGCCCTGGAAGAAAGGCCGGCAATGGCGCAAAGCAGGTAGAAGACGAGATAGCGGACATGGCCGAGCGCATCCTCGACATTGTCGCCAAACACCCACAGGAACAGCATGTTGCCGCCGAGGTGGAAGATATCCGCGTGCAGGAAGGAATAGGTCAGATAGCTCAGGCTCTCCGGAATGACGACAAATTGCGTAGCGAGCTCGACGCTGTCATGCACAACCGACGGGATGAAGCCGAGGCCCAATACCGCGGCGTTGGCGAAGTCCTCGCCGCCAAGTGTTGTTACAAAATAGATCAACACATTGAGCGCGATCAGGCTGATCGTCACATATTGCAGCTTGATGTGCCGCAGCCGGTTGGTGTCGTAAAGCGGGATGAACATCGGGCCTCTCCCGCTTCCGGCGGATTCAGCGGTTCTTGCCGGGAACCCATAGCACGTCGGCATTTCCATTGTCATTGACCGCGCGTGCGGCGACGAACAGAAAGTCCGAGACACGGTTGATGTATCTTATCGCCTCGCGGTTGACGTGCTCGTCTGGATCTTGTGACAGCGCCACCATGATGCGCTCGGCGCGGCGGGCCACCGTGCGGGCGAGGTGAAGGGCAGCCGCTGCCGGCGTACCGCCGTTGAGCACGAAGGATTTGAGCGGCTCAAGGTCCTTGTTGAGGAGGTCGATGTCCTGTTCGATGCGCTCGGTCTGCGAGGCGATGATGCGCAGCGGCTCGTAGTCGAGCGGCTTGCCATTATCGGGGACTGCCAGATCGGCGCCGAGATCGAAAAGATCGTTCTGGATGCGGCCGAGCATCGCATCGATCGCCGGATTTACCGCCGCTGTATGGATGCGAGCCATGCCGATGCAGGCATTTGCCTCGTCGACCGTGCCGTAGGCGTCGATGCGAAGGTCGGATTTCAGCCGCCGCTCACCAGAACCGAGGCCGGTGGTGCCATCGTCGCCGGTGCGGGTGTAGATCTTGTTGAGCTTGACCACGGGTTACCTCCCGGCTGCCGGCCGGTGCGTCACTTACGGGTGAAATACACCGCCAGCATTATCAGCACCAAGGCCACGAACTGCAACAGCACGCGCGTCTGCATCAGCTTGTTGGAGGTCATGCTGGAGCCGCCGCGCATCATGTTGATGAGGCCGCGGATCAGCACGATCACCACGGCGACCATGACGAGAACAGCGAGGATGTTGAAGACAGTTGCCATGGTGTGTTCCAGTTGGATTGCGTTCAGGCGCGTTTGGCGAGCAGACGATAGAGTACCGAAGACGGCAGGATGCGTTTAAGGATCGCGCCGATCCTGGCCGGCACAGTTACCACATAATGCGGGCGCGGGCGCCGCGACAGAAGCGCATGGCGCAAGGCGGCATAAACCACCTCCGGCCCGGGCTTCAGCCGCGATGTGCTGCCGCCGGCCCGCAGCCGTTTGAGTTGCACTGCATAGGCGAGGCGATGGACTGAGTTCTCGTGATCGATGTTCGCCAGGAACCAGGGGAGGCTGTTGCTGGCGATCTTCGATTTCACCGCCCCCGGCTCGATCAGCGAAACATGGATGCCGCTGCCGAGCAGTTCTTGATAGAGGGACAGCATCAGCCCCTCGACGGCGTGCTTCGATGCCGAGTAAGCGCCACGGAAAGGCAACGGCGCGAGGCCGAGGATCGACGAGCAATGAACGAGACGGCCATGACCCTGGCGGCGCATCACCGGTACGACACGACGAGTGAGGTCATGCCAGCCAAAGACATTGGCCTCGAACTGCTGCCGCAAAGCCTCGACCGGCAGATCCTCGACGGCACCGGGCTGCCCGTAGGCGCCGTTGTTGAAAAGGGCATCGAGCCGGCCGCCGGTCCGCTCCAGCACCGACGCCACCAGCGCCTCGATCGATCCGGGCTCGGTGTAGTCCAGATAAAAGGCGTCGATGCCGTCGGCCTCGAGCGCAGCGATATCTTCCGGCTTTCGGGCCGTTGCGAACACCCGCCAGCCTTCCTTCTTAAGAGCATGGGCGCAATAGGCGCCTATTCCGGAAGAGGCACCGGTGACAATGATGGTGCGCAACTCTTCTTCGGGAGGAATGGTGGTTTGACCGAGGGTTGTCATTTGCCGCAAACCCTTCCCATATTCGCGGCGTCGGGACAATCGAAGGGAACGCGGTTCTTGTTGCGGAAGATCGTAGCCCTCAAACGCGTGCTCTACGACGCGCTCGGCCATTTCAACACCGACGACGGCTGGGCAATGGCCAGCCATCTGGCGATCACCGCGCTGATGGCGCTTTTTCCTTTCCTGATCTTCGCCACGACGCTGGCGAGTTTTTTCGGCGCGCAGGCTTTCGCCGACACCGCCGTGCACCTTGTGTTCGACACATGGCCCGAGCAGATCGCCAAACCGATCGCGCGCGAAGTGCTCAACGTGCTTACCGTCCGGCGCAGCGACCTGTTGACCTACGGTATCGTGCTTGCCGGATACTTCGCCTCGAACGGCATCGAGGCGCTGCGCACCTCGCTCAACCGCGCCTATCGTGTCTCAGAAACGCGCGGCATCATCTACCGGCGGGTGCAGAGCATCATCTTCGTGCTGATCGCGACGGCCGGGTTTTTGGCGATCAGCGTGCTGCTGGTCTTTGCGCCGTTGCTGGCGCGGCTGGCCGAATCTCATCTTGAATGGATAAAACCCTATATGGGCACGATCACCCTCTGGCGTTACGTCATCGCCTCGGTCGTCATCATCGGCGGCCTGTTCGCCGTGCATTTCTGGTTGCCGGCCGGCAAGCGCCGGTTCGTTTCGATCGTGCCTGGCATTATCTTCACGCTGGTCGGCTGGCTCATCGGGTCGACCATCTTCGCCGCCTATCTCGACCATTTCTCGTCCTATGTGACGACCTATGCCGGCCTCGCCTCGATCATGATCGCCGTTGTCTTCCTCTACATCGTCTCGGCGATCTTCATCCTCGGCGGCGAGCTCAACGCCGCGATCAGCCGCTATTTGGAGGCGCGCGCCCGCGTCGGTGGCTGAGCCGTCGCCAGCCCGACGCCGAGCGTCGCGATCGCCATGCCGGCGATCTGGAGCGGGCTCAATTGCTCGCCGAACAATGCCCAGGCGATGACCGCGGTGACGGCCGGCACGAGGTAAAACAGCGAGGCGACCTTCGACATCTCGCCGTCGCGGATCATTACCATCAACAGGAAGATGGCACCGATCGACAGCACCAGCACGAGCCAGGCCGTGGCGAAGATCAGTTCGCCGTTGACGATCACCGTTCGGGTCTCGAAGGCGAGCGAGGCCAGAGCCATCACCGATGCGCCGCCGACATATTGCCAGAACGTGGCAGCCACCAGATCGCCGCCGGAGGCGAAACGCTTCTGCCAGATCGTGCCGGCGCTCATGCCGAGTACGGAGACCAGCGAGGCGCCCAATGTTTCGGCGGTCACGCCGCCGCCGAGCGCGCCGAGCTTCGGCCAGAGCACGATTACCACGCCGATCAACCCGAGGCCGAGACCGGCCCAGTGGCGCGGCAGGATGGCCTCGCCCAGAAGCCGGCCGGCGAGCACTGCCGTGATCAGCGGCTGCAGGCCGACGATCAGGGCTGAAAGCCCTGCGGGCATGCCCCGGTGGATGGCCCAGAACACGCCGCCGAGATAGACCCCATGCATCAGGATGCCGGCGCCGGCTGCGTGCAGCGCCTCGTCGCGGGTGGCGCGGCTCGAACCAAGCGCGGCCATCAACGCGACAAGCAGGATTGCGGCCAGGACAAAGCGCGCAGCCAGGAAAGTAAAAGGCTCCGCCCACGGCATGGCATAGCGCGCGCCGATGAAGCCGGTCGCCCACAGGACGACGAAAGAGGCGGGGATGAACCGCTTGAGGCTGTGCATTTTCCGGAGGCCGCGGTGAATTCGGGTGAGGGATCGACTGCGGCGATTGCTTAATGCCGTTCGGGCCGGCAAGCAAAACCAAACGGTTGATCCATAGAGTCATTTCAATTGAAGGAGCGCCGTTGATGGCCGTCGGCTCACCGGTCTAAAGACCGACCAGCCGCCTGACATCGTCGGGCGAGGCGCCCGCCTTACACTGGGCGGCAAGGCCGGTATCGCCAAGACTCTTCGACAGTTTTCGTCCATCCGGGCCGAGGATCAGGCGATGGTGGAAATAGGCCGGCTGCGGCAGGCCAAGCAGTTGCTGAAGCAGCCGCTGCACGCTGGTCGCGGAATAAAGGTCCTGGCCGCGCACGACATGGCTGACGCCCTGCAGCGCGTCGTCCAAGGTGACGGCGAGATGATAGCTGGTCGGGATTTCACGGCGCGCCACGATCACGTCGCCCCAATCCTGCGGTCGGGCCTCGACATGACGCGTCCCAGAGAGCGTCTCGTCCGTGTATTCGGCCCATGTCAGGTCCCTGCCGACCCGCACCATTGCCGCATCGACGTCTAGCCGCCAGGCAAATGGTGCACCTTCGACGATGCGCCGCTTACGCTCGCTGGCCGGCAGCGCCTTGTCGGCGGCGGGATAGAGGGGCACGCCGTCCGGGTCGCGCGGCCAGTCGCGACCGCGCTTTTCGCTGTCGGCGATGAAGGCGCGGATCTCACTTCTGCTCATGAAGGCTGGATAGACAAGCTCCTCTTCGATCAGACGCTCGAGCATAGCCTGATATTCGGCAAAATGCTCGGACTGGCGGCGCACCGGTTCCTCCCAGCCAAGCCCCAGCCATTTCAGGTCGCGAAAAATGCCCGCCTCGAATTCCGGCGTGCAGCGTGTCGTGTCGATGTCCTCGATGCGCAGCAGCAGGCGTCCGCCCGCCGCCTTAGCCATTGCCTGGTTGAGCAGTGCCGAATAGGCGTGGCCGAGATGCAATTCGCCATTCGGGCTCGGCGCGAAGCGGAATGTCAGCAGTGTCATTGTCCGGCGGCAATCGGGTTGTGCGGCGCTTTCGCCAATTGCTACTTTGCGCCGGCAGCGTCGCGCGTCCAGAGGGACGCGTGACGAAGCGTGTGCGGCACTTTTAATTTTGGAACAAGCAGACATGCAACGCATCGCCAACCTTGACGACATTGTAGAAGGCCTGGACGCGCTGTGCCTGCTAGATCCGCGCCTGGACAAGGTGCGCGGCATGGCCGGCGAGGTGCCGCTCAGGCTGTCGGAGCCGGGCTTCAGGAGCCTTGCCTCGATCGTCGTTTCGCAACAAGTGTCCCGCGCGAGCGCCGATGCGATCTTCGGCCGGCTGACGAAACTGCTCGATCCGCTGACGCCGCAGGCGATACTAGCCGCCGATGAGGCGGTCTTCCGCGAGGTCGGGCTGTCGCGGCCCAAGCAGCGCGGCCTGATTGCCGTCGCCCAGGCGGTGGCCGACGGGCTCGACCTCGATCACCTCTGCCAGCTCGATGCGACGGAGGCGATCGCAGCCATGACCAAGGTGCCAGGCATCGGCCCGTGGACGGCTGAAGTCTACCTTTTGTTTGCCGCCGGACACCCAGATATCTTTCCGGCGCGCGACGTTGCTTTGCAGAGCGCGGTCGGCCATGCGCTCGGCATCGACCCGCGTCCGCCGGAGAAAATGCTGATCCAGCTTGCCGAATCATGGAGCCCGTGGCGCGGTGTCGCATCGCGGCTTTTCTGGGCTTATTATCGCGAATTGAAGGGCAGGGATGCCGCGCCTCCGGCCTGAATCCGCAAAAAAGCATTGAAATCATGCGTTTTTGAGACCCGGCATGATCGACAATCCGCTTCACATCCCTGTCATGTCGGGCTTACAGTATCCGCGTCGACCGGTTCTAGGGTGAAGGAGGTCAACGACGTGACGGTTGCCGTATCTCCGGATGGGCTTCCAGCGCTGGTGCTGAATGCGGATTACCGTCCGCTCAGCTATTACCCCCTGTCGCTCTGGTCCTGGCAGGATGCCATCAAGGCGGTGTTCCTCGAGAGGGTGAACATCGTCGCCGAATACGAACACGCCGTCTCTTCGCCGACCTTTTCGATGAAGCTGCCGAGTGTCGTCAGCCTGAAGGCCTACGTGAAGCCGTCGAGGCATCCGGCGTTTACCCGGTTCAACGTCTTCCTGCGCGACCGTTTCCAGTGCCAATATTGCGGCACGCCGGACGATCTGACGTTCGACCATGTCATTCCGCGCCATCGCGGCGGCGCCACGACCTGGGAGAATGTCGTCGCTGCCTGCTCGCCCTGCAATCTGAGGAAGGGCGGCATGATGCCGGCCCACGCCAAGATGTGGCCGCTGCAGAAGCCCTACCAGCCGACGGTGCATGATTTGCATAATAACGGCCGGCTGTTCCCGCCCAACCATCTGCACGAAAGCTGGATGGATTATCTGTACTGGGATGTCGAACTGGAGCCTTGAGATCATCCGATAATTCGGGAGGCTGGCCGTCTGAAGCGATTTTCTGCGCTTCCGGCCTTCGCCGGCCGAAGCATTTATGAGCGGTCGTGGTGTGGTAGTTAAGGCTACGGCTGGCGTAGGCCGGTGCTCACGTACTTTAGTACGCTCCGCTCCGGTTCTCGATAATCACTTGATACGACTCAGCCTGCCGAATTCTTGAATAATCTCGCGTCGGCGCAAGGGTGAACCGCTCAATCGCGGGCAAAGGCGCTGCGGAAGGCTACGACTGCCAGGACAAAGCTGGCGATGGCGTTCCAGCCGGCCAAGGACAGGCCGAGGATGCGGAGCGCCGCCTTGTCGCAGGAGGGCGGGACGAATTTGTCGAGCGCGTCGAGCACGCCCTTGCCGCCGGTGTCCACCGGTCCGGCGGCTGCGGTGCAATCGGTCGGGCCCGGCCACCACGCCCATTCGACGCCGGAGTGATAAACGCTGAGATAGAGGCCGTAGAGCATCAGCAGGCCGCCAATGGCCAGCAGGCCACGGCTTATCCAGGCGGGCGCCTTAAGGGCCGACGCAAGCACCGCCAGCAGCATCAAGGGCACGCCGGCATAGTAAGGGGTGCGCTGCTCGAGGCAGAGCTTGCAAGGGATGTAGCCGCCAACATACTGGAAGGCCAGCGCCGAGCCGACTGTGGCGGCCATGGCGACGGCGAGGAACAGGGCGGTGCGCAGCCGCTGGCGTCCGGTATCGGCATTCACGGTCGCTGTCATCGGACTCAGTCCATTCGGTTCGATGCCGTTCAGACGGCGTATTTGACGACGATATAGAGCAAAATCAGGGCAGCGGCGCCGGCGCCCGCAATGTGGCCAAGGCGCTTTTCGATGAAGTGGCGGATCGGCTCGCCATAGCGGCGCAAGAGCCAGGCGAGAAACAGGAAGCGAGCTCCGCGCGCAACGATTGCCAGCACGATGAACAGCAGCAAAGGAACGCCGATGACGCCGGACAGGATTGTCACCACCTTGATCGGCGGCAGATGGGCGAGGCCGGAGGTGACCAGCATCAGGATGATGAAGCCAACACCCGACGAGACGCGCATCGCCTCGAACTCGTCATATTTGCCGTAAAATTCGAGGATCGGCCGCGCCACCGCGTCATAGGCGTAGTGCCCGATGAACCAGCCGGCGATGCCGCCCAGCACCGAGGCGACGGTGGCGACCAGCGCGTAACGATAGGCGCGATCCGGCCGCGAAAGCGCCATCGGCAGATAGAGCACGTCGGCCGGCACCAGGAACACCGAGCTCTCGACGAAGGCGATGAAGGCCAGCCACCATTCGGCCGATTTGCTGGCCGCCAGCGACAAGGTCCAGTCGTAAAGTCCGCGAAGCATCGGCACTCCTAATGCACGCCCAAACCGGTAGTGGTCTTGGGTCACGACATGTACAAACAAGACTTGGAAGCGCGCCGTATCAATCTCGTCGGACAAGGTGCGCTTCAATGACATGCGCCGCCTGTCTAGAAAGATTTTCCGCGCTGCACAATGGCAGCTGCTTCACGAAATCGAAAGGCTGAGGCTTGAGCGAGCCCAGATGTCGGGATTTGGCCAGTTGACGACCAGGCACCTGCCCGCCTGAAGTGCGTCAAGGCAATATCTAATAAATCGTGGGTTTTCCCGTCGAACACGATCCGGTTTAAATACGGCGATTTTTGTCACATCCTGTCTTTCCATCCGCCCTTTGCGCCGCCATGACGTTCTCCGATTTCATTTACCGCCCCTTTGAGACGCTCATCCGTCCGCTGGATATTCCACCGGGGCCGCTGCCAGCGAGCGGGCCGTTTGCGCTGCTCCTGCATTTCGCGAGGATGTTCCGCGGCACTCTTGCGGCCATTACCGTCTTGATGATGGCGATCGAGGGGATCAACCTTGCGACGATCTGGGGGGCCTCGTTCGTCGTCGACGGGGTGAGCGCGAAGGGCGCGGCGGTTTTCCTGCACGGGGACTGGCCGACGCTGGTCGTGCTCGGCGTGCTGGTTTTCCCCGTGCTGCCGTTGCTCATCTTCCTGGGCAATGCGCTGAACTCGCAGACGGTGGCCGTATGCATGCCGGCGGCGATGCAATGGCAGGGCCACAAGGCGGTGGAACGCCAGGACCTTGCCTTCTTCCACGATCTCTTCGCAGGTCAGGTTGCGTCGCGCATTTCGCAAGTCGCATCCGCCGTGCAGCAGCAGATCGTCGTGGCCTTTTACAGAATACCGCTATTTCTGGTGCAGCTCGTCGGTTCGCTCGTTCTGCTTGGCGCGGTATCCTGGCCGCTGGCGCTTCCGGTGTTCGTCTGGATCGCCGCCAACATCGCCATTGCGGTGGTGGCGGTGCCCCAATATTCCGAACGCTCGCGCCGCTCGACGCGGGGGCGCAGCCTTGTTGTCGGCGCCATGACCGACCTCTACAGCAACATCCAGATGGTCAAGCTGTTTGCGGCGGAAGACAGCGAGGCGGGCGCAATGCGCACCGTCATGGAAAACGCCATCGAGACCCAGCAGCGCGAAAGGCGCATCTATCTGACGACCGACGTGGGCGTCGTCCTGCTCAATGTTGCGCTCTTTCTCACCAACGTTGCCATAGGGCTCTGGGGATTTGTCGCCGGCTTTGTCACGATTGGCCAGTTCGCCGCATCGATCGCCATCGTTCAGCGGCTCAATGCCAACTCCCGTGCCTTCCTGCAGATGGGCCAGCAGATTTTCCAGGCGGTGGGCACCATCCGCGACGCAATGCCGGTCGTGACGACGCCGCCGACTACAAAAGACGCGCCGAACGCCAACCCGCTCGACGTCACGGCCGGCGAAGTCGAGTTCAAGAACATCCAGTTCGAATACCGCGAGGGCCAAAGGGTGATCGAAGACCTGTCGCTCACCGTGCGCGCAGGCGAGAAGGTCGGGCTCGTCGGCCTCTCCGGGGCCGGCAAGTCGACCCTTGTCAGCCTGCTCCTAAGGTTCTTCGAGCTGAAGGGCGGCGCGACCCTGATCGATGGACAGGATCTCCGCAGCGTGACCCAGGCCAGCCTTCGGGAGAGCATCGGCGTCGTCACCCAGGACGTCTCGCTGCTGCATCGCTCCGTCGGCGACAACATCCGCTACGGCCGGCCCGATGCCCCGCCGGAGGCGTTGGAGCACGCCGCGATGCTGGCCGAGGCCGACGGCTTCATCGCCGATCTCAGAGATGCTGAAGGCCGCACCGGCTACGACGCTTTCGTCGGCGATCGCGGCGTGAAGCTTTCCGGCGGCCAGCGCCAACGCGTCGCGATCGCCCGGGTGTTGCTCAAGGATGCGCCAATCCTGGTTCTCGATGAGGCGACGTCCGCACTGGACAGCGAAGCCGAGGCGGCGGTCCAGTCCAAGCTCGCGGTTCTGATGGAGGGCAAGACCGTGATCGCCATCGCCCATCGCCTGTCGACCATTGCCAGGATGGACCGGATCGTCGTCCTCGACAAAGGCCGCATCGTCGAGGAGGGAAAACCATCGGCGCTGTTGGAACGCGACGGGCTCTATGCCCGACTGTGGAAGCGTCAGACCGGCGGCTACATTGCCGACGCCATCGAGGAGATGTGAGCCGCCCTCGGTGATGATGTTTTGCTCATGGCCGGCTCGACACATTCTGCTTTCACTCCAGAAACCGGAATTGGCTGAACTCGTTTCCACCGTAGCGTTCGGAAGCCGATCATGAGCGAAGCCACAGTCCCGAACTCCCGTGCCGCCATTCTCGAGCGGCGATCTGCCGGCGTGCTGACATGGTCCGGCCCCGCCTTGATGTTGTTCGCGCGCTCGGCGTTCGCTGTTGCCGCGCAGGGCCTGGTTGCGGCCATTTATGCAGCGCACGGTTCGGCAACGCCCTGGCGCGACGCAGGGGCTTGGCTGCCGGCATACGGCAGTTTGATCGACGCGGGCTGCCTTGGTCTCCTGTGGTGGCTTGCACGGGCGCGAGGGCATCACGCTGCTCGATTTTATCAGCTTCGATCGCAAACGCTTGGGGCGCGATCTGTTGTTGGGCGTCGCGCTCATCCTCCCGAGCCTCGTTTTCATCTACGGTGGGATCATCGCCAGCAGCCTGTTGGTCTACGGCAACCCTGATGCACTGCAAATATACGGACCTTTGCCGCTCTTGCCTGCGCTTTACGGGGTGCTGATCTTTCCGTTGGTCTGGGGCATTACGGAGCAGACCACCTATAACGGCTATCTTCTGCCGCGTTTCCAAGTCTTGTCGGGAAGCACGGGATTTGCCGTTGCCGTCGTAGCGTTTTCCTGGTCGTTTCAGCACGCCGTGATGCCGCTGACGTTCGACCCACACTTCATGCTCTACCGGCTCTTGGCGCCTATCGCCCATTCGACATTCATCACCCTCGTGTACCTGCGCGTGCGCCGCATCCTGCCGCTGGCGACGGCGCATTGGCTCATGGATGGGGTGTCAGCATTCATCGGCATTCTGTGGCCGCTGTTGAGGTAGAAGGGTTCAAACGGGCTGAGATGCCCACTATGGACCGAAGCCTCCGATCGACGAAATCGAAAGCCTGGGCTTGGGCTAGATAGGGTCTCGGGAATTGGCCAGTTGACGAACAGGCCTCCAACCGTATAGTCCGCGCCCATCCAGGCCGCCCGGCCTGAGCCCCTATGGCGGAATTGGTAGACGCGCTCGACTCAAAATCGAGTTCCGCAAGGAGTGCTGGTTCGATCCCGGCTAGGGGCACCATTTCTTAAATTCCCACGCCACTTCTTATTAAACCCAAGGGCGTCGGTGGGATCGTCCACGACGCCCTCGACGGCATCGAATGGTTGCGTCTTGCCTGTTGCCGCAAGCTGCCCAAGCTTCCGCTGAACGGTGCGCGGACTAGACCCAAGCGCAATTGGGCGTTCCTCACCACCGCAATCGGGCGTGCTGCGGTCCCCGCCATCACGAGGGATGCGCCGCCAACTCCGCGGTCAGCTGGTATAGCCGAACCGGACATTCCGTGGATTGAGGCGCCGGTCTTGCTCGGCTATGCACATGGCATGACAACGACCGACGATATTGTCAGGCCTCTTTCCCTTACCGTGGGTCTTATTGCCCGCTTCTGGCCGCAACTGCTGCTTCTCGGCGCCATCGGCTATGTAGCGCGCGACCTCCTGCTCAACGCGGCAGTCACGGTGGGCCTCGTCAATCCCCTCGGCGGGATGGTTGTGCTTTCGCTGGTGGTGCTGACGAAGCTTCTGGTCATCGTGGCGATGTTCGTCGCCCTGCGTCCGGGACTGCCGGCACTCGCCTCGCTTCGCCAAATGTCGGCAAGCGGTGCGAAACAGGAGAAAACGTCCCAGCCCGCCGACCACTTGCTGGCGGTGACCGCGGCCGCCATCTTGCCCTTCTTCGCCTATTACGCCGCATGGGGATTCCTCGGCGACAGTGTGCGAGAATATTCGCGGCTGGCGCTCGAACGCATTCCGCTGGGAGAAAGCGCCGACATATTCGGCCTGCTGCGCTCCAGCGGCCTCATTGCGTCGATTGTCGGCTGCTGGTTGGTCCGCTGGTTCGCGAAGCGCATGAACAAAGGCGCGCGCAGGCCTTACTGGCGGCTGCTCGTCGTGGCGGCGGATGCAAGCTGGATTTTTATCGGGCTCTATGCGCTCGATATCTGGAAGGACGAGTTCATCACCTGGATCGGGGCTAGTGCGTTGCGCAGCGAACTCAGCATGGGCGCAGGATCGCTTGTCCTGTCGATCGCCGCTCACGCTGCCGAAGGCTTCACGCCGGTCGAGTTCAGGCAGCCCGGCATCCTGGAACAGGCGCAAAGCCTGTTCTTCTATGCGCTTCTGCCAATGGTCTGGCTGGTCATGGCGGCGATCATCAACGGCTACGAGCTGACGGCCGCTTCGGCAGCGGCCGCGCCGCCGCCGTCGCGCGGGTCCACCTGGCGCAAATGGTTGAGCGACTTCATCACGCATTTCCTCGGCGGCTACCGCTCGCGCTATGCGCCGACTTGGGCGTGTCTCAAGCTCACGCTCGGCGCAGGACTCGCGACGCTGCTCACCTTCGTCGTCGCCTACCGGCTGATCGGCTGGCTTTGCGCCTGGCTGTGGTTTGGCGCGACGCGGACGCTCGGCGCGCCAGACCTCGATACATGGCAGGTCGTCTTCAGCTTCGCCAGCGTGTTCATCGGCAGTCCGAGCGATCTTGACGGCGGCATAGTGCTCGACGCCTTGAGGATCGCGCTGCTGGCGGCGGTGCTTGAATTTGCGGTGGCGGCGCAACGGCAGCCGCTGAGGGTCGCTACCTGAAGAGCAGATGGCGCGGCCTGGCGTTCGCCAGCGTGACCGACAGCGCAAGGCCGCTTGCCGTCGCCGGAATGACGAAAGTCTCGGCCATGCGCGCCGTGCCGTGCGTGCCGGCGCCCTGGAAGGCCAGCCCGCCGCAGCGGGGCTTGTCGGCTGCCTCGGGCTGCATCTTGCGCACGACGGGCCGGGTCAGGAAGGCAGGCAGCCAGCGGCGGCCTTCGGCGTCTGTGAGCACAACGGCGCAGGGGCTTTCTGCAAGGAGACCAGGATCCTCGATCCTCGCCTCGAATTCGGCCAGCACGACGGCTTCATCTGCCGAGCCGCCGGGCAGGCGCGACAGCGTTGTCAGCCGCCATTCGGCCCCGGCGTAGCGCTGCGACTCACCCCTGTCGACCGCGATCGGGTCGCGGTCGCTACCGGATCGCCATGCCTCCAGGCTTTCCCAGGAATGCACCAGCACTGCAACCGGCAGGGCGAAGCCGAGCCCAGCAAGGCTCAGCCAGTAGCGGCGTCTCTCGGCACGGGAAATGGCCTCCGCCATCACTCGGTCTCCAGCGTCCAAGGCATCGGGCCATCGCTCCGGCGGATCGTCACGGCGCCAGGGATGTCGCCCACCGCAAGTTCGGTGATTGCCACCCGGACCTCTTCACCCAGCGGTGTGAATGCCGATGGCGCGACCAGCACGGTTCCGCCCGCAAGTTCGTTTTCCGGGACTTCGAAAGCCATGAGCACGGGCTTTGGCAGACCCGGCTCCAGCCGCTCTGCCGGCAGCATTGCCGGCATGGTGGAAATGCGCTGGCTGAGAGAATAGCGCAACCCGCTCGGGCCGAGCCATTCGGCGGAGGTCAGGGTCAGGCTCTCGCGTTTTGCTTCGGCGGCGGCCTCGACCAGGACCCAGACCCCGGAAGTGGTGTAGGTCCGGGTCTGGCCAAAGCGCTCGATCCTTACGGTACGCGCGAGATGCACGTCGCCGACGGCCAGCGCGAAGGCGCGTGCGTCGGTGCGCTTACCCTGCTCGCCAGCAATCGAGACGGGCGAGGTGATGTTGCTGTAGAGCGGGGTAGTCCGCTGCATTGCGTAGAGGATCGCCGCCGCGAAGATGATCGCGCCGGTTTCCTTGAGACCTGTTCTCATTGCCCCGGCCCGACGACCATTTCGGTCTTTACCGGCAATGCCACGATCGCGACCGGATCGCGATCGAACCAGCCCGAGCCGCCGTAGAGATTGTCACGCCGCTTGTAGATCTGGCTGCCCACCACGAGACGCAGATCCTGCGGCAGCGGCTGCGCCTTCGGGCACTCCCAGGCGGCGATCATGTGTTCCGGTATGCCGGGATGGACGCCGCTTGCGATCCATTTGTCGCGTGCAAGATAGAAGGCCGGCGCCTGCACGTCCGTGATCGGCGGGTCGATGTCAAACATGGACGCGAAGGCGTTGCTGGTCGCCGCCGAGCGGTTGTCGAGGTCGAATTCGACCATCAAAAAGGTCTTCGGCTGGGACGGCTCGGTTCCCGTCGGCGCACCCGCCCCGGTTCGGGCACCGCGAAACGTAATAACCCAGCGCCCGGTGTCGATGGGCTCGCCGGCTGCGACCGTTGGAGTTGGCCGCGAGTTGGATGCTTCATACACCGTCATTGCGAATGACGCGGCGGCCGCCGCGAGGCCACCAAGGCCGGCGACGAGAAACGCAAAAAGACGCTGCCGCAAAGTCGATCGCTGTCCGACGGACATGTTTCCTCCCGCGGACTATCCACCAGACCCGAGCCACAGATGCAACCTGGAGAGGTGAGCTATGCGGTAACATTTATGGCACAATTCGAAACAGCTTCGTCTTGGATCGTGCTGCGGGCCGGACCCGCCGCCGTGCCTAGCGGAGGGCCGCCACGACGTCGGCGAAATCGGCCCGCTTGCCATTGTCGGCGCGGCGCAATTGCACCTCGACGGGCCTGCCGTCGGATTGGTCGCAGTAGAAGATGGGTCCGGGCCGCACCCATTTGTCGCCCCACTCGGTCAGCGCGATGATGACCGTTTTGAATTCCAGCCCCTTTCGGGTCAGGACGTATTCGGCCTGCTCGCCGGCGGCACCCGGACGACGGTCCATCAGGCCGGCCTCGACGAAATCCTCGAGGCGCTTGGCCAGGATGTTGGTGGCAATCCCCAGGCTCTTCTGGAATTGCGAAAAGCGCGTGTAGCCGCCGAACATCGCGTCGCGCAGGATCAACAGGCTCCAGCGCTCGCCGACCAGCTCCAGGGCGCGTGAGGCCGAGCAGTTCTGTTTTTCATAAAGACGACCAAGCATGGCGTGAACATACCCTGTTGACTTGCATCATGCAAGTATGCATTGTGCTTGCATGATGCAAGCGATGGAGCTCGAGAGAGCGTCGCTCACTTCATCGCCCGAGACTTGGGTGCCCATCAACCGTCGGATCCAGACAGGAGATATGTCATGAAAAAGGATGAAGATTACACGACGTCATTTGTCGTTGAGCAAAGCCCGGAAGAGGTTTTTGCGGCGGTTGTCAATCCGCGCGCCTGGTGGTCCGAAGACATCGACGGCGATACCAACAAGCTCGGTGCGATATTCTACTATCACTTCAAGGATATCCACCGCGGTACCTTCAAGGTTACGGAGCTTGTGCCCGGCAAGAAGGTCGTCTGGCACGTCGTCCAGAACTACTTCAACTTCGTCAAGGATGCGACCGAGTGGACCGGCACGGACGTGGTCTTCGAGATCGCGCCGACCGACAAGGGTACCGAGCTGCGCTTCACCCATGTCGGGCTGAAGCCGAGTGAAGAATGCTACGACGTCTGCCATGACTCCTGGCGCTTCTATGTCGCGAGTCTTCGCGACCTGATTTCGACGGGCAAGGGGCAGCCCAACAAGGGCGAAGAGAACGCCAATCCAACGGTCGTGCCGCAAAACGAGAACATCGGCCTCGAGCGCAAGACAGCGAGCGATGGCGCCGAGATGATCGTCATGACGACGGCAGCGGCGAAGCCCGGCATCGAGAGCAAGGTGCGGAATGCCCTGCGGGACGTAGCAGGGGCGGCCCGCAGGCAAAGCGGATGCATCGACTACAGCGTCTTTCGCTCGGAGGCGGAGCCCCATGTTACGATCTGCGTCGAGCGCTGGATATCGAAGCAGGAGCGCGACGCTTTTCTACGCTCGGCGGACGCGAAGAATTTCGTCTCGGCCATAACCGGCGCCTTCCTGGAGCGCCCATCGCCGATCTCCTACACGACATTGGAAGTCGGGTCCTGATTGCAAGGGTTCGCCCGGCGACGGTGCCGGTGCCGGCTGCCCTGGAGCAACGCAAAGGGGGACGGCATCCAAGCATGGAACAGAAACCTATAACCTACTTGCATGATGCAAGAACGAATGGCTTGCATTCATGCAAGTAGGAGGAGAGATCGCCGTGCCAAAATCGATGGAAGTCACAGACAAGGCCGTTCTGGTAACCGGGGCCAACCGCGGCCTCGGCAAGGCGCTGGTCGAGGAAATATTGAGGCGGGGTGCCAAGCGCGTCTATGCTGGCGCGCGCAAACCGCTCGCCCACGCGGATCAGCGTATCACGCCGCTGATCCTGGACGTGACCGATACGGCGCAGATTGGGGCGGCTGTCGAGCGGATCGGGTCCCTCGATATCCTCATCAACAATGCTGGCATCGGGCTCTACGACGACCTCGGCGATCGTGCTGCGCTCGAGCGACACCTCGCCGTCAACCTGCTCGGCGTGCACGGCGTAACCCACGCATTGCTGCCGCTGCTCACGCGTTCGCGCGGCGCCGTGGTCAACATCCTGTCGGAAGCGGCCCTCGTTCCCTTCCCGATTATTCCGTCCTACTCGCTGTCGAAGGCCGCCGCGTTCTCCATGACGCAATCGCTACGTGCTCTCGCCGGCGCTCGTGGCGTGAGCGTTCATGCGGTCCTGTCTGGTCCCATAGACACCGACATGAGCAGAGACGCCGACATACCGAAGAGCTCCGCGGAGAGCGTCGCGAAAGGTATCCTGGACGGCATGGCGCGAGGGGAGGAGGAAATTTTCCCCGATCCAAAATCGGCGTCCATGGCCGAGAGCTGGCGCGGCAGCGCGTTCAAGGCGCTCGAACGCCAGATGGCGGCTTTCGTCCAAGCCATGCCCGCAAAGTCATAGGCGACCGCGCTGCGAGCCCAACGGCCCCGCAGCGAATGCGCTATGGCGAAATTGCCCTAGGCTGCCGATGCGTCGCCGGTTCGATCCGGGCTGAGGGCACCATTTTCTTCCGGGAAACCTCGAGAGGTTACTTGGGCGTTATCCCAGGAGCGTCCTCTGGGATAACGTCTGAGATCCGGCAGCCCTTCCTGGCAAGCTGCGGATCGCAGCCCGAGCCGCTATCACATCGGCCCCGGCACCATCTTGGTCGGCTGCTCCGGCATCGGAAACGCATAATTGTCGCATTTCACGTCCGGGTTCGTCGGGCTGAACATTCCGAGTGGGTTCTCCTTGAACAGCCAGGCGTGAAGGTCGTAGTGGTGGAACTCCTTCGGGATGAGCGGATAATGCCCCTCCATAGGCCCCATGAATGTCTGGCCGAAGAGCTTCGGCGGCTCCTTGGTGTCCGGCGTCAAGGGCACGAGCCATTCCACACCGACCAGGCGCAATTCGCCGCCGACCGGCTCATAGATCAGCACATTGGGGCGCGTCGGATCCGCGGTCGGGCCGACAGTCGTGACGTTGACGAAATGGATGCCCATCGCGCCCTTCGGGTAGTCCATCGCTCCCTCTACCTTTTCGCCGCTGTAGAAGACGCATCCAACCGTCGACAGATAAAGCTCGCGAATGGCAACCTTGTAGTCTTCATACCTGGACAGCGATTTACGCAGGGCATCGATCTCGGCCTTGTCGGGTTCGGCGGCCCGAGGAGCGGCGGCGTTCAGACACGCGCCGACGAGACCTGCCAATGTGAGGATACCGAGACACCTGAGGTGAGTTGTTTTCGTCATGCATTCCTCCCAGATTTTTCTTCTGGCCGTGCAGGACCGAGGCGGCAGTGATGCTGGACGCGCGGCCGTAATTGATCGCCTCATCCCTGTTGGGACTGCGTCGATGCTAATCCTTTCCGCTGATCGGGAGAATTAACCCTGACGACCTAGGCCCGAGCAGGTCGATGGTGCGGAGACGGTCGGCTGGGCCGGGTCCCCCCTTTGGACCCGATGCGCTACCGTCGCCGCAGCAGGCTTCTCATCCGGTTGCGCAGCAGGCGCGCCATGTTGCGGGTCTCGCGGTAGAGGTGAAGCTGCGAGGCCGCCTGGCGGGCGGGGCGGTCGGCGTCCGGCGTCAGCCCGATCACCAGCGTGCCCATCGGCTTGCGTTCGCTCCACAGCCGGCTCATCACGGGGTGGTCGGGCACCGCGCAGGAATCGGTCATCATGATGTTGGGGTCGTCGAGATGCTGCCTGGTCACCTCGATCATCAGCAGCGTGCCCGGCGAATAGGCGGCGAGCGTCTCGTCATAGGCGGTCTTCCAGGTATAGGCGACGCCGGCCTCGACGAAGACGACCAGGCAGGCGATGGTGCGGCCGTCGAGCGTCAGCGAATGGATGCGGCAAAGATCCTGCTCGGCCAGCCGGTGCACCGCCTCGCGGGCGAAGGCGGCGCGGTAGCGGTCGATGGCCATGGCGGTGCGCTCGCGGCCTTTCCAGCCGGCGGCCTCCAATGTCAGGAAATTTTCGATGGCGTGGCGGATCTCGTCGGGCCCGCGCGCCACGACATGCTCCAGCCGGCCGAGGTCGGCGAGGCGGCGCTTCAGGCGGCGAAACTCGCGATAATGGTGGGCGCGCAGCGAAGCCTTCAGATACGCCTCGCCGTCGAGCTCGCTTTCGAGCACCGGGCGGTCGGCCTTGCCGGTGGTGACCAGCGTCAGGCCGCGCGTCTCGGCGACGCTGGCGAGCAGGCTGGCCACCGGGCCATCCAGCCTTATGTCGGGCAGCACGAAGACCTTCGGCAGCTTGAGATGCGGCCTGGACAGCATCGAGAAGAAATCCTCGATGACGCCGATCGGATCGTCGCGGTCGACCAGCGGCGTGCCGATCGGGCCGAACGGGCTCGACCAGGTGCGCATGACGGGAACCCCGAGCGGCACCATCGGCCGCTCGACCGAAAACGGCACCAGCAGGCGCAGCCGGTTGCGATACTGGTCGCCGTCGCGGATGACCGCCAGCCGCACCTCGCGGTCCTCGAGCCTGGGCATGGCCGGAGCCAGGAAGCGCGGATTGAAGAAGACGTTCGGCTCGATCGTGCGGGTGCAGAGATAGTCGAGCTCCTCGACCAGGTCGAAGCCGGCGGAGGCCGGATAGATGGCAAGCTTGCGCTCGGGCCGGTTGTTGGCGAGGATCTCGATATGGGCGGGATCAGCTTCGCGGGCAAGCCCGGCAAGGCCGGACACCATGGCACCGGCCGGGCCGCCGCTGGTTTCCTCGAGCAAGGGGACGGCAGCCATCAGGCGGCTCCTTTGGCGGGCACGAAAATCACCATGACGATGCCGAGCTTGCGCCAGACCGTGAAGGACAGCGCGCCGGCCTCGAAGATCATGGCGAAGGCGGTGGCCATCGCCGCGCCCCACAGGCCGAAGAGCGGGATCAGCACGACGTTGAGGGCGATGTTGAAGGCCAGGGTCATGGCGTAGACGGCGGCGCAGATATTCTGGTTGCCGCTCATGGTGAGCAGGCTTTCGCAAGGGCCGACGGCGGCCCGAGCGACGACGCCGAACACCAAAAGGAACAGCAGCGGATAGCCGGCGGCAAATTCCGGGCCGAACAGGGTCAGCATCGGCTCGCCCAGCGTCAGCACCAGCAGCGCCATCGCCAGCGACGGCCAGAACGTCCACGACACCGTCTCGCGGGCAAAGGCGGCGAGCTTTTGCGGCTCGCCATGAGTGAACTGCGCATAGCGCTGGGCGACACCGGCCTTGACCGCGAAATAGACGAAATGCACCAGCGCCAGCGTCTTGACGGTGGCGAAATAGACGGCGACGTCGTTGGGATCGAGATAGGCGCCGACCATCAGCACGTCGGCATTGGTGAGCAGGAAGAAGAAGCTCTCGACCAGGAAGATCGGCAGCGAGACGATGAACCACTGGCCGAAATGCAGCTTCATCGGCCCGGCCGGGATCCTTCTGTCCATGCGTGAAGTGACGCCGATGAGCTGACCGAGCGTGGTGGCATAGGTGGCGGCGATCGCGGCGAAGATCGCCGTTTTGGCATCCGGCGCGTAGCCGACCAGCAGCATCAGCGCGATGAACGCCAGGATCAGCAGCGGCCGCACCAGAAAGGTCGGCGACAGCGCAAACAGCGCCCAGGAATTGGCGCGCGCCAGCCCTTGCAGAAGGTCGGACATGGCGATCATCGGCAGGCAGATGATGCCGAGGATGAACGGCACGACATAATAGTCTTCGATAAAGGGCGACAGCAGCCAGACGCCGAGCGCGCCGAGCCCGGCGATCGCCGTGGAGGCAACCAGCACGAACAGCCGGCTGGCCTGCACGATGCCGCGCAATTCGGCCAGCATGCCGCGCTCGCGATATTCGGGAATGAAGCGGATGACCGAGGTGTGGAAGCCAAGGCAGGCGAGGTTGCCGACGATGACCATCGTTACCCAGACGAGGACGAAAATGCCGTATTCGAACGAGCCCATCCAGCGCGCCATCAAGACCTGGCTGACGAAGGCGATGACGGCGCTGACGATGCGGACCGAAAAGGCGATCAGCGACATGCGGCCGGCTTCGCCGCGCTCGCCGGCGCTGAACAGCACGGCATCGATCAGGCCAAGCAGCGGCCTTATGCGCAGCGCAAAGCGCTGCGGCAGGAACCGCCCGGCTGTCGTCGCCGCGGAAAAGCGCACCCCGATCACACTCCGTTTTCCGCTTCTTTTCTGGCTATGCGTGTAGCGAAAACACATTAAGAAACGGTTGGGTGGGTGTTCCTTCGCCCCGTTCACGGGGAGAAGGTGCCGGCAGGCGGATGAGGGGCGGCGCGCTGCTTCATATTCATCATTCGCGCAACCCTTCACCCTGCTCTTTAGTGTCTCAGTTTGAAATACGCGGAAACGCCTATCTCGTTTGCCCCATATGCGAAAACGCCTATATGCTTAGCGGAACGCATGGCAGCAACAATGGTCTACACTGTCATTTGGTATGGAAGGCAGGGCATCGTCGACAAGGTGATCTTCGACGACGAGAAGACCGCGAAAGATCATGCAACCTCCATGTTCCAAACCCGAAAGGGTGACGATGGAATCGTGTCCGTTGAAGTTCGTAAGGACAACGGCGCTGTCGTCTTTAGCCATGCGGAGAACTAAGAATGCCAACCGGACCTAAAGGCCAGGAAGGATGTTCTGGCACCACTTACCAGCTCACAAAGAAGCTCATCAAGATCGTTGCCGAGGTTATCAGCCATGGGCGTTATGTCGCCTTCCAGATGCGGAGGTCGCTATCCCGAGGCAACTCTTCACCGACATCCTGCGGCTGATCGCGGAACTCCGGCCATCGCCCCATCCATCACCGGCGTGACCGGCCCGGTTGTCATGCGTTTCAGCAAAACAAGGGGAGAACTATGCCTTGAAGAAAGCGAAATCGACATCCTCGGCCAGCAGCGGGCAGACATCACGGCTTTGGCGGATCACCAACGCCATTTTTGCCGGGGTCTGATCTTGCAACTGGTGCCAGTTTGCGCAAACCTCAGTCTCAACAGAACGGTAATCCGGTGGATGCCTGATTACCTGAATCTGGGAGGGGCGAAGTGTTAGGCGAGCCCATTACCGTTCTGATGGTCAATGAGTATCCTGACTACATTGATGCACAAGTGTGGGCTGCTGAGCTGAAAACCCGTGTGCCGCAGCTGGAGTTCAGGCTTTGGCCAGACGCCGGGAACAAAAGTGACATAGATATTGTGCTGATCGACAAGGGCGCCAGTCCTGGCTTTTTTGATGCCATGACGGGGCTAAGCGCCGTCGTCTATTTGGGAGCCGGTGTCGAGGGTATTGATCTTCAGAGCTTTCCCAAGAGTGTTCCGCTCATCAGGCTCGCAACGCGTGAGCAGGCTTCGGAAGTGGTGCAGTACATCGTCCTTCGCGTTCTCTGCCAGCAACGGCATGTTGCGGATTACATGAGTCTACAAGCCCGCAAGTTGTGGAATCCGATCGCGCCGCGGAAGATCTCCGAGACAAGAATAGTTGTGCTTGGTGCGGGCCGGATCGGTGGCTGGGCCGCAAAGCTGTTTGCGGACTTTGGCTACGACACAGCAGTCTGGTCTCGTCATCAAAAGACGCTTCCTGGCATACACAGTTACTTTGGCCGTGCCCAGCTTGCGGGCGCACTCACAAGTCGGGACTACGTTATCTGTTCACTTCCCCTGACTGGTGAGACTCGTGGGATACTGAACTTGAGTGCCTTTGGAAAAATGAAGCGAGGTGCCTACCTTGTGAATGTCGGCAGGGGCGCGCATGTCAACGAAGCCGACCTGATCCGCGCTCTCGACGAAGGTCAGCTTTCTGGTGCTTGTCTTGACGTGTTTGAGCGTGAACCGCTGGAGGCTTCATCGCCGTTGTGGACTCATCCCAAGGTGACCGTCACACCTCATGTCGCGAGCTTCTGGGTGGATTCTGGAATCGACCAGGCCGCCGATCTCTGCGGTCAAGTCGCCAGAGGAGAGCCTCTGTCCAACAAGATCGACCTCGAACGGGGTTATTGAATCAAAGTAGTGTCTTTACCCACTTTAGCAGGTTCCGATCTTCATGAAGCGCGGACATCAGCGCGTGCGTCACCCGGCTATTAGATTTCAAACTCAAACACCACCGCCGGTCGAGATACAGAAAATTCGAAATGCGTATTTTGGTGTCGGCGGGACACCGCCCCCCTCTGGCCTGCCGGCCATCTCCCCCTCAGGTGGGGAGATTGGCTAGTCGCCAAGCCCTGCGCTGCGCGTCATCCGCCCCTCGGTCACGTTCTCCCCATCACGGGGAGAAGGAAAGCGCAGCCTTACGCAAACGCCCCATGACAATGCTTGTACTTCTTGCCCGACCCACACGGGCAGGCTTCGTTGCGGCCGACCTTGCCCCAGGTTGCCGGGTTCTTCGGGTCGCGGTCTTCGGGGGCGACGATGGCGTTGCTTTCCTGGCGGACCAGCACGGCCGTCTCGCCGCCGTCGAAATCGTCTTCGCCGGTGCTGCCGTCGATATGGCTGCCGAACATGTCGGGGGCCTCGGGCGGCGGCGCGTCCGCCGCCTGGCGGACCAGCTCGACGCGCATCAATTGCGCGGTGACGGCCTGGCGCAGATTGCCCAGCATCGCCTGGAACAGCTCGAACGCCTCGCCCTTGTACTCCTGCAGCGGATCGCGCTGGGCATAGCCGCGGAAGCCGACGACCGAGCGCAGATGGTCGAGATTGACGATGTGCTCGCGCCACAGATGGTCGAGCGTCTGCAGCACCACGGAACGCTCGACATAGGTCATCACGTCGGGGCCGAAGCGCTCGGCGCGCTCCTTGGCGGCGGCTTCGGCAGCCTGGCTGACGCGCTCGCGGATGTCGTCCTCGGCAATGCCTTCTTCTTTGACCCAGTCCTCGACCGGCAGATCGAGATTGAGGAATTCGGCGATCTCGGCCTTGAGCCCGGCGACGTTCCACTGCTCGGCATAGGCGTTTTCGGGAATGTTCTTGGCGACGATCTCCTCGATGACGCCTTCGCGCATCTCGGTGATGGTCTCCGACAGACCTTCGCCGTCCATCAGCTCGATGCGCTGCTCGAATACCACCTTGCGCTGGTCGTTCGAGACGTCGTCATATTTCAACAGGTTCTTGCGGATGTCGAAGTTGCGCGCCTCGACCTTCTTCTGCGCCTTTTCCAGCGCCTTGTTGATCCACGGATGGATGATTGCCTCGTCTTCCTTGAGGCCGAGTTTCTGCAGCATGCCGTCCATGCGCTCGGAGCCGAAGATGCGCATCAGGTCGTCCTGCAGCGACAGGAAGAATTTCGAGCGGCCGGGATCGCCCTGGCGGCCCGAGCGGCCGCGCAACTGGTTGTCGATGCGGCGCGATTCATGGCGTTCGGTGGCGAGCACATAAAGACCGCCGGCGGCGAGTGCCTTTTCCTTCAGCCGGGCGATGTCGTCGCGGATTTCCTTTTCCCTGGCCTCGCGCTCGGGGCCGGCCGGCATGTCGCCAAGCTCCTCGGCAATGCGCATGTCGGCATTGCCGCCGAGCTGGATGTCGGTGCCGCGGCCGGCCATGTTGGTGGCGATGGTGATGGCGCCGGGCTTGCCCGCCTGGGCGACGATCGCCGCTTCGCGCTCGTGGTGGCGGGCGTTCAGCACCTCGAAATCCTTGAAACCTTCCTTGCGCAGGCGTTCGGCCAGTTGCTCGGACTTCTCGATGGAAGTCGTGCCGACCAGCGTCGGCTGGCCCTTGGAGCGGGCTTCCTTGATCTCCTTGACGATCGCCTTGTATTTCTCCTCGACCGTCCGGTAGACCTCGTCGTCCTCGTCAATGCGGATGACCGGCAGGTTGGTCGGGATCTCGGTGACGTCGAGATTGTAGATGTTGGCGAATTCCTCGGCCTCGGTCAGCGCCGTGCCGGTCATGCCGGCGAGCTTCTTGTAGAGGCGGAAATAGTTCTGAAAGGTGACCGAGGCGAGCGTCTGGTTCTCCGGCTGGATCGCCACATGCTCCTTGGCCTCGAGCGCCTGGTGCAGGCCTTCCGAATAGCGGCGGCCGGGCATCATGCGGCCGGTGAACTCGTCGATGATGACGATCTCGCCGTTGCGGACAATATAGTCCTTGTCCCTCTGGAACAGCCGGTGCGCCTTCAGCGCGTTGTTGACGTGATGGACGATGGCGACATTCTCGACGTCGTAGAGCGACTCGCCCTTGAGCAGGCCGGCATCGCGCAGCATGTTCTCCAGCTTCTCGGTGCCTTCTTCGGTGAAGATCGAGGTCTTCTGCTTCTCGTCGATCTCGTAGTCCTGCGGCTGCAGCTGGATGATGAAGGTGTCGATGGTGTTGTACATTTCCGAACGGTCCTCGAGCGGACCGGAAATGATCAGCGGCGTGCGGGCTTCGTCGACCAGGATGGAATCGACTTCGTCGACGATGGCGTAGCTGTGACCGCGCTGCACCATCTGGGCGCGCTCGTATTTCATGTTGTCGCGCAGATAGTCGAAGCCGAGCTCGTTGTTTGTGGCGTAGGTGACGTCGGCGGCGTAGGCGACGCGGCGCTCCTCGTCGGACAGGCCGTGGACGATGACGCCGACCTTGAGGCCGAGGAATTTGTAGACGCGGCCCATCCATTCGGAGTCGCGCGTGGCCAGGTAATCGTTGACGGTGACGACATGGACGCCATTGCCGGCGAGCGCGTTAAGGTAGACCGGCAGCGTCGCCACCAGCGTCTTGCCTTCGCCGGTGCGCATCTCGGCGATGCCGCCATTGTGCAGCACCATGCCGCCGATCAGCTGCACGTCGAACGGCCGCATGCCGAGCACGCGGCGGGCGGCCTCGCGCACGGTAGCGAAGGCCGGCACCAGAAGGTCGTCGAGGCTGGCGCCGTTGGCGATGTCCTGGCGGAATTTGTCGGTGCGGGCCTGAAGCTCGGCGTCGGAAAGCGCCCGCATCTCGTTTTCCATGGCATTGATCGCCTCGACGCGCGGCCGGGTCGATTTGACCCGACGATCGTTGGAGGAGCCGAAAACCTTACGGGCGAGACCGCCGAGACTGACCATCCAATGGCCCTTTCGATAGCATTCCAAGTCATTGCGACGGGCGCCGGCCGGCCCCCATCAAATCCGCGTGAACGCGGACAAACGCAAAAAGCGCCCGGAAAACGGTTCTGGACGCAAAGTCGTTGGACAGATAAGAGGGGGCTCATTCGATGTCAACGCCGCGCTCGCCCTGTCGACCGCGCCAAATTCCGCCACAATCCTGCTGGTCTGGAAGCCATTCCGCTCTAGCTACCCCGCTTTGGAGATAATCGTAATGTCTGTATTGTTCCGCCGCGCGTCGCTCGCCAGCCTTGGTCTGGCATTCGGGCTGTCGGCCCTCTCGCTGTCGCCGTTGATGGCGCAGGAAGCCGCCCCTGCCCAGCCGGCGGCACCCGCCCCGGCGGCCAAGCCGGTCGATCCGAACGCCGTGGTCGCCACCATCAACGGCCAGACGCTGACCGAGGCAGACCTTGGGCTTGCCGAGGGCGAGCTGTCGCAGCAGTTCGCGCAGCTTCCGCCCGAGCAGCGCCGCGCCGCGGCGCTGTCGGCGGCGATCGAAATCCGCGTGATGGCGGCCCAGGCGGTGACCACCGGCCTCGACAAGGATCCCGACTTCCAGCGCCGCATGGCATTCCTGCAGCAGCGCGCGCTGCATGGCGAAATGGTCGAGAAGGGCGTCGTCAACAAAGTTACCGATGCCGAGGTCCGCGCCCGCTACGACCAGGAAATCGCCAACACGCCGCCCACCAACGAGGTGCACGCCCGTCACATCCTCGTGAAGACGAAGGAAGAGGCGGACGCCATCATCAAGCAGCTCGACGGCGGTGCCGATTTCCAGAAGCTTGCCAACGAGCACACCAGCGATCCGAGCGGCAAGACCAGCGGCGGCGATCTCGGCTGGTTCGGGCCTGGCCAGATGGTGCCGGAATTCGACAAGGCGGCGTTTGCGCTGGCGGTCGGCAAATACACCGAGCAGCCGGTACAGTCGCAGTTCGGCTGGCACGTCATCAAGGTCGAGGACAAGCGCACCAAGCAGCCGCCGGCCTTCGACGAGGTCAAGGACCAGGCCCGCCAGGCGGTCATCCGCGACAAGTATTTCGCGCTGGTCAAGTCGCTGCGCGCCAACGCCAAGGTCGACATCCCCGATGCCAACCTGAAGAAGACGGTCGACGCACTGGAAAGCGCGAAATAGGCCAGATTGAGCTACGACAGGGCGCGCTGCCGCCCTGTCGCTTCTATTTGGTAGGGCGAACGATGATGCGTCGACGCCGCCGCCGGACCGCCGTGGCATCGCCGGCATCGCCAGCGACGATGCCTTTCAAGACATAGCCGACCGCCCTGTGCAGCGTCGCTTCGTCCTCGTCGAGGCGGTTCGTCAGAAGATGCGTCCAGGCGTACGAGGCGATCAGGTCGGCGACGACAGTGGCATCGACATCGGCTGCCACCTCTCCCCTTGCCTTGGCGCGTTCGACCATCTGGCCGGTGTGGACACGACGGCCTCTCGCGTATTCGGCAAGGGCGGCGGCCGCTTTTTCGTCCGACTGCGCCTCGGCAATCAGCGATCTGAACACGCTGCCCGACGATGTGTCGCGCCAGTGCGCAAACAAGCTCTTCAGGAAGCCGACGAGGTCCTGCTCAAGGTTCCCGGTGTCGGGATTGTCGACACGCTTTTGCCGCTGGTAGACGTCGAGCAGCAGAGCGGCCTTGCTTGGCCACCAGCGATAGATCGTCGGTTTTCCGGCGCGCGCCCGCCGCGCCACCGCCTCGATGGAGAAGCCGGAATAGCCGGCTTCGACCAGTACCGCTTCGGCGGCATCGAGAATGGCATCGGCGCTTTCGGGGCTGCGCCGTGCGCCGGCTGATTTGCGCCCGGGATCGGTGGTTTCGCCCATCTCGTCTTCCTTGCCGATGATCTCAGCAGCCATCATACACAGCCCCTTGACGAAACGAAACGATCCGTTTCATATGTAACGGAACGTTCCGTAACGATAAGGAGAACAGCAATGACCTCGACTGTCGCCACGCGTTTTTCGCGCTTGCGCTTCGCCCTGCTGGTGCTGCTCGGCGTCTACCCGCTGATCACTGCCATTTTGTACATGGTTTTTCCGCTGACCAAGGAGTGGCAAATCTGGCAGCGTACACTGGTCATCGCGCCGCTGATGGTCTCGATCATGATCTGGGGACTGATTCCGGGCGTGCAGCGGGCGTTTCGCGGGTTCATTAACCCAGCGGTCCGGTGATGTTCATTCCAGCGCCTGCGACGTTTCCGACGCAACGCGCCACTCGCCGTCGGCCAGCACGAGTTCCAGCATGACCCGTGCCTTGCCGGTCAGCCGCTGCGCCGAGTGGTCCTTCGGCACATAATCGTAGGTCATGGCGAAAACCGCATCGGCGCGGTCCTTGCCGTGCGGCGTCACCTCAAGGCTGCCGGGCTCAAGACCGAACGACCACGATGCCCATTGCGCGAACCAGTCGGTCTTGACCTTGACGATGGCCTCGCTGTCGTAGCGCGTGCCGTAGATGGTGGCCGACGCACCGTAAAGCCGCTTGACGGTCTCGCGCATCGCCTTGGCATCAGGCGCCAGATAGTCGTGGCGCAGAAACTGCTCGATGGCGCCCTTGTCGCCGACGGAGCGTTCGAGCGCTGCGACCTCAGACGCGGGCGCCGGGGTGACGGCCGGTTTCGGTTGCTGGGCACTGTCTCCGCCCGGCACGAATTCGAAACGCTCGAGCAGCGATCCCTGCTCCCAGGGACGCTGCGCCTCGCGTGTTGCGGAAACGACATCGCGGCGCACCGCGATCATCATGTCGTTGATGCTTTGTCCGGGTTCCGCCATATGCCGCAAAAGTGCGGCGGCGAAGGGCGAGTTGCGCTCCGTCCCGTCCATTGCGACGGCGCCGGGCGCCGTCGAGAAGGCGATGAACGAGCCGCGTGTCGACTCGAACTGGGCGAGGCCGGCGAGAGCCGTCGCCGAGCGCGTCGTGGCGCTGCGGCTGAGGCTTCGGGCAAACGGGTTGTTGCGGCAGGCATCGAGGAAGACCAGGCTGACCTTGGTCTGCTGCTCCATGATGTCGAGGACCTCGTCGATCGGCACCGCCTCGAGCTGCAGCTTGACCGGCATGTCCAGCCTGGCGTCGACCGGCACGATGAAGTTGCGCCCGTCGACCTGCAGGCCATGGCCGGCATAGTAGAACAGCCCGGCACCGGCGCCTTGCAGCGCATCGGAGAATTCGCCGATCTTGCGTTCGAGCTCGCGCTTCCCGAGATCGTTGCCTTCGATCACTTCGAAACCGATGGCGCGCAGCTTGTCGGCAATGTCGAGCGCATCGTTGACGGGATTGGCCAGCGTGCCGGCTTTGGCGTAGCTGCCGTTGCCGACCACAAGCGCCACGCGCCGCGCCGTCTGCGCATCCGCGCGCAGCAGCAGAAAGCCCAGAAACGCCAGTGCCAAGACCACAAGCCTGCCCATAGGGCAGGATCATAGCGCTATCGGCCGCAGCGATGCCAACAAATTTGCAACAGCCCTGCTTGCGGCATGAGGCAGTGTCAGGCGTCCGGCACCCGTAACGGCTGTGAAAACGGCTTGCGCCGACGCGCGCTATCGGGCAAACCGGCGTTCCTTTCGCGATTTTCCCGCCCCGGGGTCTTCTATGTCCGCACAGGTTTCGCCGCTCGCGCCGAAGAAATATGCCAAGATGCCGGCCATCGAGGGCGTGCGCATCGCCACCGCCGAGGCCGGCATAAAATACAAGAACCGCACCGACCTGCTGGCCATGGTGTTCGACGCCGGAACCACCGTCGCGGGCGTGTTTACCAGGTCGAAATGCCCGTCGGCGCCGGTCGACTTCTGCCGGCAGAACCTCACGGCGGGCAAGGCGCGCGTTCTGGTCGTCAATTCCGGCAATGCCAATGCCTTTACCGGCCAGAAGGGCCGCGCCTCGACGGCACTCACGGGCGAGACGGCGGCTAAGGCGGCCGGCTGCACAGCGGGCGAGGTGTTCCTGGCCTCGACCGGCGTCATCGGCGAACCGCTCGATACTGGTAAGTTCAGCCACCTGCTGGCCGGGCTGATCAAGGACGGCAAGCCGGAATTATGGACCGAAGCCGCCAAGGCAATCATGACCACCGACACCTATCCCAAACTGGCGACCGCGACGGTCAAGCTCGGCAATGCCGACGTCACCATCAACGGCATCGCCAAGGGCGCGGGGATGATCGCGCCCGACATGGCGACGATGCTTTCCTTCATCGCCACCGATGCGCCGATCGCAGCACCGGTGCTGCAGGATCTGTTGTCGCGCGGCACGGCCAAGACCTTCAACGCGGTCACCGTCGACAGCGACACCTCGACCAGCGACACGCTGCTGATGTTCGCCACAGGTGCTGCCGCCAGGCGTGGCGCGCCGGCAATTTCCGACCCCAAGGATGCGCGCCTCGGCGCGTTCCGCCGTGCCCTCGGCAAGGTGCTGAAATCGCTGGCGCTGCAGGTGGTGCGCGACGGCGAGGGCGCCCGCAAGCAGGTCGAGGTCACCGTCACCGGGGCCAAATCGGCCCGCTCGGCCAAGCGCATTGCGCTGTCGATCGCCAATTCGCCGCTGGTCAAGACGGCAGTCGCCGGCGAGGACGCCAATTGGGGCCGTGTCGTCATGGCCGTCGGCAAGGCCGGCGAACCGGCCGACCGCGACCTTCTGTCGATCTGGTTCGGCGACAACCGCCTGGCATTTCAGGGCGAGCGCGACGCCGCCTATTCCGAAGCGGCGACTTCGGCGTATATGAAGCGCGACGAGATCCGCATCCGCGCCGATATCGGCATCGGCCGCGGCAAGGCGACGGTGTGGACCTGCGATCTCACCAAGGAATATGTCGCCATCAATGGCGATTATCGGAGCTGATGACATTGGCCTCCAGACATCCGGCAAGCGTGTTGGCGATCGTGCGCCGCTACGAGGCGGCCGGCTTTCGCGCCTGGCCGGCGGCCGCCGTCCATTATGATGGCACCTGGGTGGTGCGGCTGACGGCTGGCCACCCGGCCAAGCGGCTGAATTCGGTCAATCCGCTCGATCCGGGCGACATTCAGCACATTGCCGAGCGCATCGGCCGCGCCAGCCGTCGCTTCGACGCCTATGGCAGGCCGCTGACCTTTCGCATCTCGCCGCTGTCGGGGCCGGATCTCTCAAAGTACCTCGACAGCGAGGGCTGGAGCACATTCGCGGAGTCGCTGGTCATGCGGCTGCCGCTGGCGGACGCTATGCTCGACGACGCCATGGACCAGATTCCGTTGAAGGACATCAGCCGTTTCATCGGCGCGGCGCTCAAGGTGAGCGGCTCGGATGTGTCGCTGCGGCCCGGCCTGTCGGAGATCATTGGCGCCATCCAGCCGGAGGCCGGGCTGTTTGCGCTGGAGAACGGCAGCGAGCCGCTGGCAACGTTGATCTGCGTGCATGACGGCGACCTTGCCGGGCTGTTCGAGATCGCCACCGACAGATCGGTGCGCAACCAGGGCCATGGCCGCCACCTCATCCGATCGGCGCTGAAATGGGCGCGACTGCGCGGGGCGCGGGAAGCCTGGCTGCAAGTCGAGGCGGACAACGCGCCGGCGCTGGCGCTTTACCGTTCGCTCGGATTCGACGAAGTCTATCGCTATCACTATCGCCGGCCACAAGGCGCATGAGCGGCTCAGACACGCTCGGCAAGCGCCTGCTCCTGGTTGCGGCCTGCGCGCTGGTCGATGCCGACGGGCGCGTGCTTTTGGCGCAGCGGCCCGAAGGCAAGCAACTCGCCGGCCTATGGGAGTTTCCGGGCGGCAAGGTCGAGCCCGGCGAAACGCCGGAACAATGCCTGATCCGCGAACTGTATGAGGAGATCGGCATCGAGACCGATATCCCTTGCCTGGCACCACTCACCTTTGCCAGCCATTCCTACGATGATTTTCACCTGCTGATGCCGCTGTTCGTCTGCCGTCGCTTCCGCGGCATTGCCCAGCCGAAGGAACGGCAGGTGCTGAAATGGGTGCGGCCGCGCCAGATGCGCGATTTTCCAATGCCGCCGGCCGATGCCCCGCTGATCCAGTTCCTCATCGATCTGCTGTAACGGCCGATCTCCCATAAACCGGGCAGCTCCGCGAAGCGATATCAGCAGCGTTAATGAAAGATTTATCTGGCCGTGAAAAATTGACGCAAAGCGGTTACGCCGATTCCACCGCTGGGGAGCGATTTGCATAAGCTTCGACAAGGACTGGGACTTGCCTTGGCCCGATCGCCTTCCTGGCGCCGCCAATGCTGGCATGGGAATATTGCGCATCGCCCTTTTGTTCGGCTCGGCCGCGGTGGCTCTGGCCTTGATCGCGACACCCTACCTCGACAGCCGGACCCGATCGCAGTTTGCCCGCGATGGGCTTGATACAATGAGCACCGGCTCGATCGGCCAGCGCGACAGCTATACGCTGCGCAAGAGCGTGCTGCAGCCGCTGCCCAGTTCGGTTTGCGTCATTCGGGCCGATGGCAGAAGCAGCGGTGACTGCTGACGTCCTCAACAGATATCTGAAGCGCGTCGCGTTCGACCGGCCTCGTGCGACGCGCTTATGTTTCGATGCATGTCGTTATCGCAAAACCGCTGCACACTTTTGCGCGACATGCATTGGAATGCAGCTGTTTCACCGCGCGTTAAGCCTGTCACGTTAACCTTTCTTAACGGGTCGGCGCTAGGTTCCGGCAAGAGGGATGGGCGCCCATGAAAATCTTGCTGCAACGATTTTTAGAAGACGAGAGGGGTGCGACGGCTATCGAATATGGTTTGATCGTGGCCGTGCTGTCGCTTGCCATTGTCACAGGCATCGGCCAGGCTGCCGGTGCGATCGAGTGGCTGTTCAGCGACAACAGCAGCAGGCTTGCCAACGCATTTGCGCAGTGATTCGCTCGGCTGTTGCGCAGGGGCTACGCCTAGCTTTTGCGCAGGGATATGCTCAGGGGCCGCCGGGGTTTTCCAGGATCGTCTTCAGCGATATTTTTGCGGAGCCCGGCTTCAGCGGTTTTTGCTGAGAGGCATCGGGCGCCCAGCCTGACATCCAGACCACCGAGAAACTCGCCCTGACGCGGCCATCGGCGTCCGAAAACCGCTCCGCATAGATTTCGGCGGCGCGCGCGAACAGCGCTCGGGTGCCCGGCCGTCTGCTGCGGTCGACAAGCGCGCTGGTCTCGCCCATTGCGCGCAGGTCGGCGACCAGGCCAAAGAGGGAATCGTAGCGCACCGTAATCGTCTCGACGTCGGCAACCGGCAGCGCCAAGCCGGCGCGCTGCAGCAGCACGCCGGCGTCGCGGACATCGGTGAACGGGATCACACGCGGGCTGGCGCCGCCGTAGAGCTCGGTCTCGGCGGCAAGCAGGCTTTCGCGCAGTTCGGAGAGCGTGCCTATGCCCGCGAAGGCGCCGAGGAAAAGCCCGTCCGGCTTTAGCGCCCGGCGGATCTGCACCAGCATGCCGGGAATGTCGTTCATCGCCTGCAGCGACAGCAGCGAGACAGCGAGATCGAGGCTTTCCGGCTCGAATGGCACGGTTTCCAACGGCGCCACCACTCCTGGCCGGCCGTCGAGGAAAGCGGCGTCGGCCTCGACGCGCACGTTTTCCGCTACCTTGCCGCTTTCTGCGAGCACCTCTGCTGCTGCCGGCGTCTGGCAAAACAATGAGGCCGCCTTGCCGAACTTGCGTTCGACGGCGCCGAGCCGGTCGGCAAGATCCTCGGCCGCCCGCCGCATGAGGAAATCCGCCCCGGCGATAGGGCGGGCCAGTGCCCGACGCTTGTGCGCCAGCCAGAGCGAGGTGTCGATTACAAGCTGCAATGGGCAGGTCCTTGTGCTTCGCTCTCTGATATAGTGATGCGGAGGACCAACCACGTGGCCGATCCCATGCCGGAGATCAAGCGTATTGCGATCAAGAGCATTGCCCGCAAGGCATTGGGCTGGCCGGCGCGCCTGTTGTTCCCGCCGGTCTGCGCCGGCTGCCGCCGCCATGTCTCGCAACCCGGCGTGTTGTGCGGCGCCTGCTGGCCGAAACTCAGGCTGCTGGAACGGCCATGGTGCCCGGTGATGGGCACGCCGTTCACCCACAATATGGGTGAGGGGTTCCTGTCGGCGGAGGCGATAGCCGACCCGCCGCCATTCGAGCGCGCGCGCGCGGCGGTTGCCTATTCCGGCGTGGCCCGCCAGATGGTGCAAGGGCTGAAATACCAGGACCGCACCGATCTGGCGCCGTGGATGGCGCGCTGGATGCTTCGCGCCGGTGCCGAGCTCATCGCCGAGGCCGACGTGGTCGTGCCGGTGCCGCTGCACTGGCGGCGCTTCTTCAGGCGGCAGTTCAACCAGTCGGCGGAACTGGCGCGGGCGGTGGCGCAGCTCGGCGATCGGCCCTTCGCGCCATCAGCCATCAAGCGCGTCAAACTCACGCGCCAGCAGGTCGGGCTGGAGCGGCGGGAACGCGAGGAAAATGTGCGCGCCGCATTCACAGTGCCTGATGAAGCGGAGATCGAAATCGCCGGCCGCCGGGTGCTGTTGATCGACGATGTCTACACCACCGGCGCCACGGTCCGTGCGGTCGCCAGGGCGTTAAAAAAGGGCGGTGCCGGCGCAGTCGACGTACTGACCTTCGCGCGCGTGCTGCCGGGGGACTTTCGGGCCGACGAATCGGCGCCTATATAGCCTATATGACAGCGGAACGAGGCAGGGTTGCTGACCGATGGTCGATGTGACGATCTACACGCGGATGATGTGCGGCTATTGCACTGCGGCCAAGCGGCTGCTCGACAGGAAGGGTGTCGCCTACACCGAGCACGACGCCTCCTTCTCGCCGGAGCTGCGCCAGGAGATGATCTCCCGGGCTCACGGCCGTTCCACCTTTCCGCAGATATTCATCGGCGACACGCATGTCGGCGGCTCCGACGATCTCCACGAATTGGAGGCGGAAGGACGGCTGGACAGATTGCTCGCCAACGGCTCGGCCAGGTAAGGACATGACGATGACTGGTTTCAAGGCGGCGGCGATCCAGATGCGTTCGGGAACCAGCCCGGAGCGCAATGCGGTCGATCTGGAACGGCTGGTGCGCGAGGCGGCAGGCCTGGGCGCGAGCTACATCCAGACCCCGGAAATGACCGGCGCGCTGATCCGCGACAGCCAAGCCCGGGCCCCTTCGTTCACCTCCGAAGACAAAGACATCATCGTCTCGACGTCGCGGAAGCTGGTCAACGAACTCGGCATCTTCCTGCATATCGGCTCGACCGCCATTCTGCGCGCCGACGGCAAGCTCGCCAACCGCGCACTTCTGTTCGGGCCTGACGGCGCCACGATTGCCACCTATGACAAGATCCACATGTTCGACGTCGATCTCGACAATGGCGAGAGCTGGCGCGAATCCGCCGCTTATGAGCCGGGCACGGAGGCTGTCGTCACCGAAATCGATGGCGCGAAGCTGGGCTTTGCCGTCTGCTACGATCTGCGCTTCCCGCAGCTGTTCCGCGCCGAGGCGCTGGCCGGCGCCGATCTGCTTGCGGTGCCCGCCGCCTTCACCCGCCAGACCGGCGAAGCGCATTGGCATGTGCTGCTCAGGGCGCGCGCCATCGAGAACGGCGCCTATGTCGTCGCCGCCGCGCAAGGCGGAGTGCACGAAGACGGTCGCGAAACCTATGGCCATTCGCTGATCGTCGATCCCTGGGGCCGCATCATCGCCGAAGCAGCGCATGACGAGCCGGCGGTGATCGTCGCCGAAATCGACCCGGCGCAGTCGGTCGCAGCGCGCAAGAAGATACCGAACCTCAAGAACGCACGCGATTTTGCCGTCAACGCCGGTCCGGTGGACGCGCTGCCGCTCAGGGGTGCCGCCTCTTGATCCGCTTTTCCCTAACCTGCGAGCACGAGCACGAATTCGAGGCATGGTTCCGCAGCAACGACGATTTCGACACACAGAAGAAGCGCGGTTTCGTCGATTGCCCGGCCTGCGGCTCGCGTAAGGTCGACAAGGCGCTGATGGCGCCCGCGGTCTCGACCGGGCGCAACCAGGAAAAGATCGCGCTCGCCATGGGCGAGGCCCAGAAGCAGGCGCTGGCGCAATTGAAGGCCATGGCCGAGAAGGTGCGCGAGAACGCCGATTATGTCGGCGACAAGTTTGCCGAGGAAGCGCGCAAAATCCATTTCGGCGAGAGCGATCCGCGCGGCATCTATGGCGAGGCGACGCTGGAGGAGGCCAAGAGCCTCGCCGACGACGGCGTCGAGTTCTTGCCTATTCCCAGCTTCCCGGACGACCGCAACTGATCCGTCAACTTGCCCGGGACATAACGAGGCATCTCCGCCAGGCCGCGCCATGACCGTGAAGGTCGGCGCCGTCGCCAGCGACAGCCGACCGCCGGCGTCGAGGGCGGCGGTGCTGCCGCCCCCTGCACAGGCGTCTGCAGTTTCATGCCGAGCAGCAAGGATGGGCTTCTCGGGTAGTCGTGTCGCTGCTTCTTTCGTGCCCACTGCTTGACGGGCGTGCTTCACTTGACGGGCTTGCTTCCGCATAGGCTGCAAACTGGCGTTCAAGCGCCTTGACCGCACTGCTGCGCCAACCCTCCGCCACGGATTCCGACATGGGATCGGGGAAGATTTCCTCCTCGCCGTTCTCCACGCCGTCCAGGATCGCTCGCGCAACAGACTCCGGAGAGGCCTTCGGGATGTCTAGGCCCCGTGTCATGTCCGTGTCCACGGGGCCGGGAAGGACCCTGTGGACGCTGACACCCCGTCCGGCCAAGAGGGTGCGCAACGACTGTGACAGTGAGAACGAGGCCGCCTTCGAGATCGAGTAAGCCGGGCTGAACGGCACGGCAGCAATAGAGGCCAGCGACAGAATGTTGACGATGGCTCCCCGCGACCGGGCCAGCAACGGCAGCAGAGCCTGGGTCACGTCATACGCGCCGAAGAGGTTTACGGCGAGCTGTTGTTCGAGCACGCGACGGTCGCTGAGGTCGTCGAAGGGCGATACGCCGGCATTGTTGATGAGGATATCGAGAGCATCGATTTTCTCGACGGCCTCCCGGATCTGCGCAGCGTTCGTTACATCCATGGTCAGGGACGTCACACGCCGGTCCGGGTGAGCCATGGCTTGGCGGGTTGCGGCATAGACGCGCTTTACGCCTCTGCTCAGGGCTTCCTCGACCAGTGCCCGACCGATGCCCCGATTGGCTCCAGTCACCAGGATAGTTGTACCTTCGATCTTCATTGCGTCTCTCCTAGTGCTTATCGTTGTGTTCGAGCTCAGTGCACAATCGCGCCGCAACTCAGGCGCGCCGCAACTCAGGTTGGCTACAGTCGCCATTCTCGATACGACTGGTTGGTGAGATGGACTTAGCGCCGGATGTCGAAGGCATGGGAGTGACAAGTGTGACGGGATTCCGATGGACTCGCTGATCACGGCCGCGGCGCATGCGCTCGCGGCGGGCGATCCGCTCGGCGCCTTGAAACGGGTTGCGCTGCGCGACGATGCGCCGGCCCTTGCGTTGCGCGGTATCGCGATGGCGCAGCTTGGCGACCTGAATAGGGCGAAGGTTCTTCTCAAGAGGGCGGCGCACGCATTCAGCCCGAGGGAGGCCGTGGCCCGCGCGAGGTGTATCGTCGCCGAGGCCGAGATCGCGCTCGTCTCGCGCGACCTCGCCTGGCCGGCCAAGGCACTCGACACCGCGCGGGCGACGCTTGAAAAGCATGGCGACCGCGTCAACGCCGCGCATGCGCGCAACCTCGAAGTTCGGCGCCTGCTGCTGATTGGTCATCTAGACGAAGCCGAGCGCAGGCTGGACGGCTTCGATCCCTCGCCGCTGCCGCCGGCATCGCGGGCCGCCCACGAGCTGGCTGTCGCCGGCATCGCCATCCGCCGCTTGCGGACCGGTCCTGCGCGCGCCGCACTCGCCCTGGCGGCGCGGGCGGCGCGCGCGGCCGGCATCCCCGCGCTGACCGCAGAGGTGGAGAGCGCATCGCTGGTGCTGGAGACGCCGGCGGCACGCCTTGTCGCCCGTGGCGAGGAACGGCCCCTTCTGCTCGACGAAGTCGAAGCGCTCCTGGCGTCGGGGGCGCTCGTGGTGGATGCATGCCGCAATGTCGTGCGGGTCGCAGACACCGTCGTCTCGCTGGCGACCCGCCCGGTGCTGTTCGCTGTTGCCCGCGCGCTGGCCGAAGCCTGGCCGGGGGACGTGGCAAGATCGACGCTTATTGCGCGCGCTTTCCGGGGAAAGGACGCGGACGAATCACATCGCGCGCGGTTACGGGTCGAAATCGGGCGGCTTCGCGCGGAGCTTCGGAGCTTGGCCGATGTGAGCGCGACGAAGCGGGGCTTTGCCCTGGCGCCGCGCCGCGCCGGCGAGGTCGTCGTGCTGGCGCCGCCCGTCGAGGACGATCATGCCGCGGTGCTCGCCTTCCTCGCCGACGGCGAGTCGTGGTCGAGCTCGGCCTTGGCGATTGCGCTTGGAGCCAGTTCGCGTACCGTGCAGCGGGCGCTCGAGCAACTCGCCCAGTCAGGCAAGGTGCAGTCGTTCGGCCGCGGGCGGGCGCGTCGCTGGATGACCCCGCCGGTGCCGGGTTTCCCGACAATCTTGTTACTCCCCGGCCCGCTGCCGGGCTACTAGGGTGGTATTATGAAACGATCCTCAGCCGAAATCCTCCGTGAATATGGACCCTTTCCGGGTGTCGACCACGTCGACGGCGTTACCTTCGACGGTGAGCATGTCTGGTTTGCGTCAGGTGACAGGTTGAACGCCTTCGATCCGGCGAGCGGCAAAGTGGTGCGCTCGATCGATGTCGCGGCACACGCCGGCACGGCCTTCGACGGCCAGCACCTCTATCAGATCGCCGAGGATCGCATCCACAAGATCGATCCGAAGAATGGCCAGGTGCTGGCGTCGATCCCGGCGCCCGGCAATGGCGGTGATTCCGGGCTCGCCTGGGCCGAAGGAACACTCTGGGTCGGGCAGCACCGGGGCCGAAAGATCCATCAGGTCGATCCCGAGACAGGGGCAATCCTTCGCACCATCGTTTCCAACCGCGTCGTCACCGGGGTCAGCTGGGTCGATGGCGAGCTGTGGCATGGCACCTGGGAGGGTGAGGAGAGCGATGTCCGGCGGATCGATCCTGAAACGGGAAAGGTCCTGGAGAAGCTCGATATGCCGCCAGGAACAGGCGTGTCGGGGCTCGAATCCGATGGCGGTGACCAGTTTTTCTGTGGCGGCGGAAACAGCGGCAAGATCAGAGCTGTCCGCCGGCCCAAACGAGGCTCCGCGGCCAGGATTTGAGTTTTCCACCTTCTCGGCCGGCCCTTTTGGCCGGTTTGGTTAGCCTAGGCTCGCGATCAATTTTTCGAGCAGGCGTGCCAGCATGACCTGCTCCGGGCGTATCAGGCCGGAAAGTATCTCGTGCTCGTTGGCAACGTGCGCGGCAACCGCCTCGTCGATCAAAGCGAGGCCCTTCCGGGTCAGTTGTACGACGATGCCGCGGCGATCGTCGGGATGTGGCCCGCGCTTGATCAAGCCGGATTTCTCGAGCCGATCGAGGCGGTTGGTCATCGCGCCCGATGTCACCATCGTCGCCTCGTACAGAGCGGTCGGCGTCAGCGCGTATGGCGGCCCGGAACGACGCAGCGTCGCCAGCACATCGAATTCTCCGGATTGCAGTCCGTAACTTGCAAACAGCGGCGCCAGCCGCTCCCGCGCGATCAACGAGGCAGCCTCGTTCAACCGTCCGAGCACGGCCATCGGCGAGACATCGAGATCCGGCCGTTCCTTTTTCCACTGCTCGATCGCTTTTGCTGCGCGATCCATGTCTCTCACCGTTATGTATCTTGACGTGAAGAATCTTTACCTTATCGTACCTCAGCTTGTGGTATCGGCCAAGTGCGAACAGGCGATGGGACGGCGATGAAATTTCTCTGGGACTCGGCGCTTGGCCTTCTGGTCGTCACCGGTGGACTGCTCGGCCTGACGCTGCCGTTCGGCAAGATCGCGACGGCGGCCGGCGTCCCCGCCATGGTCTGGGCCTTCGTCATCTCGCTTGGCGCCGGCGGCGTGCTTTTGTGCGCATTGCTGCTCAACGGGCAGCGCATGCGGCTTTCGCCGCACAGGCTGCGCTATTTCTTTGTCACCGCGGCCGTCTCCTACGCAATCCCCAATCTGCTGATGTTTTCAGCCATTCCGCATCTGGGCGCCGGCTACAGCGGCATCATGTTCACGCTGTCGCCGGTCGTCACGCTGGTGTTCTCGATGCTGCTCGGGGTCAGGCGCCCGACCATGCTGGGCATCGTCGGCATAGTCGTCGGTTTCGTGGGCGCAGTCATGGTGGCCGTGACGCGCGGGGAAGCGGGCCATCCGGCCGAATTTTTCTGGGTGGCGATGGGCCTGCTCATCCCGGTCAGCCTCGCCGCCGGCAACATCTACCGCACCGTCGACTGGCCTGAAGACACCGGCCCGATCGAGCTTGCCGTCGGCAGCCATCTGGCAGCAGCCTTGATGCTGCTTGCCGGCATTCTGGTCCTGCTGGGCGGCAATGCATTCGGCTCGCTCGGCGGCGTGCCGCTGGTCGCTGCGGCACAGGTGGCATCAGCCTCGGCGATGTTCGCCTTCTTCTTCCGCCTGCAAGCGGTCGGCGGCCCGGTCTATCTCAGCCAGATCGGCTATGTGGCGGCGGCGGTCGGGCTGTTTGCCGGGACGCTCTTCCTCGGCGAGCGCTATCAGTTGCTGACCTGGGCGGGTGCCGTCATCATCACCGCCGGCGTGTTCATCACCACCAAGGCGCAAAGCCAGAAGACATAGGGGCCAGAAGGCGTAAGCTTCAGACGGATACCTTCTCCGCCAGCACCATGTAGTTGACGTCCATGTCCTTCGACCGCTGCCAGCGATCGGCGAGCGGGCTGTAGCTGACCCCGGTGCGGTCGATGACGGTCAGGCCGGCGCCGGCAAGCGCCTTTTCGAGTTCCTCGGGGCGCACCAGCTTGCCGAACTGGTGGGTGCCGCGGGGCAGCCAGCGCAGCACATATTCGGCGCCGATGATGGCCAGGCCCAGGGCCTTCAGCGTGCGGTTGATGGTGGCGACGAACATGATGCCGCCGGGCTTGACCATCTCGCCGCATTTGGCCAGGAACAGATCGACATCGGCGACATGCTCGACCACTTCCATGTTGAGGATGACGTCGAATTTTTCGCCAGCGTCGGCCAGGTCTTCCGCGGTCATGGCGCGGTAGTCAACGCTCACGCCGACTTCCGCCGCATGCAGCTTGGCCACTTCGATGTTGGTGACTGAGGCATCGGCGCCGACCACTTCGGCGCCAAGCCGCGCCATCGGCTCGCACAAAAGCCCGCCGCCGCAGCCAATGTCGAGGAAGCGCAGGCCTTCGAACGGCCGTGCCGCACGCGGATCACGGCCGAAGCGGGCCGCCACCTGGTCGCGGATATAGGCAAGCCGGATCGGGTTGAACTTATGCAGCGGGCGGAACTTGCCGTTCGGGTTCCACCATTCGGCGGCAAGGGCGGAAAATCGTTCCACCTCTCCGGCATCGATCGTCGATCGTCGGGGCTCTGGCATGGCGTGGTCTCCTCGGACGCTAGGAAGTCGGGCGCAAGGCTGCGAATGTCAAGGCGCGAAATTCACCGCCGGCAGCGCGATGCGCGTGATGCCTGACAGCACCGCCTTTTGCCGGAGGCAATTGTGTCAGCACATGTCAGTTGATGGTGTCCCGGAAGGAAACACCAATGCCCTGGCGGACGAAGCCGAGACATGGTGATCGAAGGAGTGCACAATGATGCGAACGGTTGCTTCCATTCTTTGGCGCCGGCTTGACCAGGAAGGCCACGACGCTTGCCTGCTGTCGGAAGCGAGTTCCGGGTGGAACCTCAGGGGACACGCGCTTTTCGTCCAGGACGGCAAGCCGTGCAGCATCGCCTACGAGGTGGACTGCGATACCGGCTGGCATACGCGCTCGGCGCGTGCCGACGGTTTTCTCGGCACGCAAGAGCTGCATTATGGCATCGACCGGCTTACCGAGCGCCAATGGACGCTAAACGGCGAGCATCAAGCGGAAGTCGACGGTCTCATCGATGTCGATCTCGGCTTCACGCCCGCCACGAACCTTTTGGCGCTTCGCCGTTTTGTCCTCAATGTCGGCACCGCGACGCCCGCACCGGCAGCCTATCTGACATTTCCCGAACTCAGGCTCGTTCGCCTCGAACAGACCTATCAGCGCGTCGATGCCGCACACTACGCCTATGCCGCGCCGCTGTTCGGCTACAATGAGATGCTGGAGGTTTCGCCGCTCGGTTTCGTCCTCGATTATCCGCGCCTGTGGAGAGCCACAGCACTGTAGGGCTGAAGCGAGCGGCATTTGCCAAGAAGCGGTGCAGGCGTGACACTGCGCTCGTGTGTCGCCTGGCCGGCAGCGGCGGCATGCCTTGCGAAACCGCGATCATTTGGCTAAGGAGGCCGCGCATTGAGCGTCCGGCCCGGTCGGACGCATTTCCGCTTTTCGGCCCTCGGTCCGGCATTCAGTCAAAGGCATTTCGCTTCCATGGCGCGCATCGTGATGAAATTCGGCGGAACGTCCGTCGCCGACATCGCCCGCATCCGCAATGTGGCGCGTCACGTCAAACGCGAGGTCGATGCCGGCCATGAGGTCGCCGTCGTGGTCTCGGCGATGGCCGGCAAGACCAACGAGCTCGTGCATTGGACGCGCGAGGCCTCGCCGATGCACGATGCGCGCGAATATGACGCCGTCGTCGCGGCCGGCGAGCAGGTCACCGCCGGCTTGCTGGCGATCGCGCTGCAGAATATCGGCGTGCATGCCCGCTCCTGGCAAGGCTGGCAGATCCCGATCAAGACCGACAACGCGCATGGCGCGGCGCGCATTCTCGATATTGACGGCGCGTTCCTGATCAAGCGCTTCGGCGAAGGCCAGGTGGCGGTGGTGGCCGGTTTCCAGGGCATCGGGCCGGACAACCGGATCGCAACGCTCGGCCGCGGCGGTTCCGATACCAGCGCTGTCGCCATCGCGGCGGCGGTCAAGGCCGACCGCTGCGACATCTACACCGATGTCGACGGGGTCTACACGACCGATCCGCGCATCGAGCCGAAGGCGCGGCGGCTGGCCAAGATTTCCTTCGAGGAAATGCTCGAAATGGCCTCGCTGGGCGCCAAGGTCCTGCAGGTGCGCTCGGTCGAGCTTGCCATGGTGCACAGGGTGCGTACCTTTGTGCGGTCGTCCTTCGACGATCCCGATGCACCCGGAATGGGGGATTTGCTCAATCCGCCGGGAACGCTTATTTGCGACGAGGAAGAGATCGTGGAACAGCAGGTCGTCACCGGAATTGCCTATGCCAAGGACGAGGCGCAGATATCGCTGCGCCGCGTCGGCGACCGGCCGGGCGTCGCCGCCGGCATTTTCGGGCCGCTCGCCGAGGCCAACATCAACGTCGACATGATCGTCCAGAACATTTCCGAGGACGGCAAGTTCACCGATATGACCTTCACCGTGCCATCCGGCGACGTCGACAAGGCGCTTGCCGTGCTCGAACGGCTGAAGGCGACGATCGGCTACGATGTGGTGCAGTCGGAAGCCGGCATGTCAAAGGTCTCGGTCATCGGCATCGGCATGCGCAGCCATGCCGGCGTCGCCGCCACCGCCTTCAAGGCGCTGGCCGACAGGTCGATCAACATCCGCGCCATTACAACGTCCGAAATCAAGATTTCGATCCTGATCGACGGTCCCTATACGGAACTAGCAGTTCGCACTTTGCATTCCGTCTACGGTCTGGATAAGCAGTAGCAGATCGAAAGTCTTGGAGCGGCCTTTATGCGTTCAATTGGACGCACGGCGCTCTAATTGAGTTGTTGCGTTTGTGCCGCTGTGCAGGGCAACCTGCACCGGCTGAAATGCTATTGGAGAAGAAGCCGCGATGCGTGATTCGGCCAGTGGCCCGCGCGTTTTGCTGAAACGGCTCCGCGAGCTCATGCAAGAGCCGCTGGAGCCGCAGGAGCGGCTTGACCGGATCGTGCGCGACATCGCCTCCAACATGGTTGCCGAGGTCTGCTCGCTCTATGTGCTGCGCGCCGATTCGGTGCTCGAGCTCTACGCCACCGAAGGCCTGAACCCGAACGCCGTCCACCTGGCGCAGCTCAGGCTGGGTCAAGGCCTGGTCGGCACGATCGCGGCCTCGGCGCGGCCGCTCAACCTTTCCAATGCACAGGAGCATCCTGCCTTCGCCTACCTGCCGGAGACCGGGGAAGAAATCTACAATTCCTTCCTCGGCGTGCCGGTGCTGAGGGCAGGGCGGACGCTCGGCGTCCTGGTCGTGCAGAACAAGACCATGCGCCATTATCGAGACGACGAGGTCGAGGCGCTGGAAACGACGGCGATGGTGATCGCCGAGATGATCGCCACCGGCGATCTGGAGCGGCTGACGCGCCCCGGCCTCGAGCTCGATCTGCGTCGCCCGGTAAGCTTTACCGGCCTGTCCTTCAATGAAGGCGTCGGGCTCGGCCATGTGGTGCTGCACGAGCCGCGCATTGTCGTCACCAACCTGTTCAACGAGGACAGCGAGGAGGAGGTCAGGCGGCTCGACGCGTCCCTCGGCTCGCTCAGGCTCTCCATCGACGACATGCTGGAGCGCCGCGACGTCGCCTTCGAGGGCGAGCATCGCCAGGTGCTCGAAGCCTATCGCATGTTCGCCAACGACCGTGGCTGGGTACGCCGGCTGGAGGAGGCGATCCGCAACGGCCTGACGGCCGAAGCGGCGGTCGAAAAGGTGCAGAGCGACATGCGTGCCCGCATGCTGCACATGACCGATCCGTATCTGCGCGAACGGATGAGCGATTTCGACGATCTCGCCAACCGGTTGCTGCGGCAGCTTATGGGGCGCGGACCGGAGGACGTCGCGGCCTCGCTGCCCAAGGACGCCATTATCGTCGCCCGCTCGATGGGTGCTGCCGAGCTGCTTGACTATCCCAGAGACAAGCTGCGCGGACTGGTGCTGGAGGACGGCGCGGCGACCAGCCATGTCGTCATCGTGGCCCGTGCGATGGGCATACCGGTCGCCGGCCAGATGAAGGGCGCCGTTTCCATGGCGGAAAACGGCGATGCCATCATCGTCGACGGCGAGGAAGGCGCGATCCATCTGCGCCCGCAGCCCGACCTCGAGGCGGCCTATGCCGAGAAAGTGCGCTTCAGGGCGCGGCGGCAGGAGGTCTACCGCGAGCTGCGCAAGAAGCCGTCGGTGACCAAGGACGGTGTCCAGGTCGATCTTCTGATGAATGCCGGGCTGGCGGTCGACCTGCCGCAACTGGCCGAAGCTGGCGCGGCCGGCATCGGCCTGTTCCGCACCGAGCTGCAATTCATGGTCGCCTCGACTTTTCCGCGCGCCGAAGCGCAGGAGCGGCTCTATCGCGACGTGCTCGAGGCGGCGCGCGGCAAGCCGGTGACGTTCCGCACCATCGATATCGGCGGCGACAAGGTGCTGCCCTATTTCAAGGGGTCGATCCAGGAGGAGAACCCGGCGCTCGGCTGGCGCGCCATCCGCCTGACGCTCGACCGGCCCGGCCTGCTGCGCACCCAGATCCGCGCACTGCTCAAGGCGTGCGGCGGGCGCGAACTGAAGCTGATGCTGCCAATGGTGACGGAACTCGGCGAGATCGTGCAGGCGCGCGAGATCATCGATCGCGAGGTGCGGCATTTGTCGCGCTTTGCCCATCATTTGCCGACCAGCCTCAAGGTGGGCGCGATGCTGGAGGTGCCGTCGCTGCTGTTCCAGCTCGACGAGTTGATGAAGGCGGTCGATTTCGTCTCGGTCGGCTCGAACGATCTGTTCCAGTTCGTCATGGCGGTGGATCGCGGCAACACCCAATTGTCCGACCGCTTCGACCCGCTCTCGACGCCGTTCCTGCGTGTTTTGAAGAAAATTGCCGACGCCGGAGCGCGCAACCATACGCCGGTGACCCTGTGCGGCGAACTTGCCGGCAAGCCGATTTCGGCGATGGCGCTGATCGGCCTTGGCTACCGCTCGATCTCGATGTCGCCGGCTTCGATCGGCCCGGTCAAGGCGATGCTGACGGAACTGCCGCTCAGCGAACTGGAAGCGTTCTTCGACGACAATCTGATGGCGCCGGCGCAAGGCCTGCCGATGCGGGCGCTGCTGCAAGCCTTTGCCGACGACCGCTCCATACCGTTGTAGACTTCGCCATGATCAACCTGCCCCGCGACCGTATGGACCAAGTCGTCAAGCGTTTCGACATGCTCGAAGCGCAGATGTCGGCCGGGCCGGCGGCGGACGCCTATGTCAGGATGGCCTCCGAATATGCCGACATCCAGGAGATGGTGGCAAAGATCAGGGCGCTACGCGCCGCCGAGCGCGAACAGGCCGATCTGGAGGCGATGCTCGCCGACAAGGGCACCGACGCCGAGATGCGGGCCTTGGCCGAGTCCGATCTGCCAGGGGTCAAGCATCGCATCGAGGCGCTGCAGCAGGACATCCAAATCCTGCTGTTGCCAAGGGATGCCGCCGACGAAAAGAACGCCATTCTCGAAATCCGCGCCGGCACCGGCGGTGACGAGGCGGCACTTTTCGCCGGCGACCTATTTCGCATGTACGAGCGCTATGCCGCGGCGCATGGCTGGCGTTTCGAGACGGTGTCGGCCAGCGAGGGCGAGGTCGGCGGCTACAAGGAAATCATAGCCACCGTTTCGGGCAAGGGCGTCTTTGCGCATCTGAAATTCGAATCCGGCGTGCACCGCGTGCAGCGCGTGCCGACGACGGAGGCGGGCGGGCGCATCCATACCTCGGCGGCGACGGTCGCGGTGTTGCCGGAAGCGGAAGAGGTCGATATCGACATCAGGGCCGAAGACATCCGCATCGACACGATGCGCGCCTCGGGTTCCGGCGGCCAGCACGTCAACACCACCGATTCGGCCGTGCGCATCACCCATCTGCCGACCGGCATCATGGTGGTGCAGGCGGAAAAGTCGCAGCACCAGAACCGGGCGAAGGCCATGCAGATCCTGCGCGCCAGGCTCTACGATCTCGAGCGCAGCAAGGCGGACGAGGAACGCTCCGAATCGCGCAAGTCGCAGGTCGGCTCGGGCGATCGCTCGGAACGCATCCGCACCTATAATTTTCCGCAAGGGCGCGTCACCGATCATCGCATCAACCTGACGCTCTACAAGCTCGACCGGGTGATGATGGGTGAGCTTAACGAGATCATCGACGCGCTGATCGCCGATCACCAGTCGAAGCTGCTCGCCGATATCGGCCTCGATGGCTGACGGCCTGCCCGGCACGCTCGCCTCACTGTTGCGGGAGGCGCGAAACCGGCTTACCGCGGCCGGGATCGCGGATCCGGCGCTCGATGCCAGGCTGATCGTCGAGCATTTTTCCGGCACGACCCGCACGCAGGCCATCGCCGATCCCGAGCAAACGGTCGATGCGGGCGTGAGAGCAGCGATCGATGCCGCACTGCGGCGGCGTATCGCCGGCGAGCCGGTGCACCGCATCCTCGGCTATCGCGAATTCTACGGCTTGCGCCTGTCGCTTTCGCCGCAAACGCTGGAGCCGCGGCCGGATACCGAAACGCTGGTCGAGGCTATACTGCCCTTCGTCAAGGCAATGGCGGCACGCGAAGGCGGCTGCCGCGTCCTCGATCTGGGGACCGGCACCGGTGCCATCGCGCTGGCGCTGCTCAGCGCTGTCCCGGCCGCGACCGCCACCGGCGTCGACATTTCGCGAGAGGCGCTGGTCACGGCCATGCGTAATGCCGGGGAATTGGGGCTCGCCGGTCGGTTCACGGCGCTCAAATCCGACTGGTTTGAAAAAGTTTCTGGCCGGTACCATGTAATTGTCGCAAACCCTCCCTATATACCCTCAGACGACATTGGAAATCTGCAGGACGAGGTCCGCGGTTTCGATCCACGCCAGGCCCTGGATGGCGGCGTGGACGGTCTGAGCCCCTACAGGAAGATCGCCGCAGGAGCGGCAGCCTATTTGGAACTCCAAGGCAGGATTGCGGTCGAGATCGGCCATACGCAGCACCAACAGGTTACGGGGATATTCTCCGCGGCCGGGTACTGTCCGGTCGGGGTGTTTCGTGATCTCGGCGGAAACGACAGAGTTCTTGTGTTCGAACAGTGGAAGCCGTGATGCAGTGCGAAAAAAGCGCTTGGCAATACCGGGGAATGCGGCTAGGGTCGCCTTAACCGGATGAGACGAAGCAGGCAGTGCTCTTAGCGATTCGGTTTTCCTTGGAAATAGCTGCCTTCTTGCGCAAACGACGCCCAAGCTTCGTGCGGGAATCGTCCGGCAAGTGAAGTAACCGGAACAGGATGGCACGTGGCGCCAACGCAATTGATGCGGGCGAACGCCGGTGAAGGAACGAAACGGCTGGCCGCATGAGCGCCTCCGTTCGTGAAGAGTTTTTCGAAAATTTCAAAGTGAAGAGAGTCTAATGAGGCCACAACAGCAAAACAGGCGCATGCGCGGTCGCAACAACAATGGCGGCGGCGGCGGCAACAACAATAACAACAACAACCGTAAGGGGCCGAATCCCCTGACGCGCAACTATGAGAGCAACGGTCCGGACGTGAAGATCCGCGGATCGGCTCAGCAGATTGCCGAGAAGTACGCAACCCTTGCCCGTGACGCGCAAAGCTCCGGCGACCGGGTGATGGCGGAAAACTATCTCCAGCATGCAGAGCACTATAACCGCATCATCGCAGCCGCTCAGGCACAGATGCCGATCCAGAACGCGCAGCAGAATCGAGATGATTTCGACGATGACGGCGACGAGGATCGCGATGAGTTCGACAATGCCGGCAACAACAATGCCAACGAGGCCTCGGCTTCGGCCAATCACGGTGCCGGCCCGCAGCCGGTCATCGATGGCACGCCGGCCGAGCTGGCTCTGAACCAGGAAAACAGCCGCGACAATCGGGGCGGCCGCGACAACAATGGCGGACGCCACCGCGACCGTCGCCCCAATGGCGGTTACGGCCAGAACGGCCAGCGCGGCGAATATGGCGCGCGCGGCGAGCAGCAGGGTGGTCAGCGCGTCGAACAGCCACGGCGCGACGAGACGCCGGCGCAGGCAGAGCCCGTGCCGGCCGCTGAGCCGGTCTTTGTGAGCGAGCCCGCACCGCAATTCGAAAACCTTTCGCCGGCGGGTCTCGCCGCCCAGGCCGAGCTCAACGAAGCCGCGGCCGAAAACAGCCCGGGCCGCCGCCCCAGGCGTCCGCGTCGTCCGCGCCTCGATGTCGAACAGGCAAATGGCGGCAACGACAATGCCGGCCCTGACAGTTCCGGCCCTGACAGTGCCGAAACTGGCAATGTCGATGCGGCGCCGGCTGAAGACGCCGGCGGTCAACCTACTATTGCCGACGTCGAGAATTGATCGAAGAAACGTTCAGGCGATCTTAGCGCATCCTTTACCCTGGACGGCGGAGAGAAATCTCCGCCGTTTTTGTTTTGCGCGCTCGGAATATTATGCGTTCGCCAGTGTCGAGGCGTCTTGAGGGTCCGTGGTTTGCGTCCCATATCTTGCGTGAACAGGATCCGGCTCGAACGGGCGGGTCCGTCACCGCAATCCGATCCGGTGCCGCGAAGCGGGCCGGTGACGGAAGGAGACAGGCATGAATCTTGAAAAATATTCCGAGCGCGTGCGTGGCTTTATCCAGTCCGCGCAAACCATGGCGCTTTCCCGCAGCCACCAGCAATTCACCCCCGAGCATATTCTTAAGGTCCTTGTCGACGACGACGAGGGCCTGGCTGCGTCGCTGATCGAGCGCGCCGGCGGCAATGTCCGTGACGTCAAGCTCGGCGTCGAAACGGCACTGGAGGCAATGCCCAAGGTCGAGGGCGGCAATGGCCAGCTCTATTTGGCGCAGCCGCTGGCAAAGGTGTTCTCGACCGCCGAGGAACTGGCCAAGAAGGCCGGTGACAGCTTCGTTACCGTCGAACGGCTTTTGCAGGCGCTTGCCATGGAAAAGTCGGCCAAGACCGCCGACATCCTGTCCAAGGCGGGTGTCACGCCGCAGGCGCTGAACCAGGTCATCAACGACGTACGCAAAGGTCGCACCGCCGATTCGGCGAGCGCCGAGCAGGGCTACGACGCGCTGAAGAAATACGCGCGCGACCTGACGGCGGACGCCCGCGCGGGCAAGCTCGATCCGGTCATCGGCCGTGATGACGAAATTCGCCGCACCATCCAGGTGCTGTCGCGCCGCACCAAGAACAACCCGGTGCTGATCGGCGAACCCGGCGTCGGCAAGACGGCGATCGCCGAAGGGCTGGCGCTGCGCATCGTCAATGGCGATGTGCCGGAATCGCTCAAGGACAAGCAGCTGATGGCGCTCGACATGGGGTCGCTGATCGCCGGCGCCAAATACCGCGGCGAGTTCGAGGAGCGGCTGAAGGCGGTGCTTTCCGAAGTCACGTCTGCGGCCGGCGGCATCATCCTGTTCATCGACGAGATGCACACCCTGGTCGGCGCCGGCAAGGCGGATGGCGCCATGGATGCGTCGAACCTGCTGAAGCCGGCGCTGGCCCGCGGCGAGCTGCACTGCGTCGGCGCCACCACGCTCGACGAATACCGCAAGCATGTCGAGAAGGATGCGGCCCTTGCCCGCCGCTTCCAGCCGGTCTTCGTCAATGAGCCGACGGTCGAAGACACCGTCTCGATCCTGCGCGGCCTGAAAGAGAAATACGAGCAGCACCACAAAGTGCGCATCTCGGATTCGGCGCTGGTCGCGGCCGCTACGCTGTCAAACCGCTACATCGCCGACCGCTTCTTGCCGGACAAGGCGATCGATCTCGTCGACGAGGCCGCCTCGCGGCTCAGGATGCAGGTCGATTCGAAGCCCGAGGCGCTGGACGAGATCGATCGCCGCATCATGCAGCTCAAGATCGAGCGCGAGGCGCTCAAGGTCGAGAAGGACGATGCCTCGAAGGACCGGCTCGCCCGGCTTGAGAAGGAACTCTCGAACCTCGAGGAGGAATCGACCGAGCTGACCTCGAAGTGGCAGGCCGAGAAGCAGAAGCTCGGGCTTGCCGCCGACCTCAAGAAGCAGCTCGACGAGGCGCGCAACGAACTTGCCATTGCGCAGCGCAAGGGCGAATTCCAGCGCGCCGGCGAACTTGCCTATGGCAAGATCCCGGAACTCGAAAAGCAGCTGAAGCAGGCTGAAGCCAGGGATGGCAAGGCCGGCATGGTCGAGGAAGTGGTCGGCCCCGATCACGTCGCTCATATCGTGTCGCGCTGGACGGGGATCCCGGTCGACAAGATGCTGGAAGGCGAACGCGACAAGCTGTTGCGCATGGAAGACGAGGTCGGCAAGCGCGTCGTCGGCCAGGGTGAGGCGGTGCAGGCGGTGTCGAAAGCGGTGCGCCGTGCGCGCGCCGGCCTGCAGGACCCGAACCGGCCGCTCGGCTCGTTCATGTTCCTCGGACCGACGGGCGTCGGCAAGACCGAATTGACCAAGGCACTGGCCAGCTTCCTGTTCGACGACGAGAGCGCCATGGTGCGCATCGACATGTCGGAGTTCATGGAGAAGCACTCGGTCGCCCGGCTGATCGGCGCGCCCCCCGGCTATGTCGGCTATGAGGAAGGCGGCGCGCTGACCGAAGCGATCCGGCGGCGGCCCTATCAGGTCGTGCTGTTCGACGAGATCGAGAAGGCGCATCCGGACGTGTTCAACGTGCTGCTGCAGGTGCTCGACGACGGCCGGCTGACCGACGGGCAGGGCCGTACGGTCGACTTCCGCAACACGCTGATCATCATGACGTCCAACCTCGGCGCCGAATATCTGGTCAATCTCGGCGAGGACCAGGATGTCGACGTGGTGCGCGACGAGGTGATGAATGTGGTCAGGGCTTCGTTCCGGCCGGAATTCCTCAACCGCATCGACGAGGTGATCCTGTTCCACCGGCTGCGCCGGCAGGATATGGGCCGCATCGTCGAAATCCAGCTCAAGCGGCTGGAAAACCTGCTTGTCGACCGCAAGATCGCGCTTTCGCTCGATCAGGAGGCGATCGACTGGCTGGCGGCCAAGGGCTATGATCCGGCCTACGGCGCGCGGCCGCTGAAGCGGGTGATGCAGAAGGAATTGCAGGATCCGCTGGCGGAAAAGATCCTGCTCGGCGAGATCCTCGACGGCTCGACCGTCAAGGTCACCGCCGGGTCCGACCGGCTGAACTTCCGCTCGAAGCCGGCGGTCGTGGCAACCGAGGCGGCCGCCTGACTTCAAGCCAAAGCCTGTTCCATCCCGATGGAATCGGGATGGGCTCCTCTCTTCTTTTTTGACCATGATCTCATGGTCTACCATCATTGGCGGGGCGCAGATGACGCTGGACGATTATAACAGCTTCTGCGCCTCGCTGCCTTCGACGACCCATGTCGTGCAGTGGGGCGGCGCCCATGTCTGGAAAGTCGGCGGCAAGGTGTTTGCAATCGGCGGCTGGAGTGAAGGCAAAGAGCCGTTCGTCACCTTCAAATGCTCCGATATCGCCTATGACGTGCTGAGGGAACAGCCGGGCCTTCGGCCGGCACCCTATCTCGCCTCGCGCGGCATGAAATGGATCCAGCGCCAGACAGGCGAAAGCATGGATGATGAGGCGTTGAAGGATTATCTACGCGAAAGCCACCGTCTCGTCGCGCTGAAGCTGACGAAGCAGGCGCGCAAGGAATTGGGACTTGCTGCCGGTTAATCGGTCAGAAACCCGCCATCTTCATGCCCGGTTCATATTGGAACCTTATCGTACGCAAGTGATTTGCTGGCGAAGGGGTTCGCGACCACATCGGCCCGAAATCGAGTTTGATTTTCGCAAAGCACGATGCGGAGATTTAAAGCGTTAGAGTGTCCTTAAGCCCCAAAAGGACGCGCGGCGCTCTTGAGAGACAATGCCGGCGGCGGCAGTTACGGACCGGAGAATTTTGGCCACCATGTTGCGCACCATCTTCACCCTTTCAGCGCTTGCTGCCGGGCTGCTGGCTTCGAATACGATGGCATCGCCGATAGTGGATACTGCGCCACGGGTGGGTCGTGCTGCCGATGACGGCGGCATTCTTGTCGCCCAGAACGGCAATCTCGACATCTATTACGACGCCAGGGGAAACCGCGTCATCGTCGATGCGGAGACCGGCAAGGTTATCGCCATCCAGCCGCCGCAGACCAGGCTCGATCGCCGTGCCTTGCGCCGCGAGCGCCTGCGCAATCTCGGACCGGTCGAAGACGACCGCCATTATCTTGACGATCCGGAGGACACGGCGCGGTTCCGTCGCAGGCAGTTGGAAGACGAAGGCAGGGTCATCGTGCCGCCGGCTGACGAGTACGACCCCTATGGCGACAATTCGGCAGAAGTCTTCCCCGAAGCGCCGCGGGATGACGGCGGCTATGGCAACAATTTTCCGGAGGAAGCGCAGCCGGTGAAGCCGCGCACCATTGAGCGCCAGCCGCTCAATGAGGCTTCGATCGAGCCGGTCGAACCGACAGTGCCGGGCGAGCAGGCGGCCTTGCCGCCAAGCACTGGCGGCAAAACGGCGGTCGACCCGTCGTTATCGCTCGGCGCCCGCCAGGACGTGGCGGCGCTGCAGGTGCTGCTCGACCGTGCCGGTTCTTCGCCCGGCGTCATCGACGGACGCTTCGGCTCGAATGTCGACAAGGCGCTTGCCGCCTATAATGAGATCACCGGCAGCAATCTGAAATCGACCGATGCGATCGGCATCCAGGCCGCCCTGGCGCAATCCGGTGGCGATGCCTTCGCCTCCTATACGATCACGCCCGAGGATGCGGCCGGCCCCTATGTCGCCTCGATACCGGAGGACTACAGCCAAAAGGCCCAGCTCGACCGCATGGGCTACACGTCGGTGCCCGAGGCGCTGGCCGAGCGCTTCCACATGGACGAGGCCTATCTGAAATCGCTCAATCCGGACGCCAATTTCAGCCGCCCCGGCACCATCATCAAGGTCGCCAATTTCGGCAGGCTGGTGGCGACGCCGGTGGCGCGCATCATCGCCGACAAGGCCAACAAGCAGGTCCGCGCCTATGATGCGGCGGGCAAGCTGGTCGCGGCCTATCCGGCGACCATCGGCTCGTCGGACACGCCGTCGCCGTCCGGCACCCATGCGGTGTCGCGTGTCGCGTTGGATCCGAATTACACCTACAACCCGAACATCAATTTCAAGCAGGGCGAAAACGACAGGATCCTGACCATCCCGCCGGGGCCGAACGGTCCGGTCGGCTCGGTCTGGATTGCGCTGGACAAGCCGACCTATGGCATTCACGGCACCCCGGATCCGTCCAAGATCGGCAAGACCGAAAGCCATGGCTGCGTGCGGCTGACCAATTGGGACGCGCGCGAGCTGGCCAAAATCGTGTCGCCCGGCGTGACGGTGGAGTTCGTCGACTGAGTTGAGCGTTTTCGCTCCACTCACCCGATGATCTTGCGCAGCAGTCGCGCGCGTGGCGCCGCCGCATAGATCAGCTGCACCACCAACATGAAGCCGACGCTGAGCAGCGGGCTGACGAGGCAGAGTGCAGCGCCGATCGCCCACAGGATCTGCGCCTTGACGATGCGCAGATAGACCGTTCGGGTGGTCTCCGCATCGACGCCTTCCGCCAGGAGGCCGTTTTTGTCCGCATAGCGCCAACTGGCGAGCAGCGTCAGCCCGAGCATCAAAAGATTGAGCCAGTAGACGAGCACGGCGGTTCTGAATTCGAGGAAGTCGGCCAAAAGATCGGTCGAGAACGGCAGCAAGGCGATGAAACCGAGAAAACAAAGGTTCAGCGTCGCAAGCCGCCTGTCGGACTTCGCGATCAGCCCGTGCTGCGCCTGCTGGCCGAACCAGAAGATGGTCAGCGTCAGGAAGCTGAGCGCATAGGTCAGAAAACGCGGCGCCAGTGCTGCGACCGCGGCGATCAACTCGTTTTCGGAATGCACCGTTTCATGCGCTGGCACCCTGATCTCGAGAACGATCAGGGTGAGCGCGATGGCGAACACGCCGTCGGTGATGCCGACGACGCGCCCACGTCCTTCCGCCGAGGGTTCGAGCGGTCGTTTCATGCGGGTATTTTCCCCCTTGCCAGTCGCGCTGCAAGAAGCTTAGCACGGCATCGGCCGTTTGCACCCGCACTGGCGTGGTCCTGCCTGCATGGCCAGGTTCGGGCTGGTTTCAACGAGAACAGCCTGCCGGCCGGTTGTCGCTGGCCCCCCGGCGGTCTAGGTAAGGCAGCATGCACACGCCAACCAAAGTCGGTACCGGCGCCGTTCCCCTGACCGGCTCACTTCCGTCCGATACGTTTTGCCCGCAGGCGCAGCGGCGGTTCGTGCTGATCGCGGCGATCCTGGCTTCCGCACTCGGCTTTATCGACGGATCGGTCCTGGCAATTGCGACGCCGGCGATCCGCGTCGACCTCGGCGCCAGCCTCGCCGAGGCGCAATGGATTTCCAATGCCTATGCATTGACGCTTTCAGCCCTCATTCTCGTCGGCGGCGCCGCTGGCGATCGCTTCGGCCTGCGCCACTCCTTCGTCGCCGGCATCGTCCTGTTCATCGCCGCCTCGCTTGCCTGCGCGTTGGCGCCTAACCCGGCGGTGCTTATTGCGTTTCGGGCTATCCAGGGTGTTGGAGCGGCCGTCATGGTGCCGGGCAGCCTGGCCATTATCGCCAAAGCCTATCCGAAAAAGGAACGCGGCCGGGCGATCGGCATCTGGGCGGCGGCATCAGCGCTGACGATGGCGCTCGGTCCGGTGCTGGGCGGCTTCGTGCTGTCGGCCTTCGGCGACGGCATCTGGCGGGCGATCTTCGCCATCAACCTGCCGCTCGGTCTTATCTCGATCTATCTTCTGCTGGCCAAGGTTCCCGCCGACGCGCCGGCGGAAAAGCGCAGCCTCGATCTCGGCGGCGCAGCACTCGCCATATCGGCGTTCGGAGCGCTCGCTTACGGCCTGACCTCGATGAGCGGTGACGGGGAGGGGCTGATGTCCGGCCCGAGTATTGCCGCCGGCGCAGTTTTGCTCGTCGTGTTCATAGTCTTCGAACGCCAGCGGCGCGAGCCGATGATCGACCTATCGCTGTTTCGGATTGGGGCGTTTGCGGGCGCCAATGTGGCGACCTTCTTCCTTTATTTCGCGCTGTCGGCCAATCTGTTCTATCTGCCGATGCTCATGATCGCCGGATGGGGGCTGAGCACGGCCGAGGTCGGCTTCATCTTCCTGCCGCTGTCGGCATTGATCGCGCTGCTGTCCGGGCCGGTCGGCCAGTGGTCCGACCGCATCGGGCCTCGCTTTCCGATCGCCAGCGGCAGTCTGGTGGTGGCTGTTGCCTTTGCCGGGCTTGCCTTGCTGGCCTATTGGGGCATCCACAATTTCTGGTTGGGGGTGTTCCCGCTGATGGCGCTGATGGGGTTCGGCATGGCGCTGGTGGTGTCGCCGCTCTCGACCGCCATCATGACGGCGGTCGAGGACAAGGATACGGGTGCGGCCTCGGGCATCAACAACGCCGTCTCGCGCATCGGCGGCCTGATTGCCGTGGCGGCGATGGGATCGCTGGCGGCCTGGGTCTACGCTGCCGTGCTCGGCACCGGTGCCGGCATTCCGGGTTTCGGCGAACCGGCGCCCGCCGGCCTGGCGCCCGGTCTCGATGCGGCACGGCTTGCCGCCAGCGACGCGGCATTCGCGGCCGTTGCCGCAGTGACCGCGCTGCTTTGCCTGCTTTCGGCAATCACCGCCTGGATGACGGTTTCCGGCGAGCGGCTGCCATGGGCGCGCGACACGGCGAATCAGCAGGGCTGACGACGAAAACGTCGGCTCAGCCTTCGATCTTGGCGCTCGCTACCTTCAGCTGATTGCTGTCTTCCTGCTTGAGCAGGTCGTCGATGCGTTCGCGCTCGCGCTTGAAGGCGACGAGGTCGTCGCCTTTCAGCGTTTTGCCGACCGGCAGGCGGACGCGCATCGAATCGACCTTGGTGCCGTTGACGATCAGTTCGTAATGAAGATGCGGACCGGTGGAGAGGCCGGTTGAGCCGAGATAGCCGATAACCTGACCTTGGCGAACGCGAACACCCGGCTCAATGCCCTTGGCAAAGGCGCTCTGGTGATTGTAGGACGTCTCGTAACCATTGGCGTGCCGCAGGATGATCTGCTTGCCATAGCCGCCAGCCCAGCCGGCCTTTTCGACGACGCCGTTGCCCGCGGCAATAATCGGCGAGCCCACCGGAGCTGCCCAGTCGGTGCCGG
>NZ_JAMYMA010000012.1:0-77500 GCF_040318275.1 Mesorhizobium sp. M1217 | reverse complement strand
CAAGCCTAAGTACTCGTGCATGACCGATAGCGAACTAGTACCGTGAGGGAAAGGTGAAAAGCACCCCGACAAGGGGAGTGAAATAGTACCTGAAACCGATTGCCTACAAACAGTGGGAGCCCAAGGTTCGTCCTGGGTCACCACGTACCTTTTGTATAATGGGTCAGCGACTTAGTGTGACGAGCAAGCTTAAACCGATAGGTGTAGGCGCAGCGAAAGCGAGTCTGAACAGGGCGTTCAGTTCGTCGCATTAGACCCGAAACCGAGTGATCTAGCCATGAGCAGGTTGAAGGTAAGGTAACACTTACTGGAGGACCGAACCCATAACTGTTGCAATAGTTCGGGATGACTTGTGGCTAGGGGTGAAAGGCCAATCAAACTCGGAAATAGCTGGTTCTCCGCGAAATCTATTTAGGTAGAGCGTCGACCGAATACCCCAGGGGGTAGAGCACTGGATGGGCTAGGGGTCCTCACCGGATTACCAAACCTAACCAAACTCCGAATACCTGGGAGTAATAGTCGGCAGACACACGGCGGGTGCTAACGTCCGTCGTGAAAAGGGAAACAACCCTGACCTACAGCTAAGGTCCCCAAGTTATGGCTAAGTGGGAAAGGATGTGAGGATCCCAAAACAACCAGGATGTTGGCTTAGAAGCAGCCATCATTTAAAGAAAGCGTAACAGCTCACTGGTCTAAATAAGGGTCTTTGCGCCGAAAATGTAACGGGGCTAAAGCCATACACCGAAGCTTAGGGTTTGCAGCAATGCAAGCGGTAGCGGAGCGTTCTGTAAGCTGATGAAGCCATACCCGTGAGGGATGGTGGAGGTATCAGAAGTGCGAATGCTGACATGAGTAACGTAAGGGGAGTGAGAGACTCCCCCGCCGAAAGTCCAAGGGTTCCTGCTTAAAGCTAATCTGAGCAGGGTTAGCCGGCCCCTAAGTCGAGGCAGAAATGCGTAGACGATGGGAACCACGTTAATATTCGTGGGCCTGGAGGAAGTGACGGATCATTGAGGTAGTCCAATCTTATCGGATTGAAAGGGCTGCTGCGTGGTTCCAGGAAATAGCTCCTCCTTATAGACCGTACCCGAAACCGACACTGGTGGACTGGTAGAGTATACCAAGGCGCTTGAGAGAACTATGCTGAAGGAACTCGGCAAATTGCACGCGTAACTTCGGAAGAAGCGTGACCCTTTCATGCGCAAGCATGGGAGGGTGGCACAGACCAGGGGGTAGCGACTGTTTATCAAAAACACAGGGCTCTGCGAAGTCGCAAGACGACGTATAGGGTCTGACGCCTGCCCGGTGCTGGAAGGTTAAGAGGAGGGGTGCAAGCTCTGAATCGAAGCCCCAGTAAACGGCGGCCGTAACTATAACGGTCCTAAGGTAGCGAAATTCCTTGTCGGGTAAGTTCCGACCTGCACGAATGGCGTAACGACTTCCCCGCTGTCTCCAGCATAGACTCAGTGAAATTGAATTCCCCGTGAAGATGCGGGGTTCCTGCGGTTAGACGGAAAGACCCCGTGCACCTTTACTATAGCTTTACATTGGCATTCGTAGTGGCATGTGTAGGATAGGTGGTAGGCTTTGAAACCTGGGCGCCAGCTCAGGTGGAGCCACCCTTGAAATACCACCCTTATCACTATGGATGTCTAACCGCGGCCCGTTATCCGGGTCCGGGACAATGTATGGTGGGTAGTTTGACTGGGGCGGTCGCCTCCTAAAGAGTAACGGAGGCGCGCGATGGTGGGCTCAGAACGGTCGGAAATCGTTCGCTGAGTGCAATGGCATAAGCCTGCCTGACTGCGAGACTGACAAGTCGAGCAGAGACGAAAGTCGGTCATAGTGATCCGGTGGTCCCGCGTGGAAGGGCCATCGCTCAACGGATAAAAGGTACGCCGGGGATAACAGGCTGATGACCCCCAAGAGTCCATATCGACGGGGTTGTTTGGCACCTCGATGTCGACTCATCGCATCCTGGGGCTGGAGCAGGTCCCAAGGGTATGGCTGTTCGCCATTTAAAGCGGTACGTGAGTTGGGTTCAGAACGTCGTGAGACAGTTCGGTCCCTATCTGCCGTGGGTGTAGGAATATTGAAAGGATCTGTCCCTAGTACGAGAGGACCGGGATGGACGGATCTCTGGTGGACCTGTTGTGGCGCCAGCCGCATAGCAGGGTAGCTATATCCGGACGGGATAACCGCTGAAGGCATCTAAGCGGGAAACCCACCTTAAAACGAGTATTCCCTGAGAACCGTGGAAGACGACCACGTTGATAGGCCGGGTGTGGAAGAGCGGCAACGCTTGAAGCTTACCGGTACTAATAGTTCGATCGGCTTGATCGTTCTCATTCCTAATGCCCATTTCTGGCGGCAATCCTTGGATTGCGCCGAGATGGATGGCACAGAAAACAGCTTCTCGAGCAACGTGCGTTTTGCCGACCTGGTGGTTATGGCGGAGCGGCTGCACCCGATCCCATTCCGAACTCGGCCGTGAAACGCTCCAGCGCTGATGGTACTTCGTCTCAAGACGCGGGAGAGTAGGTCGCTGCCAGGTCTGCCAAGCGCACGTTGTTTAATCTTCTCCTTACGAACAGGCCCGCCAACGGGGCTCCGGGCCGCGCAAGCGGCCCTTTCATTTGGCGGAAGCTTGAATTCAGTGAGCCAAGGCTTACTTCTAGGGTTGACGCGGGGTGGGGCAGCGCCCCATCCGCCCACAAAGGCCGAAGGCCTTGAGGACGGACAAACAAAAAAGCCCGGGCTGCCCGGCCGGCGGTCGCCGTGAAGTTGACGCGGGGTGGAGCAGCCCGGTAGCTCGTCAGGCTCATAACCTGAAGGTCACAGGTTCAAATCCTGTCCCCGCAACCAAAGTACGAAAACGGCCCGCCTTGTGCGGGCCGTTTTCGTTTGCTCTGAAGTGCAGCGACAGGATACTCAGCGTTCCGCAGCCAATTTTTCGCGTATGTGTTCCGATCCACCTCTCATACGTCGGGCGAATGGCCGATCGGGATTTACGACGCGCCAAAAGGGCGCGCTGCCGTCTTGACTGATATGCACCAAGTGCCGCCGCACAGTCACTGGGCAGCAGGCGTCTGCTCCGTATTTTGCCGCGAGCTTACGTCGTAACTCTGCAAGGTCCGACAAGTGGCCAGGTCGCGCAGCCCGGAGCTCGTCTGCGACCATGTTCTCCGTTGGGATCAGCATGCTCTGCGTAAGGTTTTTGCCTTTGAGTCGCGTTTTGACCACCGGCAATTCGCTCATAATTCACCTCCAGGAACTCCCCTACTGAAGACGAATAAGAATGCCGCAATCCGACAAATCTCGGAGTGATTTGATTGGGCCGTGGCTCGAACCTACGGTTTGAGGCCACAGCCATGAACCCACAAAGACGCCTCCGGCCGGACACTTACCAACGAAGCCGACACAGCGGGACACCGAGGCAGATCCTGTCCGCACCAAATTCCTCGCAATGCAAACATCAAAACCCCCGGTTGCCTTGCGGCGCCGGGGGTTTTTGTTTGGCTCTGCGCTGCCCAACGGGACGGAGCTTTACGTCTTCGCCGACATGGCTCGAACTGCAGCTCTAGCCGGCATCCCGGTTGGTCAAGGCGATGTGGCAGCAGCCGGAACCGTGGCCCGGCGTCCAGGTGACGTTGTCGAAGCGCACTCCGGTGGCCTCGAACAGGCCGCGGTCGAAGGCGCCGGCGATGCGGCAGAGCGAGGCGAGCTTCTTGTCGCCAACGCCAGCTTCGACCCAAGCGTCCTTCAGCGGACAGCGCTTGACCTTGAAGGCGATGCGGCCTTGGCCGCGTTCGACGTCGGTCGGATACATGCGGCCGCCATCCGGGCTGACGGCGAGGAACGCCTCGCCGATCGCCGTTGCGTCGTTCGGGCCGAAATCGGCGAAGGCCGACGCCGCAACCTCCTTGCCGCGCCGTTCGATGGTGCGGATCATGATAGCCTCAGCCTTTTCCGCGCCAACTTCCGCGGTTAGCTCGTCGAGCAACAGACGATAGAGATCGGCGCGGTTACGGAAGGCGGAATCGAGTTCGCGCGACAGTTTTTCGGCTCGGGCTTCGACGTCGGTCATGATGCGTCCTGTTCGATCCTTGACAGTCTTGGCGCTGCCGCCACCAGCGCCTTGCCGATCGCGGATTGCGGCGCGTCGATGACGGTACGGGCATCGCCGCTCTCGGCAATGCGCCCGGCGTCCAAAATGGCGACCCGGTGAGCGATGGCACGGACGACACCGAGATCGTGCGAAATGAATAGATAGGCGATGCGCTCTTCGCGCTGAAGGTCAAGCAGCAGCCGCAGGATCTGCGCGCGCACCGAAACGTCGAGCGCCGACACGGCCTCGTCGAGCACGACCAGCGACGGTTTTGTGGCGATGGCGCGGGCGATGGCGACTCGTTGGCGTTGGCCGCCGGAGATTTCGTGAATGGCGCGGCCGGCGAGACCGGGGCTGAGGCCGACGCGCTCCAGCAGAGTGGCGATACGGCGCGGGCGCTCGGCACGAGAGGCAATGTGATGGATGCGCAAGGGGTCGTCGAGCACACGCGCCACCGTGGTGCGCGGGTTCAAGGCGGCGAGCGGATCCTGAAACACCATCTGCAGACGAGCGCGCCGGTGGCGCAAGGCAGCGCCGTTCATTGACAGGAAGTCGCTGCCTTCAAATTCGATATGGCCGGCGTCGGGTTCGATGAGCCGCAGCATCAGCCGGGCTATCGTCGACTTGCCGCTGCCTGAAGGTCCGGCCAGCGCCAGTGTCTCGCCAGCTTCGATGTGGAAGGAAACGTTATCTGCCGCGGCAATGATCTTGCCGCCGCGAGGGTATCGTTTGGTCAGGCCGGAAACGGCGAGCAGAGGACTGGTCATGTTCGCTGCAACAGCGGCTCGGCGTCGAGGCCGAGATGAGCGTCAAGCAGCGCCCGAGTGTAAGTGTGCCGCGGCGCACTGACGACCTGCGCCGTCGCACCGAGTTCGATCAATTCGCCATTCCGGAACACGGCGATGCGCCCCGCCAGCTCAGCGGCCAGCGCGATGTCGTGGCTGACGAACAACAGCGTCATGCCGTCCTCGGCCACCAATTGCCGAATTAGCGCGACGATCTCGGCCTGCACGATGGTGTCCAGCGCGCTGGTCGCCTCATCGGCGATCAGCAGTTTCGGGCCGGACGCGATTGCCGCGGCGATGGCGACGCGCTGCTTCTGGCCGCCGGAAAGCTGGTGTGGAAAGGCATGCATAGCCGCATTGGAGTCGGGCAGACGGACCCGTTCAAGCAAGTTTTGGGCCTTCGCGTAGGCTTGCGGCCAATTGAGGCCGAGGTGGGTGTAGGCGACCTCGGCGATCTGCTTGCCAATTGGCATCACCGGGTCAAGGCTCGCCGATGGATCCTGGAAGATGAAGCCGATGTCACGGCCGCCGATTGAAGCATGGTCGCGAAGACTTGCAGGCTGACGTCCCGTCGCACCCCCCTCTGTCCTGCCGGACATGTCCGGCAGGACAGAGGGGGGTGTCTTGGCACCAGACATTGGCGGCGGGCGCAAGAGCCAATCGATGCGGCCTTCGATCCTGGCAGAACCCGGCAGCAGCCCGGCAATGGCAAGCGCCAGCGTGCTCTTGCCCGAACCGCTCTCGCCGATGATGGCAAAGCGCTCGCCGGCGGGAATGTCGAGGCTGACACTCTTTAGTGCCGTCACCTCGGAGCCATCGCGGCGATAGGTCACCGTCAGATTGCGGATCGAAAGCAGCGCCGTCACGACAGGCCCCTCCTCACCGCCGTCGTCTCGACGACGCCTTCGCCGGCGAGATACACACCTAGCACCGTGAGCACGAGTGCTATTCCCGGAACGATCGACAGGAACGGCGCGGTGCGCAGCACGGCACGGCCTTCGGCGATCATGCCGCCCCAGGTAACGCGGTTGGGGTCGCCGAGGCCGAGAAAGGACAATGCCGCTTCGGTGAGAATCGCCGCGGCGACGATCACCGACGACAATGCCAGTACCGGCGGCAATGCGTTGGGCAGCACCTCGCGAAAGGCGATCTCCAGCGGATGCATGCCGATGACGCGGGCGCCCGCTACAAAATCGCGCTCGCGGATCGACAGCACTTCGGCTCGCGCCACGCGTGCCGGTCCGGTCCAGGCGCCCAGTGCGATCGCCGCGACGACGACGCCGAGCGACGGCCCGACGATGCTGACGAAAGCCAAAGCCAGCAGAAAAGCTGGCACGGTCTGGAAAGCGTCGGTGATGCGCATCAGCACTTCGTCGATAAGGCCGCCGGCAAAGCCGGCCAGCGTGCCGATCACTGCGCCGACGGCAAGGGCGGCGGCGGCGGCCGCCAGGCCGACCGCCAGCGAGGTGCGGGCGCCGTGGAAAAGCTCGGCCAGCATGTCACGGCCGAGGCGGTCGGTGCCTAGTGGTAGCGACCAGTCCTGGAACGGTGGCAGCAATGCCGGCCCGGCAATGGCCTGCGGATCGCCGGGAAAGAACAAAGGTGCGGCAAGCGCCACGGCAAACAGCGCCGCCAGGATGACAATGCCGGCGATCGCTTCCGGCGTCCGGAGAAAACGGCGAAGCGGGTTCACGCGCCGGCCTCATTGGCTCCGACGCGCGGATCGAGGACGGCGTAGGCGATGTCGACGAGAAGGTTGATGATGACGACCAGAACGGCGCTGACGAGAATGATGCCGAGCAGCAACGGCGTGTCGCGTGCCGCCACCGCTTCCTGCGCCAATCGGCCAAGGCCTGGCACCGAAAAGACGCTTTCGATGACGACGCTGCCGCCCAGCATTTGCGCGGACTGCAGGCCAAGCATGGTGACCAGCGGCAACAGCGCGTTGCGGGCGACATGGGCGAGCACGACGCGACGGCGGGAAAGTCCCCTGGCGCGAGCGGCGAGGACAAAATCCTGCCGCCAGACCTCGGCCATGCCGGCGCGCATCATGCGCAGATAGAGCGCGAGATAAATGAAGCCGAGCGCGGAGACCGGCAGGACGAGATGGCGGGCGATGTCGCCAGCGCGATCAAGGCCGGTCCTGGCCGAGGCGATGCTCTCGATGCCGCCGATCGGAAACCAGCGCAGGTCGACGGCAAAGACGATGATCAGCACCAGCCCGAGCGAGAAGCCCGGTATGGCATAGACCGCCAGCGAGCCGATAGACAGGAAGCGATCACGGACGCTGCCGGGTCTGGCGCCGGCATAGATGCCGAGCACCGAGCCGAGTCCGAAGGAGAGCGCGGTGGCGCTGCCCATCAACAGCAGCGTTTTGGGCAGGCGCTCGGTGATGACATCGCGGATCGGCCGTGAAAAGGTGACGGACTGGCCAAGGTCGAGATGCAGCAGCGCCCAAAGGTAATTGGCCAGCCGCGTCAGCTCAGATTGGTCGAGCCCCCAGCGGTGACGCAACAGCTCGATCATGCCGGCGTCGCCGCCGGTCGAGACGATGTAGGCATCGACCGCATCGCCGGGAGCGGCTTCGAGCAACAGGAAGGTGCCGATGACGACAATCAGCAACACGAAGATGCTGCCGACGAGGCGACGGCGAAGGAGGGTGAGGGCACGGCTCATGGCGGCGCCGGGTGCTTGGCGCAGTGGCAATTAGGAGATGCGGTGTTTCTTCCCACCCCCCTCTGTCCTGCCGGACATCTCCCCCGCAAGGGGGGAGATCGGATGTTATTAGCGATTTCGCCAATCTTCAACGCAGCAGGCAAATAAGCCGACGTTGCGGCCAGCCAATCTCCCCCTTTGCGGGGGAGATGTCCGGCAGGACAGAGGGGGGTGTGAAGGAACTCGGTATTTGACCAAGTTTCCACACGGATTTCGGCGCGAATTTTCATCCGCCAGAATGTGTCACGATTCTAAATAGGTGTCCGCCCAGTTCGACACCGCCCAGCGCGGGGTGTTGGCGATGTTCTTGACCGTATCGCGGGCGACGCTGATGAAACTCCATTCGGCGACGTTGATCAGTGGCAGGTCGGCGGCAACTTTTCTCTGGAACTCCTTGTAGAGTTCGGTGCGGGCGGCGGTGTCAAGCGTCTCCGATGCCTTGGCGATCAGAGCGTCGAGATCGGCGTTCTTGTAGCCGCCCTGGTTGGAGAAAGGCACCCCGTCGGGAATGCCGCTCTGCACCAGGATGGTGGTCGAGATCGCCGGATCGCCGCGGAACACCGGCGGCCCGACCGCAAGGTCGAAGGCGTGGTCGGTGTAAACCGCCTTGATATGCGCGGCAGAGTCGTTGTTGACCAGCTGGGCGTCGATGCCGATGGCGGCGAGCGCCTGACGAAGATAGTCGCCGAACTGCTTGGTCTCGTTGAAATAGGGCGCCGGCAGCAGTTTCAGCGAAAAGCGCTTGCCATCATCGCCTCGGCTGTAGCCGGCCTCGTCGAGCAAGGCGTTGGCCTTGGCGACGTCGAAAGCATAGGTCGGCACGTCGGCGGTGTAGAATTGCGGGTCGTTTTTCGGCACCGGGCCAGTGGCGGTGGCGGCATAGCCGAGAAACACCGTCTTGACGACGAAATCCTTGTCGATAGCGTGAGCGATCGCCTGGCGCACTTTCAGGTCGGCCAGCTCCTTGCGGCGATGGTTGATCTCGACGACCAGTTGGTAAGTCAGCCCTTCGTATCCTTTGGTGATCACCTTGAGGCCGGGCACTTTGGAGATGCGGTCGAGATCGGCCAGGGGCACGGCGGAGAAGGCGGCGAGCTGGATCTCTTCGGCCTCGAGCGCGCTGGCCGCCGACGTGCGGTCCGGCAGCACCTGATAGATGATCTCATCGAGATAGGGCTCGTCCTTGCCCCAATAGTCGGTGTTCTTCTCCAGCCGGTAATATTCGCCGGGCTTGTATTCGGCAAATTTGAACGGTCCGGTGCCGACCGGGGCGTTGTTGGCCGGGTTGTCCTCGATCTTTCCGGTCTCGTAGATGTGCTTGGGCACCACGCTGCTCAGCGCCGGCAAGGCGTTGCGGATCAGCTGGAACGGGGTCGGCTTGGCGAATTTGAACACGGCGGTCGCCTCGTCCGGCGTGTCGACCGCCTCCAGATCCTTGAACACGGTGCGGCCGAGATTCTGCAGCGGTTTCCAGACCTGCAGCGCCGAGAAGGCGACATCGGCTGAGGTGAAGGGCTTCCCGTCATGCCATTTGACGGCCTCGCGCAGTTTGAACGTCACCGACAGGCCGTCGGCGGCGCCTTCCCAGCTGAGCGCCAGCCGTGGCTCGAGCCCGTCCTTGCCGCCGAAGGAGGCCTCGGCCAAGGTTTCCACGATCTTGCTCGAGATGAAGAAGACGCCGTTCGAGGCGACAATCGCCGGATTGAGATTGCGCGGCTCGGAATCAGCGGCGACAACCAGTCGTCCGCCCTTTTTCGGCGTCTGCGCCCAGCCGATCGTCGGCATGGCGGTGGAGGCCAGCAGCAATGCCGAACCCGCAAGTATCGTACGCCTGGAAATGGTGAACTCTGGCATGATCGAACTCCGTCCTCTCCGCGACCCGGCCGGGTGCGCCGTACCCCTCGGACGCTCGTGAGCATCCTGCAAAGCTGATTATGGCCCTTGTCCGGGGTTTCGCCAGAGACGGAATTGGCGCATCCTCACGTGGCTTTGAAATTTCCGTCCGCTGGACCAGTTACAGGGAAGCGGTCCAATGCGCTGATCTGGCCGGACCAGATTAGACCATGCCGGTAGCGGAATGAGCTTTTGGCGCCCGCTCGACCCATTCTGGCTGGACCAGACCGGGCAAAATGATGCAGATTTGAGGGGAGCCAAGGCTCTAAAACCAGAAAGGCCGGCGCCACGTGCGGTCGGTCATGGCACTTCAGGGAGAGAGACAATGAACGTTGCTCCGGGCAAGAATGTCGTCGGCAGCGTGCCGTTCGACCAGGCCAGGGTGGACGGGCTGATGGAGGAAGCCGGCATCGACGTGCTGCTCGCCACCTCCAAGCACAACACGCAATATCTGCTTGGCGGCTACAAGTTCATCTTCTTCGCCGCCATGGATGCGATCGGCCATAGCCGCTATCTGCCTGTCGTCGTCTACGAGAAAGGCGGGCCGGAGCATGCCGCCTATATCGGCAACCGCATGGAGGGCGGCGAGCACCAGAACCATCCGTTCTGGACGCCGACACTGCATGCCGCCTGCTGGGGCACGCTCGATGCCGCCAACCTGGCGGTCGAGCATTTGCGGAAGATCGGCAAGGGCAATGCCCGCATTGGCATCGAGCCCGCCTTCCTGCCGTCCGACGCCTATATGCTGATCCGCAACGCGCTGCCGGACGCCAAGCTGATCGACGCCACGCACATGCTGGAGCGCATGCGAGCAATCAAAACCGAAGCCGAGCTGGAGAAGCTGCGCATTGCTTCGGAGCTGATCACCGATTCCATGCTGGCGACCATCGGCTGGGCACGCGAAGGCACAACCAAGAGCGAGATCATCGAACAGCTCAGGCGCGAGGAGACCAATCGCGGCGCGCATTTCGAATATTGCCTGTTGACGCTAGGCTCCAGTCACAACCGCGCGGCCTCGCCGCAAACGTGGAAGAAGGGCGAGGTGATGTCGATCGATTCCGGCGGCAACTACCACGGCTATATCGGCGACCTTTGCCGCATGGGCGTGCTGGGTGAGCCTGACGCCGAACTCGAGGATCTGCTGGCCGAGATCGAGACGGTGCAGCAGGCGGCCTTCTCCAAGGTAAAGGCGGGCACGCTGGGCGGTGACATGATTTCTCATGCCGAAGGCGTGCTGAAGAAATCCAAGGTTGCGGCCTATACCGATTTCTTCGCGCATGGCATGGGGCTGATCACGCACGAAGCGCCGTTCCTGATGACCAACCATCCGGTGACCTATGAAGGCACCTATGCCGCAAAGCCGCTGGAGAAGAACATGGTGCTTTCGGTCGAGACGACCATGCTCCACCCGACGCGCGGCTTCATCAAGCTGGAGGACACGGTGGCGGTGACCGGCGCCGGTTACATTATGTTCGGCGATCGGGGTAGGGGCTGGAACAGGGGCGGGGCTTAGGCGCCGTCTATCTCAATTCCCACCTGACGGCAGCAGCCTGAAATCCGGCAGGTCGCGCAGTGCCAATTCCGGCCCGGCCGGCGAATAGACGACGAAAAGCTGCATCGGCGCGTCGCCGGTATTGAGCGTCGAATGGAAGCGGCTTTCCGGCACATAGATGGTGCAACCGGGGCCGACCTTCTCGACGACCGGATTGCCCTTCTCGTCTTCGACCATCTGCTCGCCATTGCCTGAGATGACGAAAATGATCTCCTCGGCACCCGGATGGTTATGACGCGTATGGCCCTTGCCCGACGGCAGGTCGACGACACCACCGGAAAAGCGCTTCGCGCCGTTCACTTCGGGAGCGACCGTCAGCGACAGCCTGCCCCAGTCGAAGCCGAAGGCGCTGACGTCTTTTGGGTATACGAACACCTTGCTGTTGTCGGTCATCGTCTCACCCCTTCTTCTACGCAGCGCCGAACGTGACGGCCTTGAAATCCGCCGTTTGCCTGGCGATCGAAGCTTCCGCCGGCAGCCGTTCCATCGAACTCGCGCCGTAGAAACCGTGCAGGCCCTTGCAGCGCTCGAGAATATATTTGGCGTCGTCCGGCATCGAGATCGGCCCGCCATGGCAAAGCAGGATGATATCCTCGCGCACTGAGCGTGCCGCTTCGGCAATGGCGTCGATCTCCTTCACACAGTCGTCCAGCGATTTAGCCGAGGTCGCACCGATCGAACCGCCGGTGGTCACCCCCATATGGGCGACGACGATGTCGGCGCCGGCTTGTGTCATGGCGCGAGCCTCGTCTGGATTGAAGACGTAGGGCGTGGTCAACAGGTCGAGTTTGTGAGCCTCGGCGATCATGTCGACCTCGAGCCCGAAGCCCATGCCGGTTTCTTCAAAACTCTGCCGCATCTGGCCGTCGAACAGGCCGATGGTCGGAAAGTTCTGCACACCGGAAAAGCCCATCGTCTTCAACTCGGCCAAAAGCAGCGGCATGATGACGAAGGGATCGGTGCCGTTGACGCCGGCCAGCACCGGCGTCTTCTTCACTACCGGCAGCACTTCGTAGGCCATCTCCTTGACGATCTCGTTGGCGTTGCCATAGGCGAGCAGGCCGGCGGCCGAGCCGCGCCCGGCCATGCGGTAGCGGCCGGAATTGTAGATGATGATCAGGTCGATGCCGCCAGCTTCCTCTGCCTTGGCCGACAGGCCGGTGCCGGCACCGCCGCCGACGATCGGAACGCCGTCCGCGATCATCTTGCCGAATTTCTCCAGGATTTTCTTGCGCGGTATGGCGGCCATATCTTGGTGTCTCACTGTCTGGCGATGTCGAGGAAGGCCGTTGTGGCGGCCCAGGCGAATTCGGGGTCGTTGATATGCAGCGGCAGGCGCAGAACGCGCCGCGTTTTGGCGGGTTTGATGGTGCGCTCGATCGCCTCGAACAAAGCTGCATCGGCTTCAGGGTCGAAGAAGGCGCCGCCTTCGATGTCGAGCGCCGACACGCCTTTCTCCGGAATGAGGAAACGAACCGGACCCTGGCAGAGGCTCAGCCTTGTACCGATCCATTCGCCGATCATTCTGCTTTCGTCGGCAGCGGTGCGCATCAGTGTGACGTTTGGATTGTGCTCGTAGAACAGCCGCCCGCGATAGCGTTCCGGAATCGTCGACGGCGCCCAGAAATTGACCATGTCGAGCGCGCCGACCGAGCCGACATAAGGCAGCCCGTTGCGGGCGATGGCACCAAAGCGATCGTCCGTCGCCGGCAGCACGCCGCCAAACAGCAAGTCGCAGACTTCGGTCGTGGTGATGTCGATGACGCCGGACAACAGGCCGCTGTCGGCCAATTTTTCCATGGTGCGGCCGCCGGTTCCAGTGGCATGAAATACCATACAGTCATAAGTCGAACGAAGTTCGTCGGCGATGGCGGTCACGCACGGCGTGGTGACGCCGAACATGGTGAGGCCTATCGAGGGTCTGCCGTCGGCCGGCGGCGCCGGCTTTGCCGCCATGCCTGATATCGCCTGGGCGGCATTGTGGAGCACGACACGGGAAAGCCGGTTGAGGCCGGCCATGTCGGTCACCGACGGCATCATGACGATGTCGGAGACGTCGACATAAGGCGCGGTGTCGCCGGAGGCCAAGGTCGAAACCATGATCTTGGGCAGGCCGAGCGGCAGCGTGCGCATGCCTGTGGTGATGATCGAGGTGCCGCCGCCACCGCCGATACCGATAATCCCGGCAATATCGCTACGCGATTGAACAAATCGGGCAAAGGCGGCAGCCATCGCCGCCACTGCGGTGCCGTGGTCGTCGACGCCGAGCACGGCATTGCGACCCTCTGAATGGTGGCTGGCGACCTCGTCTGCCGAAACATCGACCGGCACGGTCGCGCCGCGTGTTCCGATGTCGACACGGGCAATCGAAGCGCCGGTTGCGGCGACCGCATCGGCCAGAAAAGCGAGTTCCTCGCCCTTGGTGTCGGCGGTGCCCACCACATAGATGCGCTTCATCGCGTTTCCCCGGTCCTGGGCGTGTTCGACGCTGCCGCCCCTTTGCCCGGCCATTCGACGGCGCGAAGGGCCATTGCAATTTTTTGAGACGCGCGTATCGTATTGACATGAATGTCTCACGTCAACAAGCGGCAACGGACGACGATGCCGGCCAGGGGCCGAACCCGCGGGTAGAGCGCGGGGCCCGCGCGCGCACCAGGCGGCTGATGCTGGAGACGGCGACAAAGCTGATGCAGGCGGGCGCCACGCCGTCGGTCAGCGAGGTGGCGGAGGCGGCGGAAGTCTCACGCGCCACCGCCTATCGGTATTTTCCGAGCCAGGCGGCGCTGGTGCAGGCGGTGGTCGATGAGGGGCTCGGACCGATCCTTACCTGGAAATCGAGCTCTGCCGATCCCGAGCGCCGGGTGGCCGAGCTGTTCGAGACCGCCATGCCGCGCATCGAGGCCTTCGAAGCGACGTTCAAGGCGGCGCTGAAACTGTCGCTCGACCAGTGGGCGCAGCGACAGGCAGGCACGTTTGACGGCGAACCGGCGTTCACGCGCGGCCATCGCGTCGATCTTTTGAAAGATGCGATTGCGCCACTCAAAGGCCGGTTGCCGCCGCGCGAATTCAAGCGGCTCGCGCAGGCGCTGTCATTGATCTTCGGTGTTGAGATGCTGATCGTACTGAAGGATATATGGGGATTGGACAGCCGCAGTATGATGTCGGTCGCGCAATGGGCCGCCAGCGCGCTGGTACGCGCAGCTGTGACGGAATCGATGATTGAAGGAGATGGGATCGCACCGATGACAGCCGCTAGATGACGCCAATCTGGTTCGACCAGATTTGCACCCTGCCTACTCATACTATTGGCGATGCAGCGGCCGAGGCAAGGCCCCTCTGTATCAAGGAGTAGGAAAATTCAGGGAAAACAGGCAGATATCGCAGAAACCAACTTGTCTGCATGTCCGCCGCCGTCCAAGAAAGGGCTTGACGTTCGTCTGAAATTGGTAATACCAGATCAGGACAAATAAAGCGGATCAAAGGGTGAAGGCTAATATCCGTTTCGGTCGAACGAGGAGGCTCAAAAACCGGAACGGTGCCGTCACGGGAGGACTACCAGGGCCGGCCTCGCCGCCGGCTCGCATGACGCGGTAGAATGCGCACAAGGGAGGAAATCATTATGCGCAAGACAATGACCAGCTTGCTTGCTGGTATCGGCTTAGTGCTAGCCTGCGGAACGTCCGTCTACGCGCAGGAAAAGGAACTTACAATCTTCTGGGCGGAATGGGATCCGGCCAATTACCTGCAGGAACTCGGCAACGAGTACGAGAAGGAAACCGGCGTCAAAATCACGGTGGAAACCACACCGTGGCCCGACTTCCAGACCAAAGCCTTCACCGAGTTCAACGCCCATGGCGACGCCTATGATATGGTCGTCGGCGACTCGCAATGGCTCGGTGCCGGCTCGACCGGTGGCCACTATGTCGACCTGACCGACTTCTTCAACAAGCACAAGGTCGGCGACGTGATGGCACCGGCGACGGTGAAGTACTACGCCGAATATCCGGGCGGCAGCAGCAAGTACTGGGCCATTCCGCTTGAAGGCGACGCCGTCGGCTGGTCCTACCGCAAGGACTGGTTCGAGGATCCGAAGGAAAAGGAAGCCTTCAAGGCCAAGTATGGCTACGATCTCGACGTGCCGAAGGATTTCAAGGCGCTGCGCGACATCGCCGAGTTCTTCTACCGGCCGGACCAGAAAAAATACGGCATCGCCATCTACACCGACAATTCCTATGACGCGATGGCGATGGGCTTCGAAAACGCGCTGTTCTCCTTTGGCGGCGAGCTGGGTGATTATAAGACCTACAAGGTCGACGGCTTCATCAACTCCGACAAGGCGATCGCGGCGCTCGACGCCTACAAGGAACTCTACAAGTTCACGCCTCCGGGCTGGGCCAAGTCGTTCTTCGTCGAGGACAACCAGGCGATCACTGAAAACCTGGCCGCGATGAGCATGAACTACTTCGCGTTCTTCCCCTCGCTGATCAACGAGGCGTCGAACCCGAACGCCAAGAACACCGGCTTCTTCGCCAATCCTCCCGGCCCGAACGGGGACCAGTTCGCCGCACTCGGCGGTCAGGGCATCTCCATCGTTTCCTACTCGCAGAAGCAGGAAGAGGCGACCAAGTTCCTGGAATGGTTCATCAAGGACGAGACCCAGAAGAAATGGGCAGCGCTTGGCGGCTACACCTGCAGTGCCGCCGTGCTCAAGTCGCCCGAATTCCAGAACGCCACGCCCTACAACAAGGCGTTCTACGAGACCATGTTCAAGGTCAAGGACTTCTGGGCGGTTCCGGAATATGCCGAACTGCTGCAGCAGCTCAACCAGCGCATCTACCCCTACATGATCGGCGGCGAAGGCACCGCCAAGGAGACGCTGGACGCACTGGCAGCCGACTGGAACGCGACCTTCAAGAAATACGGCCGCGGCCAATAAGTATGAACCTTCACGGAGGGGGCGTTCGTGCCTCCTCCGTTTCTTTTTCTGATTCTTGAACCGGGAGCAGGGTCTTGGCGACCACGATGATCACCACGCTGGACAGGTCCTCGCGGGCCGCTGCTCGCGGTCTAAGCGACATTTCGATCCGCAATCTCTTCATCATCCCGACGATCCTGTTTCTGATCGTCTTCAACATCTTCCCGCTGATCTATTCGCTGGGCTATTCGTTCACCGATTTCCGCGCCTCGACCAGCGCGGCGGCGAATTTCGTCGGGCTGCAAAACTATCGCGACCTGCTCAGCGATCCCTATGTCTGGTCCAACTTCGCCATCACCGCAAAATACGTCATCATCTCGGTCGCCGGCCAGCTGCTCGTCGGCTTCGGCGTGGCCATGCTGCTCAACCGCGACATTCCGCTCAAGGGCCTGCTGACGACGCTCCTGTTGTTGCCGATGATGCTGTCTATGGCCGTCGTCGGCCTGTTCTGGAAACTGCTCTACGATCCGTCCTTCGGCATCATCAATTATGCGCTGGGCCTCGGCACCTTCGAATGGCTGTCGGATCCGAAAATGGCGCTCTATGCGGTCGCGCTGACCGATATCTGGATGTGGTCGCCCTTCGTCATGCTGTTGTCGCTGGCCGGCCTGTCGGCCGTGCCCAAGCATCTCTACGAGGCCGCCGCGATCGACAGGGCCGGGCCGTTCTACACCTTCTTCCGCATCACGCTGCCGCTGGTCGCGCCGATCCTGATGATCGCGGTCATCTTCCGCACCATGGAAGCGTTCAAGACCTTCGACCTCGCCTATATCCTGACCAGCCAGCCGACGGCCGAGCTGATCTCGATCCGGCTCTACAAGATGGCGTTCCAGGAATGGCAGACCGGGCGCTCCTGCGCGCTCGCCTACATCGTGCTGATCATGGTGCTAGCGATCACCAACATCTATGTCAAATACCTCAACAAGGTGAAGGAGCGCTGAGATGGCCGCAGTCCGCACTTCTTCCGAAATCACCTTCAACCGGGTCGCCATCGTCGCCGTCCTGCTGGTGACGATCATCTTCCTGGCGCCGATCTACTGGATAGCCTCGACGGCGTTCAAGCCGCGCAACCTCGCCACCACCATTCCGCCGACGGTGGTTTTCCAGCCGGAGATATCGCCCTTCGTCAAGTTGTTCACCAAGCGTTCGCAGCTGCGCAGCCCGCCATCACCGGAGGAGTACGCGGCTGCGCCGTGGTGGGAGCGCGTCGTCTTCAATGGCGGCGAAAAGATCGTGCGCGACGGCAAGGGCCAGGTGCAGTGGTCGGGCTATCCGAGCCGTTTCATGAACTCGCTGATCGTTGCCATAACCTCGACCGTCCTGGCCGTCGGCATGGGCACCTTCACCGCCTATGGGTTCTCGCGCTTCAAGGTGAAAGGCGAGGCGGACCTGCTGTTCTTCATCCTGTCGACGCGCATGCTGCCGCCGGTGGTCGTCGCCATTCCGATGTTCCTGATGTACCGGGCGGTCGGCCTCAACGATTCCCATGTCGGCCTGATCATCCTTTACACCGCCTTCAACCTGTCCTTCTCGGTGTGGCTGATGAAAGGCTTCATGGACGAGATCCCCAAGGAGTATGAGGAGGCGGCCCTCGTCGACGGCTATACGCGCATGGAGGCCTTCTTCAAGATCGTGCTGCCCGAGGCCGCCACCGGCATCGCCGCCACCGCCGTGTTCTGCTTTATCACGGCGTGGAACGAATATGCCTTCGCACTGATCATGACCAGCCGCCGTGCCCAGACGGCGCCGCCTTTCATTCCCAGCCAGGTCGGCGCCGGCCTGCCGGACTGGACGGTGATTGCCGCCGGAACCTTCCTGTTCCTGCTGCCGGTTGCGATCTTCACCTTCCTGCTCCGCAACCACCTCTTGCGCGGCATGTCCTTCGGAGCGATCCGCAAATGAGTTTTCGCGACATCAATCAGAAATATCTTGAACCGGGCAGCCAGGTGCTGATGGTGCTCGGCATCATCGCGCTCTGCCAGCCATGGCACATGCTGCTGCACAGCTACGGCGTGACCATCATCCTGATCGGCCTGATCGGCTTCAACATCACCTCCAAGATCGCGCCGGAGGAGAAGGCCGGCACCGGGCAAGGGGCAAACCCGGGGGCACAGCATTGACCCAGATCGAGCTTCGCGGCGTCCAGAAATATTTCGGCGCCGTCCAGGTCATCAAGGACCTCAACCTGAAGATCGACGATAACGAGTTCATCGTGCTGCTCGGCCAGTCGGGCTGCGGCAAGACGACGACGCTCAGGGCCGTTGCCGGACTGGAGACGATCGACGGCGGCGACATCCTCATCGACGGCAAGCCGGTCCAGCACCTCAAGGCCGCCGACCGCGACATCGCCATGGTCTTCCAATCGTTCTCGCTCTATCCGCATATGAGCGTCTACGAGAACATCGCCTTTCCACTGAGGGCGACGCGCAAGAGCAAGGCCGAGATCGACAGCGAGGTGCGCTCGGTCGCCAAGACGCTGCAGATCAGCGATCTCCTCGCCAAGAAACCGTCGGCCCTGTCCGGCGGCGACATGCAGCGCGTCGCGATCGGCCGAGCCTTGGTGCGGCGGCCGAAGGCGATGCTGATGGACGAGCCGATCGGCGCGCTCGATGCCAAGCTGCGCGAGGAGATGAGGGCCGAGATCAAGCGGCTGCACATCAAGCAGGGCTCGACCAGCATCTACGTCACTCACGACCAGATCGAGGCGATGAGCCTCGCCGACCGCATCGTCATCATGCATGAGGGCGTACTGCAGCAGGTCGGCTCGCCGGACGAGGTCTATTCGCATCCGGCGAATCTTTTCGTCGCGCAGTTTGTCGGCAGCCCGGTGATGAACGTCGCCGACGCTTCGGTGACCGAGAAAGCCTCGTCGGCCTCGGTCACGGTCGGCGATGCGGCCGCCGGCTTCGAATTCCCGCGCACCTTGCTGTCGAAGCTCAACGGCCATGCCGGCGGCCAGCTCGCGCTCGGCATCCGGCCGGAAGGCGTTCTCGTTCGCCGCGAAGCCGCCGAGGGGTTCTTGCCGGTGGAGACGCAGATCGTTGAGCCGCTCGGCTCCTTCGATATCGTCGACCTCAAGGTCGGCTCCAAGATGCTGCGTGCACGCACCAAGAGCGGCTTCATCGGCGGCCCCGGCGAAAGGGTCTTCGTTAGAATCGATCCCAGCCAGGCGCATTTCTTCGACACGGCGAGCGGCAAATCGCTGGGAGTGAGACTCTGATGGCCCACATCCAGCTCAAGAACATTTCGAAGAAATTCGGCAACCACACCGCTTTGACCGGGCTCGACCTCGACATCGCCGACGGCGAGTTCTTCGTCCTGCTCGGCGAGACCGGCGCCGGCAAGACGACGACGCTGCGCATGATTGCCGGCCTGGAAAAACCGAGCGAAGGCCAGGTCTTTATCGACGGCGTCGATGTCGCCGATTGGGGCGCGGCCGAGCGCGACGTGGCGCTGGTGCTGCAGCAATATTCGCTCTATCCGCGTTATACGGTGCGCGAAAACCTCGAATTTCCGCTGAAGCCGAAGATCCGCCGGTTGCCCGATGCCGAGATCAAGGATCGTGTCGACCGCGCTGCCAGGACACTGCGGATCGAGCATCTGCTCGACCGCAAGACCGACCGGCTTTCAGGCGGCGAGATGCAGCGCGTCTCGATCGGCCGCGCCATCGTGCGCAAGCCGCGGGTATTCCTGATGGACGAGCCGTTGTCGGCGCTCGACGCCAAATTGCGCGAGGCGCTGCGCACCGAATTGAAGAACCTGCAGATGCAGCTCGGCGCCACCTTCCTGTTCGTGACGCACGATCAGATCGAGGCGATGTCGATGGGTGACAAGGTCGGCGTGCTCAACCATGGCCGCATCGTCCAGACCGGCACGCCGTACGAGATCTACAATAATCCGCGCGACACCTACGTGGCGAGCTTCGTCGGCTCGCCGCCGATGAATCTCATCGACGGCAAGCTTGTTAACGGGCGTGCGGTGATGGCACCGCTGAATTTCGAATTGCCGTTTGCGGGGGGTGCCAAGACTTCGGGGGGTGCCAAGACGGGCGCGGCGACCGACGGTCGCCCGCTCGTCTTCGGTATTCGTCCCGAGGACGTCTATCTCGAGACCGGCGCGCCGGTCGAGGCGCGGGTCCATGACGTCGAGAACCATGGCGTCGAGAAGATCCTGACGCTGCGGGTCGGCGACGCCATGCTGCGCGCCACTGTGCCGGCCAGGACCGACGTGCAGATAGAGCAGCCGGTGCGCTTTGCCTGGAACCCGGACAAGGTGGTGCTGTTCGATAAGGGCAGCGGAATAAGCCTGCGTCACGCCGGCTAAGTACAAGCCTCTTTACTGCAGCTAGAGCGGGATGCGTTCAAATTGACCGTGCATCCCGCTCTAGCTATCTATTTTAGTCGCATTTGTGCGACGCCGTGTGATTCCACTTGGCTGCGAAATGCTCGAGTCTTCCCGTCATCCCCCGTACGGGGGATGCGGATGCTCCGATTTGTCGAATAGGCTGATCCTTTGGTCCCAAACGGGCTTTGCACGCCCAATTTGGAGACCCAAAACGGAGGGTTGGCTATGGGAAATCTGTTACGCAGCTTTGCGACGATCCTGCTTGTCGCGGGTATGGGATTGTCGGCGGTGCATCTGAGCGAGGCGCAGGCAGCCAAGAAAGTTGTCGCCGGTGCGAAGGTCGACGCCAAGAAGATCAAGGATCTCAACGGCACGGTCAATCTGTCCACCAGTGACTGCAAGCTGTTGTTGAGCGGCACCGTTGTCGAAGTCTCGGATGGCAGGTGCGGGGCTTCCGGCAAATATTGCAAGAGCAGCGCCGGCTCGGCCTGCATCACCGAGCAATAACCCGGCCAACGTTTAGCCGGCCTGGCGGATCTCCGCCTGTTCCTCGGCCCGGAAATGGCTGGGCGGCGATCCGATTACCCGCTTGAAGGCGCGGCTGAAGGAGGCGTCGGATTCGTAGCCGAGGCGCGCCGCGACGACGGAAATCTTGAGCCGGTCGCGGACCAGCCATTGCCGCGCCTGGTGCATCCGTACCTGCGTGACGTACTTTGCCGGTGTTTCGCCGACAATGGTTGCGAAGCGCTCGGCGAAACCTGATCGCGAGACGCCCATCATCTTCGCCAGAGCGTCCACCGTCCAGTCGCGGCTCGGTTCCAGATGGATCGCGGCCAGCACCCGGCCGATCTCGCGGTCCCTCACCGCCGCGATCCATCCGGAAGAGTCGCCGCAGCCGCGCTCGACCCATGAGCGGATGACGGTCGCGGCGAGCACATCGGCCAGCCGCGCCAGGATGCCGCCGGAGCCGACGCGCTCCATCGTCACCTCGCGGGCCATCGCCTCCAGCAAATGCGGGATACCTGGCTCATAGGCTTCCAACTCATGCGCGCGCATCACGTCCGGCATCATGCCGAGCAAGGGGTGCAAGCCATCGAGATTGAAATACATGCTGCCGAAAAACAGCAAGGTGCCCGGACGGCAGCCGGGCACGCCGTCGTTCGACATGCAATAGACACCCTTGCAGATCTCCTCGACCTCATAGCCGTGGATCGGCGCCGCCTCGATACCCGGCTCGCTCGCCAGCGTGTGGGCTGAACCGCGCGGCAACAACACCGCGTCGCCCGCCTTGAGCTCGACCCATTCGCCGGACGGGTGCAGCAACCAGCAGCCTTTGCGACCGATGAAATGAAACCGTGCCGCCGCCTGAGCCGGAAAATGGATGCCCCAGGGTTCCTTCATCTCGCAACGGCCGTAATCGACGCCTTCGAGGCGCAATCCGCGCAATATGTCTGTCAGCGGATCACCGGTGACAGGGATTTTGGACGAACGGTCAAGCATAATGGTGTTTCTAGCATGGAAACTCCGGACAGTCACTCCCTATGTTGCACTGCAGCCAGATGCTGCGCTGCAACCAGATCGGAGATCCCTCATGACCGAACCCGCGACAGGCGTCATGGACGCCGTTCTCGACCTGACGGAAACCGGCGAACGATCCGAGCCCGCATGGGGGGCGGTGGTCTCCTTGGCGCTCGGAGTCTTCGGCCTGGTGACCGCGGAATTTCTGCCTGCCAGCCTGCTGACGCCGCTTGCGCAGGATCTCGGCATCACCGAAGGCGCCGCAGGGCAGGCGGTAACGGCCACCGCCGTCATTGGCGCGATTGCGGCGCCGACAATGGCCATTGTCACCAAGCGGCTGGACCGCAGGCTGGTCATGTGGGCGCTGACGGTGCTGCTTGTGCTGTCAAATCTGGTAGCCGCGTTTGCGTCGTCGCTTCCCGTTCTTCTGATCGCCCGTATCATGCTTGGCATTAGTCTCGGTGGCTTCTGGTCGATGTCAGCAGCCATGGCGATGCGGCTCGTTCCGATGCGGCTGATGCCGCGCGCCATGTCGATCATCCTCACCGGCGTTTCGGTGGCGACGGTCTGTGCGGCTCCGGTCGGCGCCTATGTCGGCGACATCTGGGGATGGCGGACGGCCTTCATGATCGCCGCCGTGGTCGGCGCGCTAGCGCTGCTCGTGCAGGTGGCTACCATTCCGAAGCTGCCACCGGCAGGTACGGCAGGTTTTCGCACGCTGCTGGAGGTGATGAAGCGGCCGATGATCAGGGTGGCACTGCTGGTGGTCCTGCTGGTCGCCTCGGGACACTTTGCCGGCTTCACCTATGTCCGCCCGTTTCTCGAGAAGGTGCCCGCTCTGGACATCGAGACGATCTCGCTTGTGCTGCTCGCCTACGGCATTGGTGGCTTCTTCGGCAATTTTGCCGGCGGCTTCATGGCGGAACGCAGCCTCAAGGCAGCCGTCAGCCTGGCGCCTCTGCTGATCGCGTTTTCGGCGCTCCTGCTGCTGGTGGTCGGAGGCTCACCCGTCGTGGCTGCAATAGCGGTGGCCAGCTGGGGCTTTGCCTTCGGCGCCGTCCCAGTCGGGCTGCAGACCTGGCTGGTGCGAGCCGCCCCCGATCAGGCGGAAAGCGCCGGCGGGCTGATGGTCATGACGTTCCAGGTCGCCATCGCGTTGGGCGCCGTCTTCGGCGGCCTGCTGGTCGACAATACCGGCGTTGCCAGCGCCTTCGCCTATTGCGCGGCGGCGACGTTGCTTGCGGCACTGGCGGCGTTCTTACTTGGCCCCAAGGCGATCGACGGTCCCAAGGCCTAAAGCGCGTCGCACTCGATCGGCCTTATGCGACGCGCTTTAGATTCTTTTTTTATGCATGTCGTTATCACAAAACCGCTGCACACTTTTGCGCGACATGCATTAGACGGAACGGCCGTCGAAGTCGAAGACCGGCACCGCGGCGACGTCCAACGCCTCGATGCAATGGATATTGATATAGGCACTTCGGCCGCTCCCTTCGCCGACATCCTCGGCGAAGGGGTGGATGCCGCAGCTGCGGCAGAAGCGGTGGGCGATGACATGGTTGCCGAAGCTGTAGCGGCCGAGATCATCGCCCCAGGCAAGCACCCGCATGCTCTCATGCGGCACTGCCCATAGCAGTGCACCCTTGCGCGAGCAGATCGAGCAATTGCACCGTACGGCTCCGGTCAGCTCGCCTTCGACCTCGAACGCGACCTTGCCGCAGTGGCAGCTGCTTTTGTAGAGCATCGGGCCTTCCTCCTTCGGTTCGACAGGTGCAAACCCGACCGTGCCGGGCTATGTCTCCTGCGGCCAGTTTGTGGCTGCCACATTAAGACGTTGCAAGCGTGCGGAGTCCGACACCGAAAATGCAATCAGCCCGTGATCGCCTCGAAGCAATTGTTTCGCGTCTTGCTGCTCGCGTGGGCGATGAGAGCGTTTTCGCAAAGCTCTATCCTGAAGCAGCACGGGCGGCGGCCGACGCCGCCGATGCGCGGCGAAAAGCCGGCGTCACGCTCGGGCCGCTCGATGGGGCGATCACCTCGATCAAGGATCTGTTCGATGTCGCCGGCGAGCCGACGACGGCGGGCTCGCTGCTGCTCGCCACGGCAGCGCCGGCGTTGCGGGATGCCATTGTCGTGGAACGGTTGCGCCAGGCCGGTGCAGTCATCCTCGGCAAGACCAACATGACCGAGTTCGCCTTCACCGCGATCGGCGTCAATCCGCATTACGGCACGCCCGGCAATGCAAGTGATGCCCGCCGTATTCCGGGCGGCTCGTCCTCAGGCGCCGCGGTTTCGGTCGGCGAAGGCACCAGCGAAATCTCCATCGGTTCCGATACCGGCGGATCGGTGCGCATTCCGGCATCGTTGAATGGCGTCGTCGGTTTCAAGCCGACGGCGCGGCGCGTGCCGCTCGCGGGTGCGTTTCCGCTGTCGGCCACGCTGGACTCGATCGGTCCGCTGGCCCGCACCGTCGCCGAATGTGCGGCGGCCGACGCAGTGATGGCGGGCGAAAACCTGGCGGCACTGTTGCCGCTTCCGCTGGACGGCCTGCGCATCGGTATTCCGCGCGGCGTGCTGTTCGATGATACGGAGGAAGAGGTCGCGACGACGTTCGACCGGTGTCTTCGCAAGATGGAGCTTAGCGGCGCACGGCTTGTGGAGTTGTCGATCGACGACCTGCTTGTCGATCTGCGCGCGGCAACCAAACGCGCCTCGATCGCGGCAATGGAAGGGGCGGAGATCCATGCCGACTGGCTGGCGACGGGAGCGACGATGCCGGTCGACCCGCGGGTAAGCGGGCCATTGTCGCGCGCCGCCGCCATTCCGGCCACGGTCTATATCAGAGCAATGCGCCGTCGCGCAGCACTTGCCGCCGCGATGGATGACCGGCTGGCGTCGGTCGACGTGCTGGCCCTGCCGACCACGCCGATGACCGCGCCGACGATCGTCTCGATGACCGGCGACGAGGCCCTGTGCGACAGGACGGAAGGCCTTCTGCTGCGCAACACGCAGGTCGCCAACCAGTTCGATCTTTCAGCCATCTCGCTGCCGATGCCCGGAATGATGCGTCCGGCCGGGCTGATGCTGGTGGCGCGCAATGGCCATGACCACCACCTGCTGCGGATCGCCGCTGCGGTCGAGGCACTGCTTGCAAATTGATCCGATAGCGCGTGTCAGCGCGACGAGCAGTGGCCGCGCTCGTTGTCCTTGGCGGTGCGCTCGATGCTGGTGGCAACCAGCCAAGGCAGGGTGTATCGCTTGCCGTTGAAGGTCCGGGTGCGGTTCTCGATCGAGCCGACAACAACGACCTTGCCGGCATAGAGCTTGTCCGAAAGATCGAGGCCCTTGTCTTGCTGCGGCAGGCGATCGATGTCGATCGAAACGCCTTTGACGAACTTGCCGGTGTCGAGGTCGAGCGCGCTGTTCGATGGACAGGGTGCCATCACGCAGCGCAAGCCGTTGTCGCAGAACACGTAGCTGCCCTGTCCGTTGGCCAAGGCATGCGCCGCCGCCATGCAGACACTGGCGGTCAGCAGGAATTTTGTGGTGTTTCCCATACCGGCAACGTCGCTGGCGAATTCGGGAAAATTGAGGCGTAGCCTTTGCTTAGAAATCGGCAGGGAACCGCCGCCGGTAGTGCTCGACCACTTCGGGATTGCGCAGATTAACCGGCAATCTGTTGGCCAGCACCAGCAAGGCTTCGCCAGCCGCGCCGACGCCCATGCGCATCATCGACTGTTCGGTGATCCCGGCCATGTGCGGGGTGACGATGACGTTGTCAAAGCCGAAGTAGGGATGGTTGGGCGGCAGCGGTTGTGTCGCAAAAACGTCAAGCGCGGCGCCGCCGATGCGGCCCTTCTGCAGGGCCTCGATCAGCGCGTCGTCGTCGATCACCGGCCCGCGCGAAACATTGATCAGCAGCGCATCCGGCTTCATCCGGTCGATACGTTCCCGGCTGATCAGCCCCCGCGTTTCGGGCGTCAGCGGGCAGCACAGAACGATGATGTCGCTCTGCTCGATGAGCGCATCGATCGACAAGAAGCCGACGCTGTCCGGCGCCGGCCGCATGCTGCGCGTCGTTGCCACCACATTCAGATCGAAACCATGGGCGGCGATGTGGCCGACCGCCTGGCCAATTGCGCCGAGGCCGACAATGCCGATCGTCTTGCCGGCAAGCTCATTGGCCATGACGGTGTGTTCGCGGCCGGCCAGCCAGCCCTTCGCCCGCAAGTCGCGGTCCAACACACGAAAGCGCCGAAGCAGCGCCAGTGCCGCGAACATCACATATTCGGCGACCGAGCGCGCGTTCACTCCCGGAACGTTCGCCACCAGCACGCCCGCCGCGTTGGCCGCTTCCATCGGTACCATGTCCAGCCCGGCGCCGTGGCGGATCGCGGCCCTGAGCCTGGTCGCGCCTTCGAAAAGCGCCGCAGGCAAAGGAGCGCGAACGATGATGACATCGGCGTCCCTTGCCTCGGCGGCCAGCGTGTGCGCGTCGAGGGCGGAAGCAACGACGAGTTCGCCGGCCCCTGTCAGCATGGAAGAGGCACGGGGGTGCAGTCTGTGTGTCGACAGGATCTTGGGCATTTCAGGCCTTTTCGAGCGCTGGGCTTTGCGGTTCCGCCTCACGCCCCTCGATCAGCCCCTTCCAATAGCTTTCGGCGCCTTGCAGATGAGCGCTCATCAGCGCCTGGGCGAGGTTGCCGTCGCGGCGCAGCAGCGCCTCGTAGATCTGGATGTGCTCGGCATGCGAGCGCACGCTGCGTTCGGGATCGTTGAAATAGATCGGCAGGCGCATCTCGCCCATCATGTAGTAGACGCTGCAGACATTGTGGAACACACTGTTCTTGGTCGCCCGCACGATCTCGAGGTGGAACTCGCGGTCTTCCCTGGCAAGGCCTTCGCCGGCCGCTATGCGATCCTCTGAGGCCTTCAGGATCTCGCGCAGCCGCTCGAAATTCTCCTCGGTGGCGCGGGAACAGGCAAGTTCGGCGGCCTTGATCTCGTGGATCTTGCGCAACTCGACCGTCTCGTAGATCTGGACAGGATCGAGCGGCAGGCCGGCGCGGGCGAACAGCGCCATAGCCTCGACGCTCGCCTGCTTTGTATCGATGTAGATGCCGGACTTCGCCCGTCGTTCGACGATGCGCATGGCCTCGAGAATGGCCAGCGCCTCGCGGATCTGACCGCGGCTGACGCTGAAATGCTCTGCCAGTTCGCGCTCCGACGGCGTGCGGCCCGTCTCCTTGTCCGAATGGGAGAACAGGTAGGCGGCGAGTTCCGCGAGAAGGTTCTTTTCTTTCATGTCAGCCGTGTTGCGCGTGCGCCTCCAGGAACCGCTCCGAAATAGTGAATCCCAGCCCGGGTCTATCAGGGATCGCTACCATACCGTCCTTTGCTTCGACAGTCTCTTCGATCAGATCGTGGATCATCGGGTTGGCCCCGAGTGAATATTCGACGGTGAAGCTCGCCGGCGAAGCGGCGCAAACATGCAGCCCGGCAAAAAAGCAGGGCGCGCCCGCCCAAAGGTGCGGCGCAAAGCGCAGATTGAAGGCGCTGGCGATGGTTCCGATCTTCATCGCCTCGCTGATGCCGCCGCAAAAGGCCGGATCCGGCTGGAAGATATCGGCGGATTTGAGTACGGCGAGATCGCGGAAGGCGTAGCGCGTCGCCTCACTCTCGCCGGTGGCAATCGGGATCGAGCCGCAGGCGCGCACCTCAGCCATGCCGCGCTTGTCGTCGGCGATCACCGGCTCCTCGAACCAGGCGAGATCGAGGTCGCCGGCGAGATGGATGAAGCGCTTGGCTTCGGCCACCGTGTAGGTGCCGTGCGCGTCGACCATCAGGTCGATGTCGGGACCGAGCGCCTGTCTTGCAGCGCGGACGCGGGCGGCGGAGACGTGCGGGGCGCCGTCCATGGCGCCGACGCGCATCTTCAGCGCCTTGAAGCCGCCCTTGGCGACGTAGGATTGCAGCTGATCGCCGATGGCTTCCGCAGTGGCCCAGCCGCCGGAAGCATAGGCCGGCATGCGGTCCAGCTTGCGGCCGCCGAGCAGTCGCCAGACCGGAACGCCGAGTGATTTGCCGAGAATGTCCCACAATGCGATGTCGACGGCGCTGATAGCGGCGATGCTCATGCCGCGTCGCGCCAATTGCGGCATGGCGTGGCCGGCGCGGGCGGCGCTGTCGTGACGCGCGCCATTGTAGAGCATCTCCCAGATGACGCCGATGTCGGCCGGGTCGAGGCCGACCAGCTGCGGCCCGACCTCATGGTTCAGCAAATGGACAAGGGCGCCGTAGCTGCCGGCGCTGCCGGCGGCGTTCTTGCCTTCGCCCCAGCCGACAAGCCCGTCGTCGGTTTCGATGCGCAGGATGGCGGCGTCGAACGTCGCCACCTGACCGAAGTCGCTGCGGTGCTGCTTCGCGGCTTCGATCGGTATGCGAACCCACCAGGCTTGGACCGTCTTGATGCGCATGTTCATCCTCGGCCCGGCCGCTGTGAGGCGGAAGGGCTTTTTCCAAACGGCTTGGCTACTTGATCAGCGGCAGCAGCGTTTCCGCATTGATGCGCATCTGGTCAGTGTAGAATTTTTCCGTGAGCACGCTGGAGCCGTGGTCCTGAATGAATTTCAGCTGCTCTGGCGAGATGTCGACCGGATTGCGTTCGACCATGTCGGGATAGGGGGCTGCCGGCGTGCGGTCGACTGGGGCGACGAATTCATTGGTCAGCGCGCCGTCATAGCCGATCTCCTTCAGCGTGCCGACAATCTTCGGCCAGTCGATCTGCCCGAGGCCGGCAGCGAAGCGGTTGTTGTCGGCGACATGGAAGTCGTACAGGCGCTTGCCGACCTGCCGGATGGCGTCATAGACGTTAAATTCTTCCATGTGGATGTGGTAGGCGTCGAGGCAGACGCCGCATTCGGGGCTGACCGCATCGGCAAGGGCCAGTGCCTGGGCGCCGCGGTTGAACAGGTAGGTTTCGAAGCGGTTGAGCGGCTCGACCGCGATCTTGACGCCGACCTTCTTGGCGTGGGTGAAGCATTCCCGGGTGGCGTCGACCACCCATTTCCATTCCTCTTCCTCGGTGCCGTCCGGCACGACCTTGCCGACGGTGGCGGGAACCAGCGTGATGATCTCGCCGTCGAGCTCGCTGACCATGGTCAGCACGTCCTTGACATATTGCACCGAGCGCTCGCGCTGGCCCTGGTCCTTGGCGGCGAGATTGCGCTCGCCCAGCATCAGCGTCACCGCTCCCCAGCAACGGATGCCGTACTCGTTCAGCAGCGCGCGTGTTTCCTTGGTCTTGTACTGTTCGGGTTCGCCGGAAATCTCGATCGACTCATAGCCGAATTTCTTGATGCGCTTGAGCGTCGTTTCCAGCGGCTCCGCCCGCATCCAATTGTGCGTCGAAAGATGCATGGTCTATCCTTCCCAGAATCGCCTGTACCAGTTCGCCTGCGACGCACTCTGCCGAAGTGCGCTGCATGATTCCTCCCCAAGGCCTCCCAGCATTTTTTTGGCAAACTGGTTCGACCAATTGGGCTTGATGGGAGATCTACAGTAATTTCATCTGGACGGCAAGAAGTGCTACCATCAAGCGCCGTCTCTTGCTTACAGCATTGATTACGTTGAATTATGTTGGGCAGCTCGGCATGGTTGCAGGACTGCGGCCGCGCGTCAAATGGCTTGACCAGATTTCGGCATTTGGTAATACCAGAATAGCGGCGCCGAGCGCGCTGTGCAAAGAGACCAAAGAGGCTGGCCCTGTTTTCAATCGGCGCTATGCTTGGTCGCGAAACATAGGGAGATGCCGATGCCGACGACGATGAAGGGGCCTGGTCTGTTCCTGGCGCAGTTTGCGGGCGACGCCGCTCCGTTCAACTCGCTGGCCTCGATCACCAAATGGGCGGCCGGTCTGGGCTACAAGGGCGTGCAGATCCCGACATGGGACGCCCGGCTGTTCGATCTCGAGAAGGCAGCGTCGTCGAAGGCCTATTGCGACGAGGTGAAGGGCATCTGCGCCGATGCCGGCGTCGAGATCACTGAACTGTCGACGCATCTGCAGGGTCAGCTGGTGGCGGTGCATCCGGCCTACGACGCACAATTCGACGGCTTCGCTCCACCTGCGGTGCACAACAATCCAAAAGCCAGGCAGCAATGGGCGGTCGAGCAGATGAAGTTCGGCGCCAAGGCGTCGAAGAATCTCGGGCTCAAGGCGTCGGTGTCGTTTTGCGGGGCGTTGGCCTTCCCTTACCTCTACCCGTGGCCGCAGCGGCCGGCGGGATTGATCGAGGAAGCATTTGCCGAACTCGGCAAGCGCTGGAAGCCGATCCTCGACGTCTATGACGAGAACGGCGTCGATGTCGGCTACGAAATCCATCCGGGCGAGGACGTGTTCGACGGCGCGACATTCGAGATGTTCCTCGATGCGGTCGGCGGCCACAAGCGCTGCAACATCAACTACGACCCGTCGCACTTCCTGCTGCAGCAGCTCGATTATCTCGAATTCATCGACATCTACCACGAGCGGATCAAGGCGTTCCACGTGAAGGATGCCGAGTTCAATCCGACCGGGCGGCAAGGCGTCTATTCCGGCTACCAGAGCTGGACCAACCGTGCCGGGCGGTTCCGCTCGCTCGGCGACGGACAGGTGGATTTCGGCGGCATCTTCTCCAAGCTTACCCAATACAACTATGATTCATGGGCGGTGCTGGAATGGGAATGCTGCCTGAAGCACCCGGAGGATGGTGCTGCCGAGGGCGCTCCCTTCATCCAGCATCATATCATCAGGGTTACGGAAAAGGCATTCGACGATTTCGCCGGCGGCACGACCGACAAAAAGGTGCTGCGCGGGATGATGGGGATCTAACACAGCTTTCCCTCCCCCTTGAGGGGAGGGTCGATCCGCGCAGCGGATCGGGGTGGGGTCGCTGGGTTGAGCTCGGCATTGACCGACCCTCCCGGCCTTTCGGGCCACCCTCCCTCAAGGGGGAGGGGTATCTCAGACAACGAGGGAGAAAATCATGGTCGGCGCATCGAAGGCGGAAACCGGGGGCGGTCCGATCCGCTACGGCATGGTTGGCGGCGGACAAGGCGCCTTTATCGGCGCGGTGCACCGCATCGCGGCGCGCATGGACAACGAGTTCGTGCTGGTCGCCGGCGCTCTGTCGTCGAATCCGGAGCGTGCCAAGGCCTCGGCGGCCGAGCTCGGGCTCGATCCGGCACGCAGCTACGGCTCCTATGCCGACATGGCCAAGGCCGAGGCCAAGCGGCCGGACGGCATCGAGGTGGTCGCCATCGTCACGCCGAACAATGTGCACGTGCCGGCTGCCAAGGCTTTTCTCGAGGCCGGCATCCACGTCATCTGCGACAAGCCGCTGGCGACGACGCTGGCCGAGGCAAAGAAGCTGGCGGCGCTGGTCGAAAAGACCGGCAAAGTGTTCGTGCTGACGCATAACTACACCGCCTATCCGATGGTGCGGCAGGCACGCGAGATGGTGGCCAAGGGGCAGCTCGGCGATATCCGCATCGTGCAGTCGGAATATCCGCAGGACTGGCTGACCGAGGACCTGGCCGCCACCGGCCAGAAGCAGGCTGCGTGGCGCTCAGACCCCAAGCAGGCGGGTGCGGGCGGTGCGCTGGGTGATATCGGCACCCATGCCTACAACCTTGCCCGTTTCGTCTCCGGGCTGGAGCTCGATTCGTTGTCGGCCGATCTCGATGCCTTCGTGCCGGGGAGGCTGCTCGACGACAACATCAATGTGCTGCTGCGCTTCAAGCCGGTCGGCGGGTCGCACCCGGCCAAGGGCATGGTCTGGGCCAGCCAGGTGGCGCCCGGCCACGAGAACGGGCTGAAATTGCGTATCTACGGCTCGAAGGGCGGGCTCGAATGGGTGCAGGCCGACCCGAACTATCTCTGGTACACGCCGTTCGGCGAGCCGAAGCAGTTGATTACCCGAAATGGCGCCGGCGCGCTCCCCGTCGCGGGGCGCGTCAGCCGCGTCCCGCCAGGGCATCCGGAAGGCTATCTCGAAGGTTTCGCCAACATCTACCAGGAAGCCGCGCGGGCTATTCGTGCGGCGCGCCGGACGGGCGGCAAGCCGGCTAAGGATGTCGTCTTCCCAACCGTGCAAGACGGCGTCGAAGGCATGGCCTTCATCGAAGCCTGCGTGAAGTCGTCGAAGAAGAACGGGGCGTGGACGAAACTCTAATCGCTGCGCCCGGTTAAGGGTGTCCCCCCTCACTCGGATTGCCAGCCGAATTGCAAGGGCAATTCGGGGCAATCCGACTTCTCCCCCAGGGGAGAGGAGATCGCCAGCGCTGCGTCTGACTCTTCTCCCCAGCGGGGAGAAGGTGGCCGCGAAGCGGCCGGATGAGGGGCTTATAGCGAAGTCGGCGGAGGAGCCAGCCGGCCGTCAAAGGGGAGGGGCGTCGATGAAGATCGGCATGTGCATGCTGTTGTGGACGACGGCCGTGTCGAAAAAACACGAGCGGCTGTTGAGAGACATCAAGACGACCGGCTTCGACGGCGTCGAAATACCGGTCTTCTCCGGCGCGCCGGACGGCTACAAGAAGCTCGGTGATCTGCTCGACCGAATCGGGCTGCAACGCACCGCCGTCTCGGCGATGGGCGATCCGGCGATGAATTTGATCTCGCCGGATGCCTCGACGCGCAAGGCCGGTATCGACTACATGAAATCGGCGATCGACTGCGCTCAGGCGCTTGGCGCGAACACGTTGAGCGGCCCGCTCCATTCGACGCTCGGGGCCTTCTCCGGCAGCGGGCCGACGGCGGCCGAGAAAAAACGTTCGATCGCTTCGCAACGCGCCATTGGCGACCATGCCGGCAACAAGAGCGTCACCATCGGGCTGGAGGCGCTCAACCGCTTCGAATGCTATCTGCTCAACACGATGGACGATTTGTCGGAGCATATCGACGCGATCGACCGGCCGCACATCAAGGCGATGTACGACACCTTCCATGCCAACATCGAAGAGGCCGACCCGATCGGCGCCTATTCGCGCAACCGCAAGAACGTCGTCCATATCCATATTTCGGAGAACGATCGCGGCGTGCCGGGCCGCGGTCACATTCCCTGGAAGGAGACGTTCTCCGCCATCCGCAAGAGCGGCTACGACGATTGGCTGACGATCGAGGCGTTCGGGCGTTCGCTGAAGGATTTGGCCGCGGCCACCAAGGTGTGGCGCGACTTTTCCGAAGGCCCGGAAGCTGTCTACCGCGACGGCTACAGGCATATCAGGAGCGGGTGGAGTAAGGCGGCCTAACTGCCGCCGGCGCAACGCGGCCGTCACCCCTGGTCGGCCTGGATCCTGTTGTAGTCGTGGATCGTCCTGCTCAAGCGGCGGCGCAGGAAATTGGAAATGTTGTCGAAGATGAAAACGACGAGCAGGACCAAGAGCACCATGTAGAAGACATTGGCCCAGTTGGAGTTGGTGCGCATCGCTTCCCAAAGCTTCAGGCCGATACCGCCGGCACCGACAGCGCCGATGATCGTTGCGCCCCTGGTGTTGGATTCCCACTGGTAGAGCGTCTGGCTGATGAAGACCGGAATCACTTCCGGCAGCACGCCATAGCGCTGCACCAGCAAGCCGTTGGCGCCGGTCGACTGGATGCCCTCGCGCGGCTTGTCGTCGATGTTCTCAAGGCCTTCCGAATAGACTTTGCCGAGCGTGCCGATCTCGGTGAAGAAGATCGCGGCGCTGCCGGCAAGCGGGCCCGGGCCGAAGGCGCGGGTGAAGAACAGCGCCCAGATCAGCATGTCGACCGAACGCATGAAATCGAAGAAGCGCTTGAGCACCTGACTGATCACGCCGCTCGGGGTGATGTTGCGGGCGGCAAAGAAGGCGAGCGGGAAGGCGACGATGCCGCCGAGCAAGGTGCCGAGAAATGCCATGACGATGGTCTGGAACAGCTTCGTCCAGACATCGCCATGCTGCCACTGGGCGTTGTACCAGATATTGTCGGCGGCCAGCGTGATGTTAGATGTGCCCGGCTTGAGCTGGGGTCCGGACATCAGCAACGAGACCACCTCGCCGGGCGACTTGCCGAAGAAGGGCGAGCGTGTGTCGAAGACGAAATTCGCCCAGCCGAGGAAGCGCTTGCGGACCTTGACGCGATCGACGGTTATGCGGACCTCGCCGGCAAAGCCCATCCTGGCGACGATTTCGTCGTCGTGTGCGGTGATCCAGTCCGGCACCAGGCCGGATATCACCGGCTTGCCGCTGGCCAAGGACACCGGCACCGTCTGGCCATTGGCGACCAGCATCGCCTCGGTCTTGTCGAAGGTAACCGATTTGGCCCGGCCGTCGATCAGAATGGTGTAGGAGCCGTTCGCACTGGTGATGACCCAGTCGGGATGAGGATCTTCGCCGAGCGCGGAAAAACGCGGGTATTTGGGCGTGATCTGAGGCTGATCGAGACGGAATTCCGGCTGCAGATCGTAGCTGATCCATTGCGTCAGAAAGAGCGGCAGGCGTTCCCAGTGCGATTCCCTCAGCACTTGCGGCAGGTTGAAGAACCACAAGGCGTAGAGGAGGTAGAGCAGGATGCCGGTGAACAGGACCAGCGGGCCGAAGCGTTTGTACAGGGGCCGCCGGAACACTTGGGGAAAGCGCTCTTCGATCGACTGCATCTCATCGGCGGTCATTGCGGCCATGCTCAGGCGCCCATCATGAATGCCTGCTCACCGACGAGCTTGAGCCTTAGCCAGGCAGAGAACTGGTCGACGAGGAAGATCGTCGTGAACAGCAGCAGCACCAGTGCCAGCGTTTTGGCGCCGAAGCCGCGCGAGATGGAGAGCTTCAGTTCCTCGCCGATGCCACCACCCCCGACCGCGCCGATGATGGTCGAGATGCGGACATTGATCTCGATCCTGAGCAGCGTGTAGGACGTGAAATTGGGCAGCACTTGCGGCAGGCCGGCAAAGCGCACGCGCTCGAACCAGTTGGCGCCGACCGCGCGCAGGCCTTCTTCGGCGCGCATGTCGATGTTTTCGTTGATCTCGTAGAAGAGCTTGCCGAGGGCGCCGATGGAATGCAGGCCGATGGCGATGATGGCCGCGACCGGGCCGGTCGAGAGGATGGCTGCGAAAAGGCCGGCAATGACGATCTCCGGGAAGGCGCGAAGCAGTTCCATGAAGCGCTTGACGACGAGCCTGAGCACCGGACTGGGCGTCAAGTTGCGCGCGGCGATGAAGGAAAAGGGCACCGCAAAGACGAAGCCGATGAAAGTGGAAACCAGCGCCACGTTGAGCGTGGTGAGCATCAGCTCGAAATATTCGGGTAGATAAAAGCCGCCCCAGAGATAGATGCGGCCAAGCGGGAAGTTGAACTCCTGGCTGCCTTTGTCGTGCGGCGATGCGATGTCGAACAGCGCGCGCCAGACGTCATTCCAGTCCTTGGGAACAAGCCAGCTAAGGAAATCCAGTATGTGCGGCAGCCGATCGAAGAAATGTCCGGCATTGGCCTCGTCGGCGAACCACATGGCTGTGCACATGGCAACAAGCAGCAAGCCGATGCCGAGCGCGGTGTAGAACCGGCGCAAGGACGTCTGGCGTCGCCAGGTGTCGGCCGTCCGCCGGGTCGCGTCTGAACGGATCGTGGCTGAGATGGTCATGATCGGCATGCAAAAAGGGCGGCGCTGGTAAGGCCGCCCTTTTCAATTGCATTCACCCGCCGATCGCGGCTTTGCGGGCTTCGACGATGACGCTGTAGAAGTCCGGCTTCACTGGAACGTAGCCAGTGAAATCGCCGCCTTCGATGGCTTCGAAGCAAGGCTTGTCCTTGGCCGGCAAGGTGGTGAAGAAGTTGGCGAGCTTGGCGCTCATATCGCCGCCGAGCGCGGTGCGCACGACCAGCGGGCCATTCGGGATCAGGCCGGAGCGCCAGACTTCGACGAAGTCGTTGGGGTCGACGGCGCCCTTGGCGACTTCCTTGTGGAAGGTGCCGGACGTGTAACCGTTCTTGAAGTCGCCGATGCCCGAGGAGTCGTCAACCGCCACGTCGACCTTGCCGTCGCGGACGGCGAGAAGGTTGTTCTCGTGGCCGCCATTGAACTGGGTCGAGGCGAAGAAGGTTTCGTTCGAAGCGCCGGTGTCCTTCGGGATCTGGGTCAGCGGGATCAGATAGCCCGACGTCGAATCCGGGTCGGCATAACCGAGCTTCTTGCCCTTGGCCGATTTGATGTCGGTGATGCCGAACGACTTCAGCGCCAAGCCTATCGAATAATAACCGGTCGCACCGTCGGTCTGCTGGGTGGTGAGGATCGGGGTCACCGCGTTCGGATCCTTGAGGTAGACGCTGGCATAGCCCGACGCACCAAGCTCGGCGAAATCGAGCGTGCCGCCGAGCAGGCCCTGGATGACGCCGTCGTAGTCGGCGGCCGGGAACAGCGAGACCTTCTCGAAGCCGAATTCGGACGTCAGGTGATCGGCGAGGCACTGAAAATTGCGCAGCCGGTCCGCTTCATTTTCACCGCCAAGGATACCGATGCGGAATTCCTTGATATCCTGGGCGTGAGCGGCACTGGCCGCGATGGCGAGCAATGAAACCGCGCCAAAAACCATCTTCCTGAACATTGGGTCTCTCTCCTTTGATCCGGCCTCGCGCCGGTTGCGATCGAATTTTGACGAGTGCCTTTGACGCGGGCGGCGATCAGGCCGTTCTCAATAACCAGGAAACGCTGGCTCGAGCGGTCCGGCGGATGCAGCGATTTTCTGTTTGATGGCGACACTGGTCGAGGTGATGGCCTCGGAGATTTCGCCGCCATTGCTGTCGGCGCCATAGACCATGCGCACCGCCTCGCGATTGAGGTCTTCGGGCGGGCCGTCGAAGACGACCTTGCCGGCGGCCATGCCGATGATGCGGTTGCAATAGTTGCGCGCCGTATCCAGCGTATGCAGATTGGTGATGACGATGATACCCTCGCGCAAATTGATATCCTGCAGCGAATCCATCACCACTTTGGCGTTGAGCGGATCGAGCGAGGCAATCGGCTCGTCGGCGAGCAACACCTTCGGCTGCTGCATCATGGCACGCGCGATCGCAACGCGCTGCTGCTGGCCGCCGGAAAGCGTGCCGGCGGGCTGCAGCGCGGTGCGGGCGATGTCCAGGCGCTCGAGGGCTGCAACCGCCTCGGCGCATTCGTTGCGGGAGAACATGCCGAACAGGTTGGACAGGGTCGAGCGGTGGTTGAGCCGGCCGAGCAGCACATTGGTCAGCACATCGAGGCGCGGCACCAGATTGAACTGCTGGAAGATCATGGCACAGTCGCGTTGCCAACGCCGGAGCGGCGAGCCGCGCAACCCGGAAACCTCGACGCCGTCGAACAGGATGGATCCCTGGCTGGGATCGATGAGGCGGTTGATCATGCGCAGAAGGGTCGATTTGCCGGCGCCGGAGCGGCCGATGACGCCGACCATCTGTCCTTGCGGGATCGAGATGTGAACATTGCTAACGGCGGTGTTCTTGCCGAACCGGCGGGTGACGCCGCGGATTTCGAGCGTAGCTGACATGGTGCAGGCTCCAGTCCAATCGCAATTGAAGGTCTGTTAACCCTCGCTAGCGCAGCTACGTGAACCTGCGGTGTCTGATTGATGTCAGTTTTGTTACCGCCCACAGCCTGGAGCGGGGCGGGATCAACTCGGCGCGAGAAGCTCGAATGGTGAATGGTGATAAGAAAGGCTTTCCTGAGCCTCGAAATTTATTCGCTGCCCGCCATTACCATTCACGATCCTTAGCCACCATACTTCTCCAGAAAAGCCTCCGCCGACAGCTCCCGGAAATCGTCGAGCGCGGCGCGCAGCCTTGCATGATCCCAATCCCACCAGGCGAGCGCCTGATAGCGCTCCGCGGTGCGGCGGTCGAAGCGCTCGCGGATCGGCTTGGCCGGTACGCCGCCGACGATGGTGTAGGGAGTGACGTCCTTCGATACCACTGCGCCGGCACCGACCGCCGCACCGTCGCCAACGGTGACGCCGGGCAGGACGGTCGAGCCATGGCCGAGCCAGGTGTCGTGGCCGATGGTGACGCGTTTGGCGCGGCGCTGAGCGAAGAATTCGCTCTCGTGCTCGGCGTCGTCCCAATAGTCGGAGGCGCGATAGGTGAAATGGTGCAGCGTCGGCCGCCAGGTCGGATGATTGGTGGCATTGATGCGGACGCTGGCGGCGATGTTGGCGAATTTGCCGATTGTCGCGCACCAGACGCTGCAGTCCTGCATCATGTAGGAATAGTCGCCGATCATGCTTTCCGAAACCCGGCTTCGGTCGGCGATCTCGGTCCAGCGGCCGAGCGTCGAGTTCTCGATCTCCGCCGTCTCGTGGACCAGCGGGGCCTCCGACAATTTCCTGGTCATGCGGCGATTTTCCCAGCGGCGAAGGCGGTCACGTCTATGATGCGATCGGCGACGGCTTCGCGCACGTCGTAATCGTGGAAGATGCCGAGCAAAGCGACGCCCGCCGCCTTCTTGGCGGCGATCAGGGAAATCACCACGTCCCGGTTCTTCGCATCAAGCGAAGCGGTCGGCTCGTCGAGCAGCAGGATCGGATGCTCGGTGATGAAGCCGCGCGCGATGTTGACGCGCTGCTGTTCGCCGCCGGAGAACGTCGCCGGCGGCAGCGCCCAGAGTTTTTCCGGCAGGTTCAATTGGGCCAGCAAGTCGCGTGCCTTGCCGCGCGCGGCTTCGCGCTCCTCGCCGCGCTCGACCAGCGGTTCGGCGACGACATCGAGCGCCGAGACGCGCGGCACGGTGCGCAGGAACTGGCTGACATAGCCGATCGTGAGCCGGCGCACGGCTAGCACGGTGCGCGGGCTGGCCGTGGCGAGATCGATGAGCCCGTCCTCGTGCTGGACGATGATCTGGCCTGCGTCGACGGCATAATTGCCGTAAAGCATTTTCAGGATCGAGCTCTTGCCGGCGCCGGACGGGCCGCCGAGCACGGAGCATTCGCCGGCCCTGATCGCGAAAGAGACACCGGCGACGACAGGCAGTTTGATGCCGTCGCGCAGATGCATGGTGAAGCTCTTGGCAACATCGGAGACGACGAGCGGGGTTGCCATCAGAAGGTCCTCCAATCGCCATTCGTTTGCGGGCCAACACCCCCCTCTGGCCTGCCGGCCATCTCCCCCTCAAGGGGGGAGATGGGCAGCCTGACTATCTCGCTCGTTCTGCAACGTTGTAGGATGGCGAAACCGGGAGTGATAGCCAATCTCTCCCCTTGAGGGGGAGATGCCAAGCGATGCCAAAGAGGGCAGGCCAGAGGGGGGTACGCCGGAGCAATCATCGTCACACCTGCAGAATCGAGGAGACAAGCAACTGGGTGTAGGGCGCGCGCGGATCGTCGAGGACGCGGTCGGTGAGGCCGCTTTCGACAACACGGCCGTCCTTCATCACCATCATGCGCTGCGACAACAGCCGCGCCACGGCGAGATCGTGGGTGACGACGATGGCCGCCAGGCCGAGATCGGTGACCAGCCCCCGCAGCAGATCGAGCAGGCGTGCCTGTACCGAAACGTCGAGGCCACCGGTCGGCTCGTCCATGAACACCAGCCGCGGCCCTGTGACCAGGTTGCGGGCGATCTGCAGGCGCTGGCGCATGCCGCCGGAGAAGGCGCGCGGCTCGTCGTCGATGCGGTCCTCGTCGATCTCGACACGCGACAGCCAGTCGACGGCCGTCGCGCGGATTTTTCCATAGTGACGGTCGCCGACCGCCATCAGCCGTTCGCCGACATTGGCGCCGGCCGACACCGTCATGCGCAGCCCGTCGGCGGGGTTCTGATGGACAAAGCCCCAGTCGGTGCGCATCAGGAAGCGGCGCTCGGCCTCGCTCATGCGGTACAGCTCACGGAACTGGCCGTCGCGCATGCGGTAGCTGGCGGTGCCGGAGCTGGGCAGCAGCCGAGTCGACAGGCAGTTGAGCAAAGTCGTCTTGCCGGAACCCGATTCGCCAACCACCGCCAGCACCTCGCCCGGCCACAGGTCAAAGGTGACGTTCTCGCAGCCGACGCGCGCGCCGTAGAATTTGGACAGCGCCGAAACGCGCAGCAGCGGTGCGTCGGTCATTCAGCTGGCTCCATTTTTCCTGGGGCAAGATGGGTCTCGGGCGCGAGGTGGCCGCGATGGCCTTCGGCGCGCCGCTTCTCGCAATGATCGGTATCGGAGCAGACGAACATGTGGCCGCCATGGTCGTCGAGGATGACCTCGTCGAGATAGACGTTCTCGGCCGCGCACAGCGCGCAGGGCTGGTCGAAGGTCTGCACTTCGAAGGGATGATCCTCGAAGTCGAGGCTGACCACCTCGGTAAAGGGCGGCAGTGCATAGATGCGCTTTTCGCGGCCGGCGCCGAACAATTGCAAAGCCGGCGAACGATGCATCTTCGGATTATCGAATTTCGGCGTCGGCGAGGGGTCCATGACATAGCGGCCCTCGACCTTGACCGGGTAGGCGTAGGTGGTGGCGATGCGGCCGTGCTTGGCGATGTCCTCGTAGAGCTTCACATGCATGAGGCCGTATTCCTCCAGCGCATGCATTTTGCGCGTCTCGGTCTCGCGCGGCTCGAGGAAGCGCAGCGGCTCGGGGATCGGCACCTGATAGACCAGCACCTGACCGGCACTAAGCGGATATTCAGGGATGCGGTGGCGCGTCTGGATGATGGTCGCCTTGGCCGTCTCGGTGGTGACCGCGACATTGGCGACCTTCTTGAAGAAGGCGCGGATCGAGACGGCATTGGTGGTGTCGTCGGCGCCCTGGTCGATGACCTTGAGAACATCGTCCGGTCCGATGATCGACGCCGTGACCTGGACGCCGCCGGTGCCCCAGCCATAGGGCATCGGCATCTCGCGCGAGGCGAACGGCACCTGATAGCCGGGGATGGCGATGCCCTTGAGGATGGCGCGGCGGATCATCCGCTTGGTCTGCTCGTCGAGATAGGCGAAGTTGTAGGTGGCGATGTCGGTCGGTTGTCCGGTCATTCCGCGGCCTGCCTTTTCTCGTCGGCCTTGCCGGCGTTTTCGCGGGCGTCGTGCGCGGCGCGCATGCGGCGCACGAGGTCGAGCTCGGCCTGAAAATCAACATAGTGTGGCAGCTTCAAATGCTCGACGAAGCCGGTCGCCTGGACATTGTCGGAATGCGAGATGACGAACTCTTCGTCTTGCGCGGCGGCGACGACATCTTCGCCGAATTCGGTTGCACGAAGAGCGCGGTCGCATAGCGCCATGGCCATCGCCTTGCGCTCGCTCTGGCCGAAGACGAGGCCGTACCCGCGGGTGAATTGCGGCGGCGCCTTGGCCGAGCCCTTGAACTGGTTGACCATCTGGCATTCGGTGACGCGGATGCTGCCGAGCGGCACGGCAAAGGGCAGTTCCGGCACGTCCAGTTCCAGTTCGACCTCGCCGATACGAACCTCGCCGACGAAAGGATGGTTGCGCGCATAGCCGCGCTGGGTGGAATAGCCGAGCGCCAGCAGAAACCCCTCGTCACCGCGCGACAGCGCCTGCAGGCGGATATCACGCGCCATCGGGAATTCGAGCGGCTCGCGGGTGATGTCGCCGGGGACATGATCCACGGGCATGTCGCCGTCGGGCTCGATCAGGCCTTCGCGAGCGAGGATGGCCGCGACGCGCGGCATCGCCTCCGCTTCGCCTGCACGCTGCTCCGGTTCGGCGACTTCGCCGCCGGCGGCAAGCTCGGGATCGAGCAACCGGTGGGTGTAGTCGAAAGTCGGGCCGAGCAACTGCCCGCCGGGCAGGTCCTTGTAGGTCGCCGACACGCGCCGTTCGACCAGCATCGAGCCGGTTTCGATCGCCCTGGTATAGCCGAAACGCGGCAGCGTCGTGCGATAGGCGCGAACCAGGAAGATCGCCTCGATCATGTCGCCGCGCGCCTGGACGATGGCGAGTGCCGCCAATTCCCTGTCGTAGAGCGAACCTTCGCTCATCACCCGGTCGACGCCGAGCGCCAGCTGCTCGACGATCTGGTCGAGCCGAAGTGCGGGCACCGAGCGATCGCCGCGCCGGCGGTCGGCGAGCAATTTGTGGGCGTTGCGGATGGCTGCTTCACCGCCTTTTACCGCGACATACATCCTACGCCTCCATCGTCTTAATGCGCGTCGTGCGCGGCAGGCAGGCAATTGCGTCGGACGTGGCGAGGATGATGTCGACACCCCGCGGAAAGCGCTGATTGTTCTGCTTCCATTGCTCGACGAAATGACGCGGCATTTGCGCCGGCGCGATCGTCGCCGTCTTCTCGATGCCCGGGCCTTCGAGCAGCAGCGGAGCGCCGGAGACGAGATCGCCGACCTCAAGGATCAGCGTCGTCGAACGATCGGGATAATCCTGGGTGCCTTGCGAAAACCCGTCGAGCGCCATCATCTCGGCCGGCGTGGCAATCAGCGCGAAATGCGCGTCGGCCGGGGTGTTGGCCAGCGGCGCGCCGGTATGGAAGCCAAGCCAGGATTTCACCGCCGCCGACCCCTGCAAAGCCGGGTCGAGCCAGAGCGGCGTGTCGTTGTCGCACAGCGCCAGAGCAATGGCGCCGGCGATGGCCGACAGCGGCGCCGGGGGGTGGGCGAGGGCCGGCAGCGGCTGCACGCTGCCCGGCCGCGCCATCGCGTCCATGACGGCGCGGAATACGGTCTGCGCGTTGAATACCGGATCGGCGAAGCCGCCCTCAATGGATTGAGTGGCGATGTCCATCAGTCTTCCCCGCGTACCATGGTGAAGAAATCGACCTTGGTCGCCGCCGTCTCTGCGCGGCGCTGGTCACGCGCCTTGGCCAGTGCGGCTTGCAAGGGCGCGACGATCCTGGTCTCGACCTCGTTGCGGTGGGCCGGATCCTGCCAGAGCGCGTCGGCGATTGCCGCCAGCCTTGCCTTCTGCTTGTCGCGACCAAGCGCGTAGCAGTGGCCGACATGGCCGGACGCAAGCCGCACCGTGGCGCGGGTGACCGTCGCCTCGCCGACATTGAACGGCGCGCCGCCACCGCCAATGCGGCCGCGCACGGTCACCAGGCCGGCTTCGGGGCCACGTAGAAGTTCTGCTTCGCAAGGCAGGCCGGCTTCGTCCCAGAGGCGGACAATGTCGTCGCCGGCCGATTGCGCCAGCGTCGCCATTACGGCCTTGCGCTCGGCCTGCTCTCGCGCTTCCTGTCCTCGCATGGCCGGTGCTCCTCGTTCGCGTGCATTTGTCTATTGATATAGACAACTATACAAATGATATCTATTATCTAGCGCGTGTCTATGACGTGTACGTGACACGGGCCAAAAGGTCGGCGCAAAGATTGGGGCGGGAAATGATCGGGCAAGCCAACAGCATCGAGCGGCGCAGCGGTGTCGCGCTATGGCGGCAGATCGCCGACCAGATCCTGCACTCGATCGCCGTCGGCGATTTTCCCGAGAATGCCGCGCTGCCGCCGGAGGTGGCACTTGCCGAACGCTATGGCGTCAACCGCCATACGGTGCGCAGCGCTATCGCAGCGCTGGTGCAGGAGGGTGTGCTCAAGGCGGAGCAAGGGCGTGGCACCTTCGTGCTGTCGCGAAAGCGGCTGTCCTATCCGATCGGCGCCCGCACCCGCTTTTCCGAGGGATTGCAAGGACAGGCGTCAGAGCGGCATATCACCTTGCTCGCGTCGTCGGTGGAGCCGGCCAACCGTCGTGTCGCAGAGGGCTTAGGCCTTGCGAAGGGGGCTGATGTGATACGCCTGGAAACGCGCGGCGAAGCCGATGGAATGCCGGTGTCCCGCGCTGCCGGCTGGTTCGATGCCAGGCGCTTTGCCGGCATCGATGCCGCTATGGCAGAAACCGGTTCGATCACGGCATCGCTGGCACGTTTCGGCATCGACGACTATCTCCGGCAATCGACCGTGCTGTCGGCGCGCCATGCCGATGCCGCCGACCTTGCCGACCTCGACCTGCAGCCCGGCGCCATCGTGCTGGTGACGGTCGCCGTCAACGTCACGCCCGACGGTCAGCCGATCCAGTTTTCGGAGTCGCGCTTCCCGGCCGAGCGGATCGAACTCAAACTGTCGGCGCTTTGAGACGCGGCTATCGTTGTGTCATCCGACCTGGATGACCGCCTTGATCAGCCCGGATTTCTCATGTGCCCAGCGGGCGAGGTCGCGCGGCGTCTCGCCAAGCATGGTGCGGTGGGTGACTAGCTTTGCCAGCGGCACCGCACCGTTGCGGATTGAAGCGGCGACATGGTCGAAATCGGCGCGCAGAGCGTTGCGGCTGCCGATCAGCATCATCTCGCGCTTGTGGAATTCGGGATCGGAAAAGGCGATGTCGTCCTTGACGACGCTGACCAGCACCAGCGTGCCGCCATGCGCGACATGGGCGAAGGCCGACTGCACCGACTGGGTGTTGCCGGTGGCGTCGAAGACCGCGTCAAAACCATCGCCGTCGGTCGCCTGCCGCACCAGATCAGCGGCGGCGCCCTGCGAGCCGTTGAGGGTCGCGAAGCCGAGTTCGCTTTCGGCGAAACCCAGCCTCTCGGCACTCATGTCGAGCAGCGTCACGTCGAGCCCGGCGATGCGGGCGAACAGCGCCGTGCCGAGCCCGATCGGGCCGGCGCCGATGACCAGGGTACGCGCGCCCGATTGAGCCAGCGAGCGCCGCACCGCATGCGCCCCGATCGCCAGGAATTCGACGGCGGCCGCATCGGCCAGCGACAGGCCGTTTGCCGGATAAAGATTTTGCTCCGGCACCAGGATCTGCTCGCACATGGCGCCGTCGCGATGGACGCCGAGCACCTCGATCCTGACGCAGCAATTCGGCTTGCCTTGCCGGCAGGCGATGCATTTGCCGCAGGCGAGATAGGGATTGACGATCACCGCTTCGCCTATTGCCAGATCGACGCCTTGGCCGGTCTCCAGCACGGTCCCCGAGACTTCATGGCCCATGATGCGGGGATAGGCGAGGAACGGGTGCTTGCCTTCAAAAATGTGATAATCGGTGCCGCAGATGCCGACATGACTGACCGCGACCAGCGCCCAGCCCGAGGGCGGCGCGCCAGGCGCCGGGCGATCTTCGAGCACAAGTTCGCCGGGCGAGCGGCAGACGACGGCTTTCATGCTTCAATCCAGTCGGTTCATGGCACCGCCGGCTCTGCTGTTGCGAGGCCGGCGGCTGTTAGGGGCGATCTATTTGCCGCGGCGGCGCAGCCCGTCGAAATAGACGATGACGATGATCAGCACGCCGGTGATGATGCGCTGCCAGAAGGCGTTGACGTTGAGCAGATTGGCGCCGTTGTTGATGGTGGCAAGGATGAAGGCGCCGAGCAGCGGCCCGTGCACGGAGCCGACAGCGCCGAACAGCGACGTGCCGCCGATCACCGAAGAAGCGATCGCCTGCAATTCCCAGCCCTCGGCCTGCGTCGGATTGCCGATGCCGATGCGCGACGCGAGCAGCACGCCGACGAAGGCCGCACACAGCCCCGACAATGTATAGGCCATGTAGATTGTGCGCTGGACGTTGACGCCCGACAGACGCGATGCCTCGGCGTTGGAGCCGACCGAGAACAGGTAGCGGCCCCAGCGGCTGTGGTGCAGGAAGATGTAGGCCGGAATGCCGACCAGGATCACCATCCAGAACAGATTGGGGACGCCGACGAAGGAACTGCGCGAGAACGTCTGGAAGGCGTCGTTGTTGATCGAGATCGAGTTGCCGTTGGTCATCAACAGGCCGATGCCACGCAGCGAGGTCAGCGTCGCCAGGGTGATGATGAAGGGTGGCAAGCCCATCTTGACGATGCCGAAGCCATGGAACATGCCAATGGCGACGCCGACCAGCAAGGTAATCAGGATGGCTAGGAAAACCGGTGTGCCGGCGTTGATCAGCATCGCGACGATGACGGTGGCGAAGCCGACAACGGCGCCGACGGAAAGGTCGATGCCGCCGGTGATGATGACGAAGGTCTGGCCGACCGCCAGGATGGCGATCATCGACCCTTGCCGCAACAGGTTCGAGATGTTGTTGGCCGAGGCGAAGCTCGGCGTCGCCACCGACAAGATGATCCACAAAAGAACCAGCAGTGCCAGCAGTGTCAGCCCGAACAGGGCGTTGTAGTTGCGTTTCGGCCTTTCGGCAGCGATCGCCTCGGTGCTCATATCCGTCCTCCCGGTCTTTCTTGTTTCTCGGCCAGCGCCTGGGTGAGGATCTCCTCGTGGTCAGCGGTACGAAACCCATGAGTGGCCACTAGCTTGCCGCGCCGGAACACATGCAGCGTGTCGGCGAGCTCATAGACCTCGGGCAGGTAGGACGAGATCAGGATGATGCCGGCGCCCTTGGATAGCAGCGCGCCAAACAGGCGGTAGATCTCGGCCTTGGTGCCGACATCGACGCCGACGGTCGGCTCGTCGAAGATGAACAGCTTGGCGCCGTGCGCGAGCCATTTGCCGATGACGATCTTCTGCTGATTGCCGCCGGACAGGCTGGAGGCCAGCGCACTTCGCGTCGGCGTCTTGATGCGCAGGTCGGCGATCTGGCGATCGGCCTGGGCTTTTTCTTGCGCACGGGAGATCAGCAGATTGCTCGAGATGCGCTTGTAGATCGGCAGATTGAGGTTGAGCCCGACCGGCAGGTTGAGGCAGAGGCCCTGGTCGCGGCGGCTTTCCGGGGCCAGCGCCATGCCGAGCCTGATCGCGTCGTGTTCTGAATTGACCTTGACCTCCTTGCCCTCCCAGAGGATCTGGCCGCCCGATTTGCGGTGTCGGCCATAGAGCGTGGTGACGAACTCGCTGCGGCCGGCGCCGATCAGGCCGTAGAGGCCGACGATCTCGCCGGCGCGGACGGACATCGAGACATTTTCGAAACCCTTGCCGGAGAGGTTCCTGGTTTCTACAAGCATCGCGCCCGGGGTGAAATGCTCCTTGTGGTAGACCTGCTCGATCGAGCGGTTGATCATCATCTTGACCAGCTCGGCGTCATTGGTCTCGGCGATATTCCTGGTGCCGACCAGCGTGCCGTCGCGCAGCACCGAGACGCGGTCGGCGAGCTCGAACACTTCTTCCATGCGATGGCTGATGTAGATGATGGTGACGCCTTCGCCCTTCAGCCGGCGGATCAGCGTGAACAGCTGGTCGGCCTCCTTGCGGGTGAGGTAGGCGGTCGGTTCGTCGAAAATCAGGAATTTGGTGCCGCGCACGGTGGCGCGGGCGGCGGCGATCAACTGCTGCTGACCGATGGTCAGGTCACCCAGCATGACATGCGCCGGCAGGTCGAAGCCGAGATCGTCGATGATCTTCTGCGCCTGCCTGACCATAGCCCGCTGCTGCAGGATGCCGAAACGGGAATCCTCCTCGCCGAGGAACATGTTGGCGGCGACGGTGAGATGGCGGCACAGGACGACTTCCTGATGCACGGCATTGATGCCGAGCGCCATCGCCTCATGCGGCGTCGCCAATGCGGCAGGCTTGCCCTCCCAGATGACGTCGCCGGAGGTGCGCGGCATGACGCCGGTCAGAAGCTTGATCAGGGTGGATTTGCCGGCGCCGTTCTCGCCGACGATGGCGTGGATTTCGCCGGCCTTGAAGGCGAGGTCGACCGGCTTCAGCGCGTGAGTGCCGGGATAGCGCTTTTCCAGCCCGCGGAGTTCGAGGATGGTCCTGCCCGGTTCAAGCGTTGGAGCCGGATGGAGTTCCTGCGCCGTCGACATCATGACAATCCTCCCAGATTGGCCCCCAAAGATTGGCCTCGCGATTGGCACGAGTGGGATGTTTCCGGGGCGAAAAGGCCCCGGAAACAGTTCACAGCGGCGATGCTCAGTCGAGCTTCGGGTTGAGCAGCGCGTCGATCTTCGGATCCTTCATGTTGGCCTTGGTAACCAGGTTGGCGCCGGTGTCGACATTGGCTTCGACCTTCTCGCCCTTCGAGGCGGCAAGCGCCGTCTTGATGCCGTCATAGCCCATCCGGTACGGATCCTGGACGACGAGCGCCGAAATGACGCCGTCATTGAGGAACTTGATCAGCTTCTCGTCGCTGTCGAAGCCGACCAGCCCGACCTTGCCTGCGAGGCTGTTCTCGGCGATCGCCTGACCGACGCCCTGCGCCATGATCAGGTTGGAGGCGAAGATGCCCTTGAGGTTGGGGTTGGCGGTGATCAGGTCGGTGGCGATGTTGAGGCCGGTGGTGGCCTGGCCGTCGGCGTATTTGTCGGCGACCAGCTTGAGGCCGGGATATTTGGCGGCGAGCTGTTCCTTAAAACCCTGGGCGCGCTGTTCGAGCGAGCCGGCGCCCGGAAGCGCGGTGATCAGGGCGACGTCGCCCTCGACCTTGCCGCCATTGGCTTCGCCGATGGCTGCGGCAAGGCCGTCAGCGGCGACGCGGCCGCCCTGAATGTTGTCGGTGGTCAGGAACGAGGTGAAGGCCTTGGAGTCGGCACCGGAGTCGATACCGATGATCTTGACCTTGGTGGCGGCCTCGTCGATCGGCTTGCCGAGCGCCTTGGCTTCGGTCGGCGCGATGACGACGGCGGCCGGGTTGCCGGCGACGGCATTTTCGAGGATCGAGATCTGGCCGTTGACGTCGGTCTCGGCCTGGGCGCCGAGCTCCGGCACGTTGACGCCCAGGTCCTTGCCGGCCTTGCGGGCGCCGGCCAGAACGATCTGCCAGTAGAAGGACGTGGTGTCCTTGACGATGATCGGAATGGTCACGTCGGCCGCGGATGCCGGGGCCGAATGCATCACGCCGGCAAGCATCGAGGCGGCTGTGAGTGCCACGAAGGCGCGGCGATTGAGAATGCTGGTCACGAATTTCATTAGGAGTCCTCCCTAAGTCGCCCGGTGAATGTTATGGAAGCTCCATTCGGATGGCGCGGCCGAAACGGAACTTTATCAATAAAAAACATTTACCGCATTTTGATAGTGCATCAACTCAGTCGGCGCAAGCGCTGTTTGATGCCTGCCTCGGATGGCTGGGCGGAAGAGTTCTTTCTGTCGGAACTCCGCTGCCAATCTCCTCCAATATCCCGCATGGAATATTAATTCCATCACTCAGTCAATATGGAATGTTCATTCTTTTTTTGGGAGTGTACGAACTGCGACACCTGGCGATCACGTCAGGTGTTCGCGACTGTCGCGAGCGGTCCGGCTTAGAGCGTCGCGCCGAGGTGCCAAGGCACGAACTCGTTGTCGCCGTAGCCGAATTCCTCGCTCTTGGTCTTGCGGCCCGAAGCTGTCTCGACGATCAGTTCGAAGATCTCGCGGCCCATGCCGGCAATGGTCTTTTCGCCCGAGGCGATGACGCCGCAATTCACGTCCATGTCCTCTTCCATGGTGTGGTACATGGTCGAGTTGCTGGCGACCTTGATCGACGGCGTCGGCCGGCAGCCGAAGCAGGAGCCGCGGCCGGTGGTGAAGACGATGACGTTCGCGCCACCCGCCACCTGGCCGGTGGCCGAGACCGGGTCGTAGCCGGGCGTGTCCATGAACACCAGCCCGTGCCCGGTGACCTTTTCGGCATAGCCGAAGACGCCGTTGAGCGGCGTCTGGCCGCCCTTGGCGACCGCGCCGAGCGACTTTTCCAGGATGGTGGTCAGGCCGCCGCGCTTGTTGCCCGGCGAGGGATTGTTGTCGATGGATGCGCCATGCTTGGCGACATGGTCTTCCCACCATTTCACGTAGCCGTCGAGCTTGGCGGCGATCTCGGGAGTTGCGGCGCGATAGGCAAGCAGGTGCTCGGCGCCGTAGATCTCCGTCGTTTCGGAGAGGATGCCGACGCCGCCGACGCCGGCCAAAATGTCGACGGCCGCACCCAGCGCCGGGTTGGCAGTGATGCCGGACATGCCGTCGGAGCCGCCGCATTGCAGGCCGACGACGATCTCGCTGACCGGGATCGGCTCACGCTGAAGCTTGCCGACCTCTTCGGCGATCTCGGCCAGCACGACCAGCGCCTTCTCGACCGATTTGCGCGAGCCGCCGGCTTCCTGGATGTTGAAATGGCGTTTTCCCGCGGCGACGCCCTTCTGGCCATAGAGGGTGAGCTGGTTGACCTCGCAGCCGAGCCCGACCATCAGCACGCCGCCGAAATTCGGATGACGTGCATAGCCGGCCAGCGTACGGTGCAGCACCATCATGCCATCGCCGGTGGCGCTCATGCCGCAGCCCTGGCCGTGGACGATCGGGACGAAGCCGTCGATGCCGGGATATTGCGGCAGAAGCGTGCGGTTCGCCGCGTCGGCGATGGCATGGCAGACGGTGGCCGAGCAATTGACGCTGGCGAGAATGCCGATGAAGTTGCGCGTGCCGGCACGGCCGTCGGCACGGCGGTAGCCCATGAAGGTGCGGGCGCGGTCGGCCTCGGTCGCGTGCACGGCCTCGCTCGGCGGCACCACCGGCAAACGCCCGCTTTCGAAGACCAGATTGTGCGAATGGACATGCTCGCCGGGCGCGATATCCTGCGTGGCACGGCCGATTGCCTGGGCGTATTTGACCACGGCTTCGCCGGCGGCAATCGGCTTGATCGCCACCTTGTGGCCCGGCTCGATCAGCGCGGCGGCGGCGGCGCCGCCCGGCAGTACGGTGCCGATCTCGATGCGGCCATTGGCGACCGCGACATTGTCGGCGGGAGACAGAAGAATGCTGTTTGCGGCGTTCACGGGAGCTTCCTGGGTATGTTCCTGGGTGCGCGCGGATTGACACGCGGCTCTTAACATATAATGTCTTTTATCGTGAAAAAACATTTTTGCGTCAATTGTTTTTTCGCCAGAGCGCGACGCGTCTTTTGGATGCGCGACGTAGGCTCTACAACCAAAACTAGCGTTGCGCATGATGTTTTCCGAAGCGATTCCGATTTCATGCGCGAGAAAAGCTTCACGCCGGCCGCAAACGCCGGCGCGCCACGGGGCAGGGGATGTCGAAGAGCAACAACGTATACAAGGACGCCTATAATCGCGGTCTTAGGCTGCTCGACGAAACCAGGAGCCTGCCTTCGGAGCCGGAGCTGGGCACGCTGCTCGGCGTCAGCCGCACGACCGTCCGCACCATCCTTGCCCGCATGGAAGAGACCGGGCTGATCGATTGGAACAAGCGCAGCAAGACGGTTCTGCGCGAGCCGCGGCCGGACGATTTTTTTCCCGAGGAAGAGACCGACACGCTGGCCGAGATCATCGAACGCTCCTTCATGCGGCGGCTGCTTGCCGGTGGCGCCGAGGCCGGCATGCAGATCAACGAACTCGAACTGGCGCGCGAGATCGGCGTCGGCACCACCAGCGTGCGCGAATTCCTGATCCGCTTCTCGCGCTTCGGCCTGATCGAGAAGCGCCGCAACAGTCATTGGGTGCTGAAAGGCTTTACCCGCGCCTTCGCGCTGGAGCTGACCGAAATCCGCGAGATGTTCGAACTGCGCTCGGCCGCCGCCTTTGCCGCTCTGCCCGAGGACAGCCCGGTCTGGGCCGACCTCGACAGCCTGGAAGACGAGCATCGCCTGCTGGCGCGCGAGATCGCTGTACGCTTCAACGCGTTCTCCGAGCTCGACGAGCGCTTTCACCGGCTGATCCACCGCGCCTCGCACAACCGCTTCATCGTCGATTTCTACGACGTCATCGCCATGATCTTCCACTACCACTACCAGTGGAACAAGGCGCAGGAGCGCGAGCGCAACGAAGTCGCGGTCCAGGAGCATCTCGCCTATATCGCCGCGCTCAAATCGCGCGATCTCGCCAAGGTCGACGCCGCCTGCCGCAAGCACCTGAAATCGGCCCGCCACACGCTGCTGACGTCGATCCCGGAGGGCAGGCAGCCGCTGCGCGCGTGATTGTGTTGCGTTGCCGCAGCAACGTTTTGGCGATTTTCCGGCCGCCGGCTCCGTGCTAGAGAGCTGACGTTGCTGCGTGAAGAGGCTGGTTCTTGACCATACGCCGGAGACGATGGAGCATGCCGGTCGCGTTCGCCGCGGCCTGGCTTTTCGTGCTCCAGTCGATGTTCGGCGCGTTTGCTTCCGGCATCGAGCCGAACGCCTCGCAATTCGATGCTTTCGGCAACACGATCTGCACCCATGACGGTGCGGCGCAACTTCCGGCCGGGGATCCGCATCAGCAGCACATGCCGGCTTGCTGCATGCTTGGCTGCAACCTCGTTTCGGCGGTCTACGCGCCGCCCGATGCCACCGGGAGCCTGTCTCGCAGCCCTTCCGTCGAAACCATCGCCTTTTTCCTGCCGGCCTTCCGGCATCGCGATTTCGCCCGCGCCCGCACTCCGTCCAATCCGCGCGCACCACCGGCGACGGCCTGATCCGTTCTGGTTTGCGCCGCGCACACCCTTGGCCGGCGCGTTTATCGACATCGTTCGCGACCGGCATCGGCGCGATCTCTTAAAATCCACGGAGCAATCATGTCTCACTCTTTTCGCGCTGCCGCATCCAGCCGCAGGCGCTTCTCACTGGGTAGTTTCGAGCAGCGTCTCGGCGTCGCCCTTTGCGTTCTTGCCCTCCTGTTCGCCAACGCCCAGACGGTGTTGGCACATGAGTTCAAGCTTGGCGGTCTCGAGATCGGGCACCCCTGGTCGCGCGCCACGCCAGCCGGCGCCAAGGTAGCCGGCGGCTACTTCACCATCACCAACACCGGCAGTGCGCCGGATCGCCTGCTGTCGATCACCTCCGACATTTCGGTTAAGGCCGAACTGCACGAGATGTGCGTCAGCAATGGCGTCATGACCATGCGGCCGGTCACCGGCGGCCTCGAAATCCCGGCCGGCGGCAAGGTCGCGCTGGCGCCTAAGGGCTATCATTTGATGTTCATGGATTTGAAGCGGCGGCCCAAGGAGGGCGAAATGTTCTCCGCCACGCTGACCTTCGAGAAAGCCGGGCCCGTGCAGATTGAATTCGCCGTGCAAGGCATCGGCAGTGCGGCACCCCAGGACGACGACTGACTTGGCCGCTTCGAGAGGTACCATCATGAAGAAATCTCTTTTGCCCGGCTGCGTGCTTCTTGTTCTCGGGACCAGCGCGGCCTTCGCCCACATCACGCTCGAAACGCCGGAGGCGGCGGTCGGCTCGACCTACAAGGCGGTTCTTCGGGTGCCGCATGGCTGCGAGGGCAAGGCAACGACCGCCTTGCGCGTGCAGATCCCGGAAGGGGTGCTCTCGGTCAAACCGATGCCGAAGCCGGGCTGGACGCTGCAGGTCAAGAACGGCAAATACGAGAAGTCCTACCAGCTCTACGGCCAGGCAGTGACCAGCGGCGTCAAGGAGGTCGACTGGAGCGCCGGCAGCCTGCCGGACGAATTCTACGACGAATTCGTCTTTCGCACGACACTGGCGTCCGACCTGCCGGCAGGCCAGACGCTGCATTTCCCGGTGGTGCAGGAATGTGACGGCGTCGCCGATCGCTGGATTGAAATTCCGGCGGTCGGGCAGGCTGAGGACGCGCTGGAATTTCCGGCGCCCGGCCTCAAGCTGCTGCCGAAGAAGTGAGCTCCAGCGGCGCGCTTTGGCGGATGAGCGCGCCGCTGCTCTTGGCGGTGAGATGAGCGCGGCATCCTTCCTGCGGCGAGCTTGCATGGCCGGCAACCATTCTGGCCGGCTTGTGGCTGGCCTGCTCGCCGCCATCGTGCTGCTCGCCGTAATTGCCATGCCTGATCCGGCCTTCGCCCATGCGGCGCTGATCAAGGCCGAGCCGGCTGACGGTGCGGTGCTGGCGCAGAGCCCGTCGCAGATGTCGCTGACCTTCAGCGAGCCGGTTTCGCCGCTGGTGCTGACGCTGGTGCGGCCCGACGGCACGGCGGTCCCGCTGAGCTCTTTCCAGCTCAGCGGCCAGACCGTCGAGATCGACAATCCGCAGGCGCTGACATCCGGCACGCATGTGCTGAGCTGGCGAGTGATCTCCGCCGACGGGCATCCGGTCGGCGGCTCGGTGCTGTTCTCGGTCGGCGCACCGAGTGCTGCGCCGGCCGCCTCCGAAGCCGTCGACCGGGTGCTTCGAACGGCGATCTGGATCGGCAAGATTTTTCTATATATCGGCCTGTTTTTCGGCGTCGGGGGTGCCTTTGCGCTGGCCTGGCTGGCGCAAGGCGGGCGATCCGGCCAGCGCCTGATCGTCGCGGCAATCCTGTGCGGGCTGGCCGCCGCACCGCTGTCGCTCGGCCTGCAGGGGCTGGATGCGCTTGGCGCGCCGCTTGCCCGGCTGGCGCAGCCGGTCATCTGGCAGACCGGGCTGGGCACCAGCTTCGGCTGGACGGTGCTGATCGCGCTGATGGCGCTCGGCCTCAGCCTATTATCGCTGGTCGTGCCGCCCGCCGACGCAAGGCCGCTCGCCTTGGCCGGACTGGCTGGCGTCGGCGCAGCACTTGCCGCCAGCGGGCATGCCAGTGCCGCCGAGCCGCAATGGCTGACCAGGCCGATGGTGTTTCTGCACGGAACTGGTATCGCCGTCTGGGCCGGGGCGCTGGCGCCGCTTGGTCTTGCCTTGAAACGGCAGCCGGCCAAAGCCGGGCCGTTGCTGCGACGGTTTTCGCGAGCGATCCTGTTCGTCGTGGCCGTGCTTGCGGCAGCCGGCATCGTGCTCGCCGTCATCCAGGTGCAAACGCCGTCGGCGCTGGTCCACACCGCTTATGGCCGGCTGCTGCTGCTCAAGCTCGTGCTGCTCGTCTTTCTGTTCACGCTCGCCGCCGTCAACCGCTTCAAGCTCACGGCCTCGGCCGAGGCAGGAAATACGGAAGTCCAGCGGCGGCTGGCCCGCTCGATCGGCATCGAGGTGCTGATCGTGGTGGCGATCTTCGGAGTTGGCGCCGGCTGGCGCTTCACGCCGCCGCCGCGGGCGCTGGCAATCGCCGCGGCACAGCCGGCATCGGTGCATATCCACACGCAGCAAGCGATGGCCGATCTCAGCATTGCGCCCGGCCACACCGGACCTGTTGCTGCTTCGATCTTCATCATGAGCGGCGATTTCGGCCCGCTCGACGCCAAGCAGGTGACGCTGGTGCTGTCAAAGCCCGATTCCGGCATCGAGCCGATAAAACGCCCTGCGACGAAGCCCGGCGACGGCACCTGGCGCGTCGACGATCTCGTCATTCCGGTCGCCGGCCGGTGGACAGCGCGGCTCGATATCCTGGTCTCGGATTTCGAGATGGTGAAGATCGAAGCGCCGATCGATATCCGGCCATGAAGACGGCGCTGGTCTGCGCAACACAATTCGGCGAGACGGTTGACGCGGCCTTGAAGGCCCGTCAATCATCGTCATCAAGAATGGGCATCCAACCCAATCGCGGGCTCAAACCAACAAGATCCGAAAGCAGGGAAGAAACGATGGAAAAAGCCGAAATCGGCCTGATCGGCCTTGGCACGATGGGCTCCAACCTCGCGCTCAATATCGCCGAGAAGGGGCACCGCATCGCCGTCTTCAACCGCACCGCGGCGCGCACCGATGCCTTTGTCGAAAATGCCGGCGCGCTCAGGGACAGGGTGGTGCCTTGCTACAGCCTCGAGGAACTGGCCGCCGCGATCCGGCCGCCGCGGCCGATCATCATCATGGTGCTGGCCGGCAAGCCGGTCGACGAGCAGATCACGGCATTGCGCGGCGTGCTGTCGGCCAACGACATCGTCATCGACGCTGGCAATGCCAATTTCCGCGATACGATGCGGCGCTTCTCCGAGCTTACCGATTCGGGCCTGACCTTCATCGGCATGGGCGTGTCCGGCGGCGAGGAGGGCGCACGCCACGGTCCCTCGATCATGGTCGGCGGCACCGAAGAGTCCTGGAAGCGCGTCGAAAAGGTGCTGACCGCCATCTCGGCCAAGTTCAAGGGCGAGCCTTGCGCGGCGTGGCTTGGCACCGACGGCGCCGGCCATTTCGTCAAGACCATCCACAACGGCATCGAATACGCCGACATGCAGATGATCGCCGAGATCTACGGCATATTGCGCAACGGGCTCGGCATGGGGCCGAAAGAGATCGCTGAGGTGTTTTCCCAGTGGAACACGGGCAGGCTCAACTCGTACCTGATCGAGATCACCGCCAAGGTGCTGGCCGCCGACGATCCCAAGACCGGCAAACCGGTGGTCGACATCATTCTCGACCGCGCCGGCCAGAAAGGCACCGGCAAATGGTCGGTGATCGAGGCGCAGCAGCTCGGCATCCCGGCCACCGCAATCGAGGCGGCTGTGGCGGCACGCGTGCTGTCGTCGATCAAGGACGAGCGGCTGGCCGCCGAAAAGGTCTATGGCGGCGGCGTGAGCAAGATTTCCGGAGACAGGGACGCCCTGCTCGGCGATCTCGAGCTGGCGCTGTTTGCCGGCAAGATCGCCGCGTACGCGCAAGGCTTCGCGGTGATGAGCGGCGCGTCGAAGGAATTCAACTGGAACCTGCCGATGCCGGTCATCGCCAAGATCTGGCGGGCCGGCTGCATCATCCGCTCGCAATTGCTGGATACAATGGCGGAGGCCTTCGGCGCCGGCGGCGCAGCCACCAACCTGTTGATGGCGCCGGCTTTCGTTTCATTGATGCAGGAGGCACATCCGTCGCTTCGCCGTGTCGTGGCAAGGGCAGCCGAAGCCGGCTCGCCGGTGCCGGCCCTGTCATCGGCACTTGCCTATTTCGACAGTTACCGGCAGGGCCGCGGCACTTCGAACCTGATCCAGGCGCAGCGCGATTTCTTCGGCGCGCACGGCTTCGAGCGCATCGATGGGCAGGGCGCGTTTCATGGCCCGTGGGGGAGTGGAGCGGCGGGTTAGCGCCCTATTTCGGCCGTCCAAGCCGCCTCGGCGACTTCCCAATAGCTGCCGTTCTTTCGCCGGGGCAACGCCGCAACTGTCTGCTGCGCATCATAGCGCGTCCAAAAGCAAGGCACCCCGAGCCGATCCGACCAATGCTTGTGGCAGCTTCGGCGCGCGCCGCTATCCGACCACGAAAAAAGCGTGACCCGCGCAGGACGAAACGAAGCGGAGGCGAACGTTGGAGCTACCTCAATGCCCGATTGGAAGCGGTCAGTGGCGGTCGTTTGACCTGCGCGGGGCCGTCAATCGGCAGGCCCCGCAGGCTGCTGCCTCAGTGGCCGTTCGCCGCTATCGAAACCGCCTCCCAATCCTTCCAGGTCTGGAGGCGCTTGGCGTAGATATCCACGATGGTCTTGGTTGGGGTGAGCCCGAAAAAGATCCGGGTCGGGGGCTCGGCGGCATCGACGACCTGCAGGATCGCCGGACCCGTCGCCGTCGGTTCGCCAATGAACTCCGCGGGCAGGTTGGCCCAGATGTCTGCCTGGCCACGGCGCAGAGGGTCATACTGCGGCGCCGGGTTGGCGTGGACGGCCGAGCCCCTGCCCCAGTCGGTGGCATAGCCGCCCGGTTCCACCAAGGTCACTTTGATGCCGAACGGGGCAACCTCCTGCGCCAGCGACTCGGTGAGGCCTTCGACCGCCCACTTGGAGGCGTGATAGGCCCCCAGATTGGGGTAGGACATCAGGCCACCGATGCTGGACACCTGGATGATATGGCCATGCCCCTGCTTGCGCAGGATGGGCAAGACAGCCTGCGTGACGTTCAGCACACCGAAGAAATTCACTTCGAGCTGATCGCGCACCTGCTGCTCCGTGACTTCTTCGACCGCACCGAAAAGGCCGTAGCCCGCATTGTTGACGACAACGTCGAGACCACCAAATGTTTTGGCAGCCTGTCCGACAGCGGCAATTGCGGCGGCGCGATCGGTCACATCCAGCCGCAGGGGCAGGACCGCATCGCGGAATTGAGTGACGAGATCCTGCAAGGCCTCAGGCTGCCGGCTCGTCGCGGCAACCCTGTCGCCGCGCTTGAGTGCGGCTTCCGCCCACACTCGACCAAAGCCACGGTTGGCGCCTGTAATGAACCAGACTTTCGACATCGATCTACCTCATGGTTGCGTGCCATTAGGCACTTCTCTTGAGGTAGGCCGGCCCCTGTCGAATTCATTTGCAGGTTGCGACAGAAAACTGGCGATGGGCGCCAATCTCTAGTTTAGGCGAGAGGCCTCGGTGTTCTGCTCGCGCCACCGTGCGGGGGTGACACCTTCCCATTCGCGGAAGGCGCGATAGAACGAGCTGGTATCCTGATACCCTAATAGATAGGCAATCTCATCAGCCGCGTTCGCGCCGCTGGCCAGCATTTCGCGACCGAGTTCCTGGCGGGAAGCCTCCAGTAGCAGCCTGAAACTTGTCCCAGATTCCGAAATACGGCGCTGCAGCGTGCGTTCGCTCATCCCCAGGACGTTGGCCACGTCCGATAGTTCGGGCTTGCCGCTGGCCAACCGCCGCTTCAGGACAATCTTCACTTGTTCTGGCAACGAGCTTTGCGCATCGATCTCGTCGAGCGAGGCCAACAGTGCCGGTGTAAGGATGGCGAGCAGCTCGGGGTTGTGCCCAGCGAACGGTCGATCCAGATCATCGGCACGCAGCACCAGCTGGTTCTTGGGCGCCCCGAAGGTTATTGGCGCTCCGAGGTACTCCTTGTGCGCTCGGGTCGTCGGGCCTTTTCGGGTCATGTCCACTCGCAGCGGGACGATGTGACGACCTGTTCCGCGTCGTCCCAGTTCAAGGATTGCTGCAAACGTCACATCGACCGCTACGTCAGGCTCCGTGCCAACGGCGTGGATCCAGTCGAAGCTGACAAAAGCCTCACCATCACGTTCTATCACGTGCAGCTCTTCCGGGGTGCAAAGCCGCTTGAACCTGGCAAGACGGTTGAGGCCGTCACGGAAATCCTTGGCGAAGAAGGCCGACATGGTCGCGGGGGGATGGACCGATGTATCTGCCGCAACTGTGATATGCAGCCCGATCGCAGGGTCGCCCGATAGCTCCTCCAGTGCTTGCCAGAGTTCGAAGTATTGGGCGGTATTGACCCAAGCGTCTTCGGAAATGTGGAGGGTCGCAGGCAACCGAGCTTGCCTCAACAATGCCGCTGGTGAGATGCCAGCCCGCTCTACAGCGCGCCAAAAGGCCTGTGGGACTTTGCATCTGTCGATTGGTAGCCGTGTCATGGCAGTCTTTCACTCACCCGTAATGGCGGCATATGAGCGCCGCTGTCCTATCGTCGTCTAGCCCGGCCCCAGTTCGATCACAGCGTACCCGAATCCGCCACCGATCCAGTCATCCATCTGCCCTACCGGGTCGTCCACTGTGTGACCGGCAGGGTGGACCGTAACGGTTGTATGCTCAACTGCGTGGCGCTAGCGCGTCGGGCGGCGCGAGTGCTGGTGAGGACACTGCGCAGCTTAGCGGCCTGCTGGTCGATGGCCTGCGGGCCGTTGCCGGTGAGCAGCCGCACGGACGGCTCGTAGGCCAGTAGCGGGGCGGCGATGTTGAGGGAGGTCGCGAGTGTGAAGCCAGCTTCCTTGATGGCCGCGTCGACGAAGTAGGAGGTTCGGGTCTTTTTGCCGGGGACGCGTGGGTAGAGGAACCGCAGCGCGAACAGCTCGCCGATCGTGGGGACGGTCGAGATGGTGGCGGCGAGGAACGGGTTGTCGCTGACGAGGTAGGGGTGGCCCTGAGCGTCGATGCGCTGCCGGGTGGAGGTCGCCGCCACAGGCGCGTGGCAGATCAGCGAGATGATGACGCCGTTCTCCCGGGCTATGTGGAGGGTTTCGCCGAGCCACGGATTGTCACGGAAGTCGACCATGGGGGCGTGACCGCCGGGGGTGTGGATGAAGTCAAAGTCGGCGAAAGTGAACGGGTCGGCCGAGTCGCGGTGACGCTGGACGAGTTCCTGTAGCGAGTGGAAGGTGCCCTCGGGCAGCTTGTCGAGGCGGCGAACCAGTTCGGGGCGGTACTCGGCGAGCTCCGGCTCGCTGTTAGGCAATAGTTCGGAGACCGGGACCCGGCCGATGTGCCGCTCCAGCAGCTGAACTTCCTGCTCGCGGCGGGCGACCAACGCGGGGTGGCGCTGCCGGAAGCTGTTGACGTCGAACGAGCGGCGGCGCTGCTGCATACGGAGGGGGATGGTCATGGCGCCGGTCTTCTCGATGGATTGCACGGACAGGGCCATGCCGTTGATGTCGAGTTGAGGGGCGTTGCCGTCGGGGGTAGCGAAGGTGAACTCGTAGTCGTTCTCGAACTCCTTGAGCACTTGAGCCATCTCGACCAGGAAGAACCCGGTCGAGATCGACTTGACGTCGGCCGGTTCGGCCAGCGGCAGCTGGCGGCCGGACGAGATGAGGATCAGTGCGCGGCGCTTGGTGGTGGGCATGACTTGTTCCTTTCAATGCTTTCGGCCGGGGTGAGGGTCATGCCGTCCCTGCCATTCATCGGCGGATTTAGGCACGCCTCCTGTCGCATTCACTTACAGGATGCGACAGAAAACTTGCGATGGCCGCCAATCTCTCGGTGTTTTGCTCGCGCCACTGTGCGGGGGTGACGCCTGTCACCTGAGCACGCGTCAGTACGCGCGGCTGGTCGACGAGTGGGGGACCGCGATTGGGCTGACACCTGAGGAGTACGGCACTCACTCGCTGCGCAGGACGAAAGCGTCGCTCATATACAAGGCGACCGGCAATCTACGAGCGATTCAGACTTTGCTCGGACATAGCAAGATCGAGAACACAGTTCGATGCCGGACGGGCGCAAAACTTTCCTGCGCCGGGCAACATATAGCTTTCCGGCCCCTGCCAGATTGCCGAGGTCGAGACTACGCGTGTTGTAACCGCATCATAACACGAAAAAGCATCTGCGGATCGCCCGTTTCGCGAACCGTCTCGAGCGCCGCGGGTTCCTGAAGGTCCGCTTCTTAAGATCCGATCCTCGAAGCTGCCGGTCAACTACCGGCTCCAAGCTTGCCAGTCAGCAGCACACATTTTCCAGCCAAGTGGAATCACTTGGCGTCGCAGAAATGCGGCTAAGACAAATAGATGGAGCCCAGTTCAATTTGAACGTATCCCGCCCTAGTCGGGCCGGCGATAGGCCTGGACTTCGCCCGGTTCGCTCAGGCTTTGCAGGGTGCCGGGTGCGGCGCCGCCGATCCAGCCCAGCACCGAGCGGGCGAGTTCGGCGCCGGCCAGCCGGAAGTTCTCGTTGACGACCAGCAATTCGCTGCGAAACAGGTGCAGAAGCTCCGACGATTGTTTGGACACCACATCGACATCGCGGCCAAGCTTGAGGCCGGCGTCTTCGATGCCGGCGACGATGGCAAGCGTCGCGGCGGCGGCGCTGCTGATGAAACCGTCCGGGCGGCTTTCGCGGCGCATCAGCTGCGCCGTCCGCATTCTGATCTGCTCGATCGAATGATCGATTGAAACGGTGTTGAACGGAATCTCGCTGGCGCCGACCTCGCTCAGCGCATCGGCAAAGCCGGCGAGCGTGTGGCCGTGATAGGTCAGCTCGACCGGCGGCGCCAACAGAGCCAGCCGGCGGCGGCCGAGGCCGGCCAGATGGCGCACTGCCTCGGCTGCGAAAGCGTAATTGTCGAAATCATGGTAGGGATGGATCAGCCCCATATCGGTGCGGCCATGCGTGGCAAAGGGGATGCCGCGCTCCAGCATATAACGGGCCCTCGGGTCGTTCGGCTGCGTGCGCGAAATGATGACGCCGTCGGCTGAACCGGTTTCCACGAGGTAACGGATCGGGTCGAGCGGATCCTGCGAGCGTGAATAGGGCGTCACGATCAAGTGATAGGGCGTATCGGCAATGACTTCCGAAACACCGTAGATGATGTCCGAGACAAAGCTCATGATCTCGTGCTCGGTGTTGAGCACCAGGCTGATGACATTGGTCTTGCCGGTGCGCAGGCGGACGCCGGCACGGTTGGGCCGATAGCCGATTTGTTTGGCGACAAGCTGGACGCGACGCCTGGTCTCGGCGCCGATCTCGGGCGCGTCCTTCAGCGCGCGCGACACGGTGGTGACGCCCAGCCCGGTCATGAAGGCGAGCGTCTTCAGTGTCGGCCGGCCCTGCCCCGACGCTTCGTCGGCCTTCTCTTTTTGATGCCTGTTCATTCGTCCCGCCCCGTCAGGCGCATAGCAGTTGCCGGGCAGGCCGGCAATCGGCGGGCCGCGAGTACGCCGCGGGCCTTCACCGAATGGGACCGCTATATACTGAAACGTTACAGATTGTCACGACCATTGCCACATCACTGGTGACAGATGCAGAACGAGCGGCGCTGCAATCGGCGCAAGACAGCGATTGGAACGGGCTTTTCCGATCTTTTTGGCGTCGCAGCATTCCATTTTGCGGTGCAACCTCTCTGGTTGCGATGCGGTAGGCCAGCGAGCCGCGCGATTTTATTCGTGCTTCGAAAAAACTTGATGCCACCTTCGCCTGAGGGGTTGCGCGCCTCAAGCAATTGCCGTATCGAAAATCTGTAACGTTTCAGATTCTGGGAGGAACGAAATGCGATACCAACTCATGACTGCTGCGCTGGCAGCGACGGTCGCGCTGCAATTTGCCGGCCCGGCGGCCGCGACGGATCTGGAAGTCACCCATTGGTGGACCTCCGGCGGCGAGGCGGCAGCGGTCGCCGAACTCGCCAAGGCTTTCGACGCAACCGGCAATCATTGGGTGGACGGCGCTATCGCCGGTTCCGGCGGCACGGCGCGGCCGATCATGATCAGCCGCATCACCGGCGGCGACCCGATGGGCGCGACCCAGTTCAATCACGGCCGGCAGGCGGAAGAATTGGTGCAGGCCGGGTTGATGCGCGACCTCACCGATCTCGCCACCAAGGAAAAGTGGACGGAAATCGTGCAGCCGAAGAGCCTGCTCGACGGCTGTACCCTCGACGGCAAGATTTATTGCGTGCCGGTCAATATCCACTCCTGGCAGTGGCTGTGGCTGTCGAACGCCGCCTTCGAAAAAGCCGGCGTGCCGGTGCCGAAGAACTGGAATGAATATGTGGCTGCGGCGCCCGCGCTTGAAAAGGCTGGCATCCAGCCGCTCGCGGTCGGCGGCCAGCCCTGGCAAGCCTCCGGCGCTTTCGACGTGCTGCTCGCGGCGGTCGGCGGCACCGATGCCTTCCTCAAGGTCTACAAGGACAAGGACGCGGAATTCGCCGCCGGGCCCGAAGTCGCCAAGGTCTTCAAGGCGGCGGACGACGCCCGCAAGATGGCGAAGAACACCAATGTGCAGGACTGGAACCAGGCCACCAATCTGGTCATCACCGGCAAGGCCGGCGGCCAGATCATGGGTGACTGGGCGCAGGGCGAGTTCCAGCTTGCCGGCCAGACCGCCGGCAAGGACTATACTTGCCTTCCGGGCCTCGGCCTCAACGAGATGATCGCCACCGGCGGCGACGCTTTTTACTTCCCGCTGCTGAAGGATCCCGAAAAATCGAAGGCGCAGGAAGTGCTGGCCCACACGCTGCTTGATCCCAAGACGCAGGTCGCCTTCAATCTCAAGAAGGGTTCGCTGCCGGTGCGCGGCGACGTCGACCTCAAGGCGGCGAACGACTGCATGAAGAAGGGCCTCGAAATCCTCGCCAAGGGCAATGTCATGCCTTGGACGGACCAGCTGCTTTCGCAGGATACGCAGAAGCAAAAGGAGGATCTGTTCTCCGAGTTCTTCGCCAAGCAGGACATGACCGTGGAAGATGCGCAGAAGCGCTTCGCCGCCATCGTCGGTTCGGCCGATTGAGCGATCGATCAAGCGCCTCACTCCCGCCCCTGCGAGCGCAGGGTCGGGAGCTCGGGTCAAGACCTCTTGACCCTCCCGCCCTTACCCGATCCAGCGCGGCTGTGCAGATGAGCAAGAGCGAACGCCCCAGCCAACTCTTTCGCAACCTCAATGCGAAAATCGCCTCGATCCCAATGATCTTCACCGCGCTGGTGATCTTTGTCGGCGGCACCGTCTGGACGGTGCTGTATTCCTTCACCAATTCCAAGTTGCTGCCGCGGCTGCACTTCGTCGGTCTCGACCAGTATTACCGGCTGTGGGCGACGCCGCGCTGGCTGATCTCGATCGAGAACCTGCTGATCTACGGCGTGCTGTCGCTGGTGTTCTCGCTGGTGATCGGTTTCCTGCTTGCTGCCCTGCTCGACCAGAAGATCCGGTTCGAGGACACATTCCGGACCATTTTCCTCTATCCCTTCGCCCTGTCCTTCATCGTCACCGGTCTCGTCTGGCAGTGGCTGCTCAACCCCGAGTTCGGTGTCCAGGCAGTGGTGCGCAGCCTCGGCTGGACGAGCTTCAGCTTCAATCCGCTCTATGATTCCAGCATCGTCATCTACGGCATATTGATCGCTGCTCTCTGGCAAGGCACCGGGCTCATAATGTGCCTGATGCTGGCCGGCCTGCGCGGCATCGACGAGGATATCTGGAAAGCCGCGCGGGTCGACGGGATACCGACCTGGAAGACCTATCTGTTCATCATCATACCGATGATGCGGCCGGTCTTCATCACCACGCTGGTCATCGTCGCCTCCAACATCGTTCGCGTCTATGACCTTGTCGTCGCCCAGACCAGCGGCGGGCCTGGTATCGCCTCCGAAGTCCCGGCCAAATATGTCTATGATTACATGTTCTTCGCCCAGAACCTCGGCCAAGGGTTCGCCGCTTCGACGATGATGCTGCTGTCGGTGATCATCGTTATCGTGCCGTGGGCCTATCTCGAGTTCGGAGGCAAGAAGCGTGTCTGACCATGCCGTTTCATTGCCTGCCATTGGCGGCGCCGGCGGGCTCGAAGCCTACGGGCCGAGCGGACCGAAGCCGCGCCACACGTTCTCGCGCCGCAACATCTTCCTCTACGGCACGCTGATCGTGGTCGCGCTCTATTATCTCTTGCCGCTCTACGTGATGGTGGTGACATCGCTCAAAGGCATGCCCGAGATACGTCTCGGCAACATCTTCTCGCCGCCGATGGAGATCACCTTCGAGCCCTGGGTCAAGGCCTGGTCGAGCGCCTGCACCGGGCTCAACTGCGACGGACTGTCGCGTGGTTTCTGGAATTCGGTGCGCATCACCATCCCGTCGGTGATCCTGTCGATCGCGCTCGCCTCGGTGAACGGCTATGCGCTGGCCAATTGGCGCTTCAAAGGGGCCGACACTTTCTTCATCATCCTGATCGTCGGCGCCTTCATCCCCTATCAGGTGATGATCTACCCGATCGTCATCATCCTGCGCGAGGTTGGCCTCTACGGCAGCCTCAGCGGCCTGGTGATCGTCCATTCCATCTTCGGCATGCCGATCCTCACACTTTTGTTCCGCAACTATTTTACCTCCATGCCGGAGGAGCTGTTCCGGGCAGCGCGTGTCGACGGCGCCGGCTTCTGGGGCATCTATTTCCGCATCATGCTGCCGATGTCGCTGCCGATCTTCGTCGTCGCCATCATCCTGCAGGTGACCGGCATCTGGAACGACTTCCTGTTCGGCGTCGTCTACACCCGCCCCGACACCTATCCGATGACGGTGCAGCTCAACAACATCGTCAACTCGGTGCAAGGCGTGAAGGAATACAACGTCAACATGGCAGCCACCATCCTGACCGGCCTGGTGCCGCTGATCGTCTATTTCCTGTCCGGAAAATTGTTTGTGCGCGGCATCGCCGCCGGCGCGGTGAAAGGATGATGGCGATGAACGCAAACGGCAGTGTTGAGGTAAACGGCAGCAGCGGGGCAAACGGCACCAGCGTCTCGATCCAGAACCTGTCGCTGAATTTCGGCGCGATATCGGTGCTGCAGACGCTCAACCTCGATGTCGCAGAAGGCGAGTTCATCGTGCTGCTCGGCCCGTCCGGCTGCGGCAAGTCGACCCTGCTCAACTGCATTGCCGGGCTGCTGGACGTTTCCGAAGGCCGCATCTTCATCAAGGGCAAGAACGTCACCTGGGAAGAGCCCAAGGATCGCGGCATCGGCATGGTGTTCCAGTCCTACGCGCTCTATCCGCAGATGACGGTGGAGAAGAACCTGTCGTTTGGGCTGCGCGTTGCCGGCCTCGCCAAGGACGAGATCGCCAAGCGCATCGCCCGGGCCGCCGAGATCCTGCAGATCGAGCCGCTTTTGCATCGCAAGCCGGCGGCTCTGTCCGGAGGCCAGCGCCAGCGCGTGGCGATCGGGCGCGCACTTGTGCGTGACGTCGATGTCTTTCTGTTCGACGAGCCGCTCTCCAACCTCGACGCCAAGCTGCGCGCGGAATTGCGCGTCGAGATAAAGCTGCTGCATCGCAAGCTCGAGAACACCATGATCTACGTCACCCACGACCAGATCGAGGCGATGACGCTGGCCGACCGCATCGCGGTGATGAAGGGCGGCGTCATCCAGCAGCTCGATGCACCGCAGACCATCTATAACCGGCCGGTCAACCGGTTTGTCGCCGGCTTCCTCGGCTCGCCGGCGATGAACTTCCTCGACGGCAGGCTGGAGCAGGCGGACGGCGACTGGCACTTCGTCGCCGAGGATGTACGGATTCCGCTTGCCACCTATGCTTTCGAGAAGGACCCGGTGCCGGGGCCGGCCGTGTTCGGCATTCGCCCCGAGCACGTCGCGTTCAACAGCGGCACGGGATGGCCATTCGCAGCCACGGCAAGTGTCGAGGTCGTCGAGCCCATGGGTTCCGACACGCTGGTCTGGCTGAAGCTCGGCGGCCAGAATTTCACGGTACGGGTGACAGCCGAGCGCACGCCAAACAACGCCGAGGCGGTCGGCATCGGTTTTGATCCGATGCGCGCCTCGCTGTTCGACGCCGCCACAGGTAACCGCCTCTAGAGCAGATCTAGCCACCCAAGACTCTTCCATTCCCCCCAAGACTCATCCCCCAAAACTAACCATCCACAAGAAAACGGACAGAGACGATGAACTGGTCATTCCAACTTTACAGTGCCCGCAATTTCCAGCCCTGGGAGGGCGTGCTCAAGATGCTGGGCGAGCTTGGTTACAGCCAAGTCGAAGGGTTCGGTGGTGTCTATGACGATCCCAAGGCATTCCGTGCCGAACTCGACAAGAACGGCCTTGCCATGCCGACCGGGCACTTCTCGATCGACGCGCTTGAGAAGGATTTCGACGGCGTGCGCAGGACGGCCGACGCGCTCGGCATCACGCTGCTCATCTGCCCGTTCCTGAACGCCGAGTTCAGGCCGGCTGACACAGCCGGCTGGCGCGGCTTCGGCGAACGCCTGGCCAAGGTCGGCGAGACGGCCAAGAAAGCCGGCTATGGCTTTGCCTGGCACAACCATGATTTCGAGTTCAAGGCGCTCGCCGACGGCTCGGTGCCGCAAGACCACATCCTTTCCTCCGCGCCCGACGTCGGCTGGGAGATGGATGTCGCCTGGGTGGTGCGCGGCGGCGTCGATCCGCTGCCCTGGATCGAGAAGCACGGCAAGCGCATCGTCGCCGTCCACGTCAAGGACATGGCCAAGGCGGGCGAGGGCCTCGACGAGGACGGCTGGTCCGACGTCGGCCACGGCACCATCGACTGGCCCGGCCTGATCAAGGCGCTGCGCGCCAAAAGCGCTGCAAAATACTACGTCATGGAACAGGACAACCCCAACGACATCGCGCGCTTCGCCCGCCGCTCGATCGCAGCCGCCAAGACCTATTAGGAGCACACCAGCATGGCAACAAAACTTGGCATCGGCGTCATCGGCTGCGGCAACATCTCGAAGGCGTATTTCTCGCTGGCGCCGCTGTTCCGTGGCATCGAGATGCGCGCCTGCGCCGACATCAACATGGAAGCGGCGAAAGCGCGGGCAAAAGAGTTCAAGCTGCGCGCCGAGACCGTCGAGGGGCTACTCAAGGCCGACGATATCGACATCATCGTCAACCTGACCATTCCGGCGGTGCATTACGAGGTGTCGAAGCAGATTCTCGACGCCGGCAAGCATGTTTATTCGGAGAAGCCCTTCGTGCTCTCGGTCAAGGAAGGGCTCGACCTGAAGAAACGGGCCGAAAGCAAGGGGCTGCGCATCGGTTCGGCGCCCGACACCTTCCTCGGCGGCGCGCACCAGCTTGTCCGCGACCTGATCGACACCGGCAGGCTCGGCAGGATCACCAGCGGCACCTGTCATGTGATGAGCCATGGGATGGAACATTGGCACCCCAATCCGGACTTCTTCTTCCAGCCGGGCGCCGGGCCGGTGCTCGATATCGGACCGTATTACATCACCAACCTGATCCAGCTGATCGGGCCGGTGAAGCAGGTCGCGGCTTTTGCTTCGATCCCGATGACGGAACGCATCATCAGCTCGAAGCCGCGCGCCGGCGAAAAGATCCCGGTCTCCACGCCGACGACGATCCATGGCGTGCTGGAATTCGAGAACGGCGCCGTGGTGACGCTCAACACCAGCTGGGATGTCTGGAGCCATGGCCACGCGCCGATGGAGCTCTATGGCGAGGCAGGCACGGTGTTCGTGCCGGATCCGAATTTCTTCGGCGGCGAGGTGCGCTACACCGAGGCCGCCAAGCCGGTGAAGAAGCTGCCGAAATGGCGGCATCCGTTCGGCGTGCCCAACGAGATGCATTCGCATGGCATGATGGCCAACTACCGCACCGCCGGCCTTGCCGACATGGCGATCGCGATTACCGAAGGCCGGCCGCACCGCTGCTCGATGGAACTGGCGCTGCATGCCGTCGATGTCATGACCGGCCTGTTGCGTTCTGGCGAGACCGGAAAGTTCGTCGCCATGCAGACCAGCTGCGAGCGGCCCGCGGCACTCGGCGTCAAGGCAGCGAAGGAGCTGCTGGCGAAGAAGAAAACGAAGTAGGCGGCGCACCTCCCAAGCACCGTAAAAGCCTCTCCCCGTTTGCGCGGGGAGAGGCTAAAGGTGCGGAAGGCTCGGCTGCCGTGCGTCGCGGCGACAGCCGTCGGGCTCGTTTCGATATGAGGATTTCCCATGCCCTATGTTCCCGCCGAGAACCGCTACGAAAAGATGGTCTACAATCGCTGCGGGCGGTCCGGCCTGAAGCTGCCGGCGATCTCGCTCGGGCTGTGGCACAATTTCGGCGACGACACGCCGCATAGAACCAAGCAGGCAATCACGCGCAAGGCCTTCGATCTCGGCATCACGCATTTCGATCTCGCCAACAATTACGGCCCGCCGCCCGGCTCGGCGGAGCGGGCCTTTGGCGAGATCCTGCGGACGGACTTTGCCGGTTATCGCGACGAGCTGATCATCTCGACCAAGGCCGGCTACGAAATGTGGGCAGGACCTTACGGCGAATGGGGCGGCCGCAAATATGTGCTGGCCAGCCTCGACCAGAGCCTGAAGCGGATGGGGCTCGATTATGTCGACATCTTCTATTCCCATCGCTTCGACCCCGACACCCCTCTGGAAGAGACGATGGGCGCGCTCGATCACGCGGTGCGCTCGGGCAAGGCGCTCTATGCCGGCATTTCCTCCTATAATTCACAGCGCACCCGCGAAGCCGCCGACATTTTGAAGCAGCTCGGCACGCCTTGCGTGATCCATCAGCCGAGCTATTCGATGCTTAACCGCTGGGTCGAGGACGACGGCCTGCTCGATACACTCGAGGGGCTTGGCGTCGGTTCCATCGTGTTCTCGCCGCTGGCACAAGGCATGCTGACCGACAAATATCTCGGCGGCATCCCCGATGGCAGCCGCGCCAGCCAGGGCAAGTCGCTGCGCCCGGCATTCATCAACGACAAATCGATCGCAAATATCGAGGCGCTGAACGTCATCGCCCGTCGCCGCGGCCAGACGCTGGCGCAGATGGCGCTGGCCTGGGTGTTGCGCCGGGGCAGGGTGACGTCGGCGCTGATCGGCGCCAGCCGGCCGGAACAGGTCGTGGATTGCGTCGGCGCGCTCGAGACGCTCGACTTCAGCGATGCCGAGCTCGCCGAGATCGACACCTTTGCACGCGAGTCGGACATCAATCTCTGGGCGACGTCGGCCGAGCGCAAGGGGCCGCCAAGGAAGTAGGCGAAGACGGTCCGCGGTCCGTTTTCATCGAAAGACGCGGCAGCGCAAACTGATAGCTGTCTTCGACACGGTGGCCAGCGGCTAACTTTCGGCTGCCTTGAGGTTCCGCGCGGCTTCTTCGAGTGCGGCTCTGTCGTTGCCGAGCCTGTCGATCAGCTCTTGCGCCTGATCACCGGTTATCCCGGTGCGCATCGCCAGTGCCTCGACCGTCAGAACGTCGGAACTGGCGATCACTCCAGCCGGACCGCGATCCGCGTCGTCGAGGTCAAGCTCTCGCTTCGCCTGCTGCCAATGACGCTCATGTTCGCCGTGCGGGCGGCCTTCGCGCACCCAGATTTCATAGGCTCGCTGCCGAATTTTTTCATGTCGATCGTCATCCATGGCGGTTCCTCCCTTGTGGCGTTTTCACCAACGCGGGGAGCGCTGGAACGATCCGATGTTGATGCCGAATTCGCACACATGCCGAACAAATCCCGGGTTCTCACCGAACAAACACCGGACAGAATCGTTTTGCCGAGGAACCTGCACAGTGGGCCGACCGTTGAGCCGAGCCTTCCGCAAAGGAGATTACCATGGCCGACGACCCGAACGAATCCGCAGCACCCAAGATGACTCAACGTGAAGCTCAGGAAGCCCTGGAGAAGCAGGTCGCGCAGCTGAGGCGTGAGATCAGCAAGATCAATCGGACCTTGGCCGAACGCGCGGAAGAGGCGATCGAAGAGGCCGGCGACTGGTATGACAGCGCTGCTGACCGCGCGTCCCGGACGGCGCAAGCCCTGCGCAACAGGGCGCAGACGGTTTCCGGGGTCGTCCAGGAGAATCCCGGCACAGTATCGTCCGCATTCATACTCGGAGCGGCCGTAGGGGCGCTACTGGGCCTCGCCTTGGCCGCCACAGACCAGCGCCGCGATCGCTGGTTCTAGTTCCGACCAAAAGTTTCCGGGCAGAAGCGGCGGGATTGCTCGCGCCGTTCGTTCGTTCAGCGGGTGACGCCGGTCAGGGGGTCGCCGGCTTCTGCGCCGTGCCGAGGGCTTTGGGTGCTGCGGGCACGGGCGCTGCCCTTTTCATCTTCTCCTCGATCCAGCCGGTGTAATTGGCCAGCCGCGTGTAGATGCCGTAGGCGTTCTTGTGGCCGCAGGCGGTGCCGCCGTCGGCCGGACCTTCGCCCCAGCTGACGACGCCGACCTGCACCGGACCATCGGCGCCGGTCATGAACAGCGGTCCGCCGCTGTCGCCATTGCAGGCGTCGCGCTCGCCGCTGGCCGTTCCGGCGCAGATCATGTTGCCGGTCAGCGGATCCGCCATGTCGGCAGCAATCGCGTTGGCGGCCGCCTCGATGCCCCTTTCCGAATAACGCATGCGGCGGGCGAGCTCGCCGAGCGCTGCTTTCAAATCATGCGCATAAATCGCCTTGATGCCGCTGTTGCAGGTTGCGTTCGGCTGGAGGTCCAGGTCGGCGACCATCAGCGCGGTGGGAAATGTTCCGTCCTGCATCTTGCCCCAGCCGGTGACTGTCGTCTTGCCGGCGTCGGGGGTCGGCTCACTGGCAATTTTGATGGTCGGGGCATCGGCCGGCTCGGCCAGCCGGATCAGGCCGAGATCGTTGTCCAGCGTCTGCTCGCTGTAGCCCTCGTTGACGATGATCTCCACCGCCTTGTAGCGCTTGCCCTCGCTGAGATCGGTGGCGCCGGTGAGCACGGTGACCACATCAGGCGAAATCGGCTCGCCGTCGTCATTGAGGCAGTGCGCCGCGGTCAGCACCCATTGCGGCGCGATCAGGCTGCCGCCGCAGAACTGCGCATTCGCCTGCGAGGCCGGGCTTTTGTCCAGCTTGCCCGTGGTCAGCAATGCCACCTGGAACGGGTAGGCGCCCGTCTCGGCCTGCTTGCCGCCGTAGACGCGATCGGCGCCGTCGGGGTTCTCCGCCCTGGCCTTTGCCCTGGCCTCGGCCACGCGTTTCATCGGCGAGATCGCCGCCTCCGGCCGGGCGGCCGCGTCCGTGGCATGAACGGAATCAACGACCGGCAAGGCCGCCGCGATGCCGAGCAGCGCGGCGGCGGCAATCGGTCTGAACCTATGGATGATCTTCACCTCGAACCCCCTGAGACAATATTCCGACAGGTCAGCCACCGACGCATGATCCACTGAAATGGAACCGGCCGGTGAGATCATGCTCCAAGGCGGAGCGCGATCCGTCACAAAACCGAGCACCACTTTTGCTAATCGTGCTGTCGAACCAAGCCCGCCCAAATCCTATAGCCCCCCACGGGCTATGTGAAAGCAATTTGTCATTGCCAATGTTGGATTAATTTAGGCAGTATACCGTTGCGGGCATTTTTGGCGGGGACCTAAACTGGCTGCACTGAATAATGGCCCGGTAAAGGCGCCGGCAACCAATTTCATTTTTCGTCACCACCACGATCTCGACAATATTTCTCTATCTTGATCCAGTCCTTGCTGACTTTTGGGAGAGTCTCACCATGACAAAACTGACACATAGCATTATTGCGTCCGCGTTGCTTTCCACCGCAATGTGGGCGGTTCCTGCCTTGGCTGCCGATCCAGGCTCCGCCAATGCTGGCAACGGCGAAAGCATGCGGGACGTGACATCGGGCGATTACAAGCCCGGCCGGGCGAAACCGATCGCCCCGCCGAAACTGACCGACGACGAGGCCAACCGCGCCGCGCCGCTCGCCGACGAAGCAACGGCAGTCAAATCTTATGGCATCGTCGGCCGCTCCGCCGATGGCAAGGACATCAAGATCGACCCGAACGAGACGCTGAAGGACCTTGTCATCAAGGAAATGAACGCGCCCGCCGACGGGCAGAAGTCCGATAATTCCGGACTAAGCGGAGGCGAAGAGGCCGGCCGCCAGGTGTTCGGGACGGACGACCGCGAGCAGATCAAGAATACCAAAACCTACCCGTTCACCGCGATCGGCTATCTCGAAGGCAAATCGAAGAGCGGCAGCTATGGCAGCTGCTCGGCGACACTGATCGGCCCGCGCACGGTGCTCACCGCGGCGCACTGCCTCTACAGCCACGAGGACAAGGCCTGGCTCGACGATATCCTGTTCGTGCCGGCTCTCAATGGCAAGACCGCCGACGACGCTCCGTTCGGCGCCTTCACCTATGAAAGCGCCTATATCGTCCAGGGCTTCATCGACAATTACCAAGGCTTTTACGGCTCTGTCGTGCCGTGGGATCTCGGCATCGTCACTCTCAAGCAGGATGTCGGCACCAATCTCGGCTGGCTGGGCTATGCCAACTATGTGGATCTCGGCGATTTCACCGCCAACATCATTGGCTATCCCGGCGACAAGCCGATGGGCACGATGTGGAAGGCGACCTGCGAAGTGCACGCCGAAAACATCGCCACCGAGTATTTCCAGTACGACTGCGACACGTATCCAGGTTCGAGCGGCAGCTCGGTCTATGCCTATGACAATGGCTCCAAGCAGCGCGTCATCACCGGCGTGAACGTGGCCGAGAGCCCGGATGCCAATACCGCCGTGCGCCTGAACGCCATCAACGTCCAGTGGATCAACAGCCTGTACAAATAGGCCTGCAGAGTGCGCGCCGCGATCATCGGGGCGGGTTATCTATTTTAGCGGCATTTCTGCGACGCCAAATATGATCACACTTGGCTGCAAAATGCTCCAATCAAAGCCGGCGGCGGAGCATTTCCGTCGCCGGCTTTCGCATTTTCGGGGATTATCTGGATTGGGCCGGGGGTGGCGCCTGGCGGACATAGTTCTCGATTGGCAGGGCGAAGGTCGGCGAACCGGCCTTGCGCTCCTTGTCGATATAGCCGGCAAAATAGCTCCAGAACGAGGCGGCATAGTCGCGGAAATACGAGTCGGCGACCTGACGCGAGCAAAGCCTGCCTTTGACGCAGAAGGAAAGACGGTTGAGGAAATAGACGATGCGGTCGAAATTGTCGCTGAACTCGGCAAGCGGCATGTCGCCGCCGGTTGCGCTCGTCGCCTCGATGCCGATGCGTTGCCGATAGACCTGTTCCTCGGTCGGCGTGGGATTGGCGCTGAGCAGATTGCCGTATTTGGCATTGAGCGTCGCCAGGCGTTGCTTGAGGGCCCGTTGCGCCTGCTGGTAATCCTTGCTTTCCCAGAGCTCGACCAGCGACATCGTCTGTTCGACACGCTTCTGCTCCTGGTTTGCCAGGAACTGGTAGACCGAAAAGATCAAGGTGAAGATGATCGCCAGCCGTACCAGCAATCCGGACCAGGCATAGACAAGCATGCGCCAGTCGCGATCGGTGAACGGGTTCGCCTCCTTCTTGACCTCGTGATTGCTCACCCAAGGCAGGCCTTCGACGGTTTCCGGCAGTGACGCCGGCTTCTTTTGCGGTACCGGCGCCGCCCCTGCCTGCTGCGTTGCGTCGCTCCCTGCTTTCGTCATCCGCAGCTGTCCAGTTCGATGATAGCTGACGGATCGAGCACGATGCCCGGCGTCTCCAGCTTCTTCTTCAGGCAATCCAGCTGCGCCCGCGAAACGATGAACTGCACGTCAGGCTCCACCTGCGGCTTGCCAGGCGACGGCAACGGCTCGACCACGCCGCGTGAGGTGCAGCTGCTGAGATCGACGACGACGGCGGTGTTGCCGGTTTTGGCGATCTGGTCGTACTGATCGAGAAAGCAACTCGCCAGTTCGGAGTTGATGACGACCTCCTTGGCGCAAAGGCCGCAGATCTCGTCCGCCGAGGCATTGGCGGCCAGCAACAGCCCGGCGACAAGGCCGGCGGTTGTTGCGCGCCACGAAAATACCATCCTGTTCACGAACGCCCTCATCCGTTCCGTTCGGCCGCCGACAGCGGCGGTCGAAGAATGTTCATTATCAGCCGATCAGGCAAGAGGCCTGGCCGGGCGCTTGATCCCGCCTCAGGCGCGCGGCACCGTCTCCATCGGGAAGATCATCACGGCGCCCTTCGATGCCTTGTCGTCGGTGAGCCGCATGGCCGACCGCGTCGCCGGCGCCATGCCGATATCGGCCAGCATATCGGAGAAACTTGGCTGTCCCAGTCCGCGCGTTACCGAGACAACCCCCGCTTGCGCCAGGAAGCTCAGGTCCTGCTTCTCGCTCTGCGGCGGCGCCTCGGTCAAGACGGCGATCATCTGCTCCATGCCGAAGCTGGTGTCGGTGAATTTGAACAGGCCTTCCTCGAGCACGGCGCCCTCGGTCAGGCGCTCGGCAAGAAAATGCTGGATGGAATAGTCGGAGCCGACATAGAGCACGTTGATGTCAACCAGGTTGGTCGAGCCGTTCCAGACCAGCACATGCACCTGATCGTCGGGCGAAACACGCGGCACCGTCGACGGCTCGATAGGCTGCAGCGCGTCACTGTCCAGACGCTTGATCCGGAACTCGACGTCGACCTCTTCCGGCCGATAATCCGAAGCGGCGGCCAGCCTCGACAGGCCGATGGCGCGGAAGATTTTCGTCAGGTTCCTGGCCGCGGCGTCGATCAGCTTTTCGCGGCCGTCCGGATGAATGACGATCAGCGGCGGCTTGCTGCCATCCTTGAGCGTCATGTCGCCCGAAGCTGGCAGGAACCACAGCGCCGGCGCGTCGGTGGCGTCTTCTGCGGCGCCGGCAATGGCATTCTCGCGCAGCACGGCGAGACGCAGATCTGCGCTCTTGCCCGGCTCGACCAGCGCGATGTGGAACCCTGAGTTCTCCCTGGCCGCCAAATCGTCGAGAACCGAGTTCGCCAGCGCAGCCTCTTTCTCGAGGCCTTTGGCCGCTGCCGGCCGCGCGACCACGAGCTTGTAGTCGACGGCGAGCTCGGCGAGCCGGGCATAGGCATTGGCGGGGATGTCAGCCAGCTTGAGCGCCGGCTTGCCGCCGAACTCGACCGGCTGGACCCGGCTCTCCAGGTTCTTTGCCGATCGCACCTGGAGATAACCAAGCGCCTCGGACAGCGGCGACAGCGCCGACGGCAAGATTGCCAGCTTGCTGCCGGGGGTGAGGCGATGCAGCAGTCCGGCGCCGATGGTGGCTTTGTCGTCCTTGACGACGATCGGCCATTGCATGACCGCATCGGTCTTGTCGGTGCCGAAGACGCGTGCGTCGAGTTCTCCCTCGAACAGCGGCGTTGGCCGGGTGCGGCCGTCCGCCGAATATTGCTGCAGCACGGCCTGGCCGAGCTGGCGGTAGGTGATGTTGGGGTTCTCGGCCAGTTTCGACAGGATGGTGAAGGTGAACAGCCCGAAACGCGGCGCATCGGCCGTGCCCCTGGGCAGCGGCATCTCAGGCGTCGTCTCCACCGTCTGCGCCGCGTAGAAGGCGACCAATCTACCCTTGGTGGTCGGCTCGGCGCCGGTCGGCGCCAGCTTGAAGGCCGGCTTGCGCTGCCCGTCCTCGTCAAAGCCGCGCGGCGCGGCCGACGCAATCCCGTCATAGGCTTTCACCGCAGCCGCCCTGGCAGCATCGTCGCCGCCGACCAGATCGGCGAACTCGACCTTGCGTTCCAGCTCGTCGTCGACCTCGGCGGCGCGCGTCGCCGTGCCGGAATGGCAGCAGTCGAACACGGCCCAGATAAAGGCGCCCTTGTCGCGAATGGCGTCGAGCGCGGTGCCGATCTCGTTGTCGACCAGCGCATTGGGCACGCCCTGTTCGCGGTTGACCCATTTGTCGATGTCGGACGGCAAGAAAATTTCGTCGAGGCCGTCGGTCTCGTCGCCCTTGGTCGCCGCGGGCTGTTGCGCGCCGTGACCGGACAAATGCAGATAGACGAAATCATCACGCTGGACCTTGGCGGCAAGGTCGGCGAGTGCTGCCTTGATCGCCGCATGTGTCGGCGGTCCGTTGGCGCCTTCGACATCCTTGGCGAGCAGCGTGACGTTTTCGGCCAGGAATTTTACCGGCGCGGGCGTGTTCCCCAGGAGGTAATCGCGCACCAGGCCGGCATCGTTTTTCGGTCCGATCAGCCAGTTTTTCTTCGGCAGGTTCGGGTAATCGGTGCAGGCAACAAGCAGCGCATGGTAGGTGCGCGCCGCTGCGAATGCCCGAAACGGCACCAGGCCGGCAGCGGCCAGCGCAGACGTGCCGGCAAGCAGCGTCCGCCGCGTCACTTTGATCATGGTTGCTTCCCCAAGCCCGATCGAATTTCCAAGCACAGCCAGCCTGGCTGACGATTTTGTCAGTATTTTGAATATGGCGCCGCCGGCCAGCCGACCACCGGCTGCGAATAGAAACAGTAGCAAAAATAGCAGTTCGTCGCTATCTCAGTGCAAGAGGTCGAATTGCATGCGAACTGGCAGTGATCGGCACGGAGCGGCTTGGAACGGGATCATGGCGGCAAGGGATGTACTGACGAAGAACCAGCTTTGCGTTCTCGAGAAACTCGAGGCCGCCAGCGGGCCGCTCAGCGCCTATACGTTGCTCGACCAATTGCGCGAGCGCGGTTTTCGTGCACCGCTGCAGGTCTATCGGGCGCTCGACACGCTGGTGAAGTCCGGCTTCGTGCACAGGCTCGAAAGCCTCAATTCCTTCGTCGCCTGTGCCGAGCCGCACGACCACAGCCATTCGATGACGGCGTTTGCCATCTGCGACAGCTGCGGCCAGGTGACCGAGTTCTCCGACCACGATGTCGGCCACCGGCTCGACGAATGGGTGCGCTCGACCGGCTTCGCCGCCAAGAAGGCGGTGATCGAGTTCCGCGGCACCTGTGCGAAGTGTTTGGCTGAGGCGGCTTGAGGGCTTACTAAGCCGCGAGATGCTGGCGGGACGATAGTGTCCTGAAGGTTCTGCAAAAAGTTTTGGAGAGAGAACGGCGCTTGCTCTGAAGGGCGAGCGGCCATGGCACGGTGGTGACGTTGCAATCACCGATTC